>CAYSED010000018.1:12411-32154 GCA_964429935.1 uncultured Hyphomonadaceae bacterium
GCAGGCTCTGTTGCGCATCATGGCATCGAGCGCTTCTATCGCGACGCGCGCATCTTCCGGCTCTATGAAGGCACGACGCAAATCCAGCAGATCATCATCGCGCGGGAACTTGCGAGAGCGGCGGGCAAGGGGGAGATTTGAGAGATGGCTTATATCGAGCAAGCACTAAATAGTAAGTTAGATGAACTCTGGATGTCGCAAGCCAAAATTCAAGAGAATCTTCTCGTTCCAACGTATTTTTCTGATTTGGAAGAGAATGTAGGATTGCTATTTGTTGGCATGAATCCGTCGTTCAGCGTTTCCGCCATCCAGAAGGCTCACGTGCAATTAGGGCACAATATTGAAAATGCATCGGATTATTATTCTTGGGGCAATAGAGATACGTTCTGCATGGTAAGAGAGAAAGAATTAGGTAGCTGGTCCAGGCAAAACTACTCCTACTTTCGATTTCATAGAGACTGGTCGTCTGATTTGGACGTGAAATGGGAACATCTTGACCTCTTTCAAGTAAGAGAGACCAGCCAAGCCGTGCTGACTGCAATGAGGCAAGGCTTTCCAAAGTTTTTTGATGATCAGCTTTCTGTACTCAGGATGGCAATCAAATTTGTAAATCCGCGCGCTATTATAATAGGAAACGCTAGCGCCGCCAAGATATTTATTGAGCATTTTGATTGCGAAGAAGATGCGGACATGGCCAGGCATATTTTAATCGTAAATAAATCTAGAGTTCCAGTGTTTTCGTCTGCGATGCTAACCGGCCAGCGCGCGCTAGATATTTACTCCAGAGCTAGATTGTTCAGGGACCTGCGGGAATACCTAAAACAAGTCGCAAGCTGATAGTTGCCTAAACTCGCAAGCTACGCTCTGATCTGCTTTTCGAGATGACGCAGGCCTGACCAGAATTTCGGTCCGTGGGTTTCTTCATCGTTCCGGATGAGCGGAGCCCCGGCTGTCAGGGCGCGGGAAATCGGCGGGCTGAGGGATTCCAGAATGGCGTCCGGGCGGTTGAGGAGACGGCTTTTCTGGAGCGATCCCAGCCAGTCGATCCAGTTGAGAAGGCTGCGGAAATCGTCCTCGACGTCTTCAGGCAAGGGCTCCATGTCGCTATTGGTCCGCAAGGCTTCGACCCGGCGCAGCGTTGCTGCCCAGGACTGGTCCCAGCGGTGCTGGAAGCTTTCGATCATGTTGAGGACGACCTGCACGTCGCGGGATTTCGCTGCCGTGCGCGATGAGAGCCAGAGCCCGAGCAGGCCGATCGGCAGGCCGATGATCGTGATCAGGTCTCCGGCAAGGCTCAGAATGTGTTCGATTGTCATGCCCCATCCCTCCATCATGTTCTTGACTAGGCACCAGGGAGCTTAAGGACGAGGCTCAGGGGTTCAACCCGCGCCGTATGGACTTTGCCGAAAATGCCTGCACGGTAGGGGCGTGGTCCCTGCCGGACCGAGACATGCAAGGAGGCTCACCGACATGCCCGACACGACACATCTCACGCCTGCAGACGAGCTTGGCCTGTCGCCGTCGCGGCTGGCGCGGATACCGGGCTTCTTCCAGCCCTATCTCGACACGAAGCGGCTGCCCTGCCTTGCGACGCTGGTCAGCCGGGGCGGGGAGGTTGCCCACCTCGCCTTGCAGGGCGTGATGGACTGGGAGACCGGCGCGCCGATCACCGAAGACACGATCTACCGGATCTATTCCATGACCAAGCCGGTGACCTGCGTTGCCGCGATGATGCTGTTCGAGGAAGGGGCGCTCCGGCTCGAACATGCCGTCTCGCGCTACCTGCCGGAATATGCCGACGTGAAGGTCTGGAATGGCGGCACGGCGGAGGCCCCGCAACTGAAGGAGCCGGACCGGGCGATGACCGTGCGGGACCTGTTCACCCATACGTCCGGCATCACTTATGGCTTCCTTTTCCAGAACCATGTCGATGCGATCTACCGGCGCGAGAAGATTGGCCGGCCGGACGAGACCCTGCGCGAGCAGGCCGCCCGGATTGCCGCCCTGCCGCTGGTCTTCACGCCGGGGACGCGCTGGAATTATGGCCACTCGATCGACGTGCTCGGCGCGATTGTCGAGGTCGTGTCCGGGCAGACGCTCGACGTATTCTTCCGGACACGAATTTTCGGGCCGCTCGGCATGCCGGACACGGACTTCTTCGTGCCGGAGGAGAAGCTCCCCCGCCTGGCAACCTGCTATGCCAAGGATGCAGCGACCGGCGAGACAGTGCTCTCCGATGGTGGCGGGGCGGCCTCGAAGGCTTACCGGACCCAGCCGCCGCTCCTCAATGCGGGTGGCGGGCTCGTCTCTACCTTGCATGACTATCACCAGTTCGCGCGCATGCTGCTCAATGGCGGCAGCCTGAACGGACACCGGCTGCTCAGCCCGAAAACGGTCGAGTACATGACCGAGAACCATCTGCCGGGCGGAAGCACGATCCTCGGCATGGGCGACCGGACGTTTTCCGAGGCGCGCATGGAGGGCAACGGGTTTGGCCTTCTCGGCAGCGTCATGATCGACCCGGTCGAGGCGGCCCAGCCGGGCTCGGTCGGCACATTTGCCTGGGGCGGGCTCGCCTCGACCTATTTCTGGATCGACCCGGTCGAGGAGATCATCGGCATCCAGATGACCCAGCTCATCCCGTCCTCGACCTATCCGATCCGGCCGCAATTCCAGCAGCTTGTCTATGCCTCGATCGAGGCTTGAGCGCGGACCGATGAGCATTAGCGCCCTGTTTGCAAAGCGCTTGCGCTTGCCATCCAATGTGGCACTGTGCGCCGATACAACGAGGGGGAGTTGCCATGACCGTTGATGCTGCGCCGACGCTGCGGATCGAGTTTGACCTGAACCAGGACGACCTCGCTTATTTCCGTGAACGGCTACACGCGTCGCGCAAGGCCTGGAAGTTTCGCGACGAAGCGAAAGTCATGAGCAGCGCGGACGCGCTGGTCGCCGAAGCCCTGAAATCCTCCCCGCCGAACTATGTGGTCGAGCGCATCAACAAGCTGAAAACGCTGATCGCCATGCTGACCGACAGGGACTGGAAGCTTGAAGGCGATGACCGCGAACATGTCCTGGACATGCTCGCCTATTTCGCTGATCCGGCAGACCTGATCCCGGACCGCGTGCCCGGCATCGGCTTCCTTGACGATGCGATCATGATCGAGCTTGTCGCCGCCGAACTCGAACCGGAAATGGAAGCCTATTCCGACTTCTGCATCAACCGCGAGGAATTGCGGGCAGGGCGAGCCGATGCCAATCCCGTCGATGTGTCGCGCGACTACCTGCAGAGCCGGATGCGCCGCCGTCGTCGCCGCCGGGGATCCGGCGGAGACGGCCGCTCCGAGGCACTGAGTTCGCTCTTCAGCTCGAAAGGCTGATGGCCGGAGCGGCAGCGAAATTGCCATCCCGTTCCAGAGGAAGCTGGAAAGCGTAGCGGACAGCCGCGACCAAAATTCCTCGGTCCCGGATATTTGCCGACGCAAATTCATGGATGACACCGTGAAGGTCCGGCAAGCCGCTATCGGGCACCTATGGCGGCGCTCCCGGTCAGGGGTTCGAGTTCCAGCCAGTCGGTGACCGGCAGGTCGTAGACCATGTCCATCACTTCGTACTGGATGCCTACCGGCTTGTTGGAGCCTGAATTCCACAGGACGGCCACGCCGGTCTGGCGCACCGGGTCGAACAGGATCATCGACCGGTAGCCGCGCACGGCCCCGCGATGTCCGACAACGCGGTGCTCGCCGACATAGTCATAAGTGCGCCAGCCATAGGCATATCCGGCATTCTTCAGGCGCCAGCCATAGCGGCGGGACTGGGAACGGCGTTCGCGCAGGGTCTCGATGCGCGGGGCGTGCAGGACGCCGAGGAGTTCCGGGGAGAGGACATCCGGGCGCAGGCCCATCTGGGCGCGCATGTATTCGGCGAGGTCCAGGATCGACGAGTTCACCCCGCCAGCGGCCGGAACATTGTAATAGGCATCATTGACCACTGCGAGCTGCGGGCGGGCCTGGCCCCGGCGCTGCTGGTGGGCGCGGGCCCAGTTGCCGGAGGACAAGAGGCCGTCCCGGTCAAGACTTGCGGTCGTCATGCCGAGCGGGGCGAACAGGCGCTCGGCGACGAAGGCGTGATAGTCCTGGCCGGTCACCCTGCCGATGATTTCGGTCATCACGTCGAAGGCTACATTCTGGTAGGTGTGGCAGTCGCCGATCGTGCAGGTCGCCCGCAAGGCCCCGAGGCTGCGCCGGATTTCGGCCGGGTCGTTGCCATCCTCGAGGCGCAGGTCATAGGCGTTCGGGACGATGCCGAGCTGGTGGGAGAGGACGTCGCCGATGGTGGCGACACGCTCGCCGCTTTCCGGAAGGCGCAAGGACGTGTTGTAGCCTGCGACCGTGTCCTCGAAGGAGAGTCGGCCTTCGAGCGCGAGCTGTCCGGTGACGGAGGCCGCGACGCCCTTGGAGAGCGAGGCCCAGCGGAAGACGGTATTCCCGTCGACGGGCAGGCCGTCAACATGCGTCTCGCCGAAGCCCTTGGCAAAGGTGACATCACCGTTTTCGACGATGGCGACGGCGAGCCCGACCATGTCCGGCTTCTCAGCAAGAAGGGCGAAGCGTTCTTCCAGCCGGTCATAGTCGATCGGTCCGGCAAGGGCGGCAAAAGGGGCCAGAGCAAGGAGGGCAGCAAGGGCGCAGAAGCGTCGGAGCATGGCAGGGTCCCGAGATGTAATGTTAATCGACCTAGGCCGGTTACCGCTCCGGCACAGCAATCATTGTGCCGCCAAACACATGAACGGCAACTCAACACCGCATTACAACCCCGTCAGGCGCTGAACCAGCGGGCATAGAGCGCGGTCGGCAGGAGCCGGTCCGAGCCTTGCTGGGGCAGGGCCATTTCGCCGGTTTCGAGCGTGCCGCCAAGGTGGGAGACGCGGTCGGCGACCGTCTGGGCGAGGGCAAGATAGGACAGGCGCACAGCATAGGCCGTGACGATGACGAAGAGCGGATCGGGCGAGAGCAGGGCGCGGACGGCATCGATCAAGGCCGGGAAGTCCTCCTCGAAGCGCCAGGTCTCGTTCTTCGGACCGCGCCCGAATTTCGGCGGGTCGAGAATGATGGCGTCATAGGCATTGCCGCGGCGCACTTCGCGGGCGACGAATTTCATGGCGTCGTCAGCGATCCATCGGATCGTGCGGTGGTCGAGGCCGGACAGGGTCTGGTTCGCCTTGCCATAGCCGTTCGATTTCGGGCTTGCGTCGAGATGGACGACTTCAGCCCCTGAGGCGGCGCAGGCGAGCGACATCATCCCGGTATAGCCGAAGAGGTTGAGGACTTTCACAGGCCGCCCGGCGCGCCGGATGGCGTCCTGCGCGAAGCGCCAGTGGACCGAGTGTTCCTGGAAGACTCCGAGATGGCGAAACGGCGTGCGGCGAACCTCGAAGCGGAGCCCGTTCCATTCCATCGGCCAGGTGTCGGGCGCAGCAGGGTTGGCCAGGATCCAGTTGCCGCGCTCGTCGTCCCCGGCCTTGGCATCGAAGCGGGCATCGCTCGTCCAGCTTTCGACCGGGCGGGCAGGGGTCCAGAACGCCTGCGGGTCCGGGCGGATCACGGTCTGCGTGCCGAAGCGTTCGAGTTTCTGGCCATGGCCGCTGTCGATCAGGGCATAGCCAGCCGGGCCAGACGGCCAGTCGTCGGCGACAAGAAGGCGGGTCTCGGTCTTCATGCTGTCAGGGCTTTTGCGCCCGGATAGCCCTGCTGGCGCCAGGCCTCATAGGCCATGATCGCCGAGGCTTGTGCGAGGTTGAGGCTGTCGGCCCCGCCGCGCATCGGGATGAGGCAGAGCGTATCGCAGGCCGCTTCGGCGTCCGGCGTCAGGCCGGCCTGTTCATTGCCCATCAGGATGACGGCGCGGGACCCATAGACGGCAGCATCGTGGCGCACGGTGCCGTTGACGCTCGCGGCGACCAGAGCGAGCCCTTCGGCGCGCCGCCATGTGTCCAATTCATCAAAGCTCGCACTGGCGAACGGCATGTCGAAAATGGAGCCCATCGAGGCACGGACCGCCTCGATGCTGTAAGGGTCGCAGCAGGTGCCAACGAGGAGCACGCCGGCGATCCCGGCACAGTCGGCCGTTCGCAGGATCGTCCCGAGATTGCCGGGATCGCGAACCTCGTAGAGGGCGAGCCAGAGCGCCGTGCCTGGCCTCGACAGGCTTTCAAGCGGGCGGTGCTGCTGTCGGAAGGCCCCGAGAACGGACCCCGGATTGTCCTTGCGGGCGACCTGGCCGAGCACGCGGTCCGAGACTTCGAGCACACGGGCGCCGCTGCTCGCGGCCTGTTCGGCGAGGGCGCGGATATGGGGCCTGGACAGGCCCTCGGTGGAGGCGAGGATCGTGTCTGCCTGCCAGCCAGTGTCGAGCCCCTGCTGCACGAGCCGCCCGCCTTCGGCCATGAAAAGGCCCGTCTCGGCGCGGACTTTCTTCCGGTCCAGTCCTTTGAGGGACTTGATGACCGGATTCGAGGCACTTGTGATCTTTGTGAAAGTTTGTGACACGCGAGTTGACCGACCTGCAGGGCTGTCTTGCTTCAAAAGTTCAGTTCATGCATGGCTTAAGCATGGTGTCGGCCTTGAGGGAAAGGCGCGAGAGTGCGGTTTGTAGATTTCCTGGTCGCCGTCATCGGCCTTGCCGGGGTTGCAGCGACGGGCTGGTGGGCGGTCCATGGCGGACCGACCCGCGCCGATGCGCTCGAAGGCCGCCTGCTCGCCAGTGCCGAGGCCGCCCTCGCCGAAGCCGGGCATGACTGGACGGAAATCCGCATGGATGGCCAGGCGGCGATCCTTTCGGGGCAGTCTCCGTCCCGTGATTCCGCCGAAATGGCGATCGCGGCCCTGCGACGGGCCGAAGGGGCGGGCGGGCTTTTCGTCGGCGGCATCACGGTCCTGACAGACGAGATCGCGGCCGCGCCGCCCGTTTCTCCCTATGTCTGGTCAGCCGAGCGCACGGCCCAAGGCCGGGTGCGCCTCTCGGGACATGTCCCGTCCCTCGCCGTGATGGACCGCCTCGTCATGGACGCCGAGGCGATTGCCCCCGGCGAGGTCGACAACGACCTGAAGCTCGGCAGCGGCGAACCGCTCGGCGACTGGGCGGGGGCGGCCCGGCTTGGCCTAATCCAGCTCGAAGGGCTCGAAAAGGGCAGGGTAACCCTGACGGATTCGCGCCTCGTCCTCATCGGCGAGACCGGCGACGAGGCGATGCGCGCGCGCATCACTGCGGCCATGGCGATGCTGGAGGCTCCCTACGAGGGAGCCGTCCGGTTTGGCGGCGGCGGTCTCTGGAAGGCGGCTGTCGACGGTGACGCGCTCGTTTTGTCAGGGGCCGTGCGCAACCCGGCCGAGCGCAACGAGATACTCGTGCTCGCCGAGGAATACTATGACGGTCCTGTGCGTGACGAGATGCGCCTCGAGGTGCATGGCCATGACGGCTGGCTCGATGCGGTCCGCGTGACCCTGCCGCATTTCGCGCAGTTCCGTTCCGGGATATTTGCCTTCGATCCGGAGATAGACGGGTTTCGCATCGAGGGCGAGGCGACCGACAGCGTGCTCGCTTATCTTGGCGAAGACCTGTCCGGGCTTGCCGGCGCCTACCCGGTCAGCCTCGGGGCCTCGTCCGTCGAGGCGGCGGTGGAGGAGATTGCCGGGATCGATCTTTCCGCCGATCCGGAGACGGCCTGCGAGGCGGCCTTCAGTGCCGTGCTCGCCGCCAGCACGGTGACCTTCGAGAGCGGATCAGCCGACATCAGCCGGGACAGCGGCCTGACCCTCGACAAGCTCCTCGCGGTTGCGCGTCGCTGTGCAGGCCTTGCCTTCGAGGTGCGCGGGCATACCGACAATGCCGGCGACCGGGCCGCCAGCATCAGGCTCAGCGAGGCGCGGGCCCGTGCGGTGGCGGAATACCTTGCCGCACGCGGCATTCCGCGCGACCGTCTGGATCCTGTCGGGTTCGGCCCGGACGAACCGGTCGCCAGCAATGATACCCGGGACGGCCGCGCCGCCAACCGGCGGATCGAATTCAAAGTGATTGAGGGGTAATAAACGATGCTATGGCTTGTCGCCCAGATGTGGACGCTGATCGGCCTCGCCGCATTGTTCGGCCTCCTGTTCGGCTGGGGTTTTCGCGGCTTGCGGCTGAAGGCGAGTGCCCGCCGGGCGATTGTCGAGCGGGACATTGCCCTGACCGAGCTGGACCAGACGCGCGCCGAACTCGACGGGCTGTATGCGGCCCAGCGGCGCGGCATCGGTGCCGCGAGCACGGCCGGCGACGAGGCGCTGCGCCAGGAACTCGTCGCGCGCGAATCGAAAGTCGCGAGCCTGAACGCGGCACTCGCCGAATCGCGCGAGGAAATGCGCCGCCTGAAGGAGAAGCGGGAGGTGACGCCGCCCGCGACCGCACCGGCAGCGGCGGCCGGGCCTGCAGCAGCAGGCACGCCGCCCCGGCTCGACGCGGCGGTCAACCCGGCCGGGGCGGAGCTCGAATGGCGCAACCGCTATCTTGAAAGCCGGGTCCGGTCGCTCGAGGCCGACATCAGCCGTCTGGCCGATCATGCCCGGGCGGACCCCGCCCGCCCCGAAAATGCAGACGCGGCGCAACCGGAAGCGCCCGGTCTGCCCGCCGAACCGCCGGAAGCACCCGGGGCCGAAACGGAGAAAATGCGCTGGCAAAACGCCTATCTGCGCACCCGGCTTGCCTATTTCGAGGCCTATCCGCTGCAACCGCGCGACGCCCCCGCCACGGCCCCCGCCGAACGCAAGGAAGCTTCCGCCGCCTTGCCAGCCGCAGCGGACGGGCCGAACGAGATCGAGCAGGAACTCGCCCGCCTGCGCTGGCGCAACCGCTATCTCGAAGGCCGGCTCGCCTATGTCGATGGCGACACGGTACGCGGCGAAGGCCCGGCAAGCGGCCCGGCCGCGCCGCGCGACAGGGCGGACCATGCAGGCCCCGCCGGCGTGTCGCCGGTCGAAGCCTTTCTCGCAACGGTCGATGCGGGCGGCGAGATCGCCAAGCCTGACATGCTTGCCGAGCCGGCCGATGGCGGCGATGACCTGACCCTGATCCGGGGCGTCGGCCCCGGGGCCAAGGACACGCTTAACGGGCTCGGCATCTGGCGGTTTTCGCAGATCGCCGCCTGGAGCCCGGCCAACAGGGCCTGGATCCGCAGGAACCTGCCTTCCATCGGCGATGCCGACCATTCGGACTGGTGCCGCCAGGCCGAGGCGCTCGCAAGGGGCGGGGGCACGGCCTGATCCGGACCTGCAGACGCCCGGGCGGGCCCGGATTTGGATTGGCCAAAGCCGGGCTCAGGGTTAATGTGACCCAGAACGGGGTCAACCAAGGAACGCACCATGACTGATCGCATTGATATTCCGAACGAGATCTACGAAACCGCGCCGAGGGTCAGCCTGTCGCGGCGGGCGATCATCCAGGGCCTGGCAGCAGGCACCGTGTTTCCGATTGTCGCCTCGTGCACGACGAACCCGGTGACGGGCGCCAACCAACTCATCTTGCCGGGCTTCGACAATTCGACGCTTGCAGCGATGTCCACATCGGCCTGGAACGACATGAAGACGCAGATCCCGCAATCGAGCGACCGGCGGCTGACCAACCGGGTCAACGAGGTCTGGAACCGGACGGCGCGGGGGCGTTCGGCTGCCTTGAAAAGCGTCTACAATCAGGATGTTGCCTACAATCCCAATGAATGGGAAGTGGCTGTTTTCGACACGCCGGACGTCAATGCCTTCGTGATGCCCGGCCAACAGGTTGGCGTGTATCGCGGCATTACCGAACTGACCGAGAATGACGACCAGCTCGCCGCCGTGCTCGGCCATGAGGCGGGGCATGTCGACGGACGCCACGCCGCCGCACGGGCCTCGATGCAGACGGCCGCGCAGGTCGGGCTCGTGGCAGGCCAGATCGCCATCACGCAGTCCGACACGCTTGCCCGCTATGGCGGCGGCATTGCGGCGCTTGGCGGGGCGGCGGTGCAGTTCGGCGTGCTGTTGCCCTATAGCCGCCAGCATGAGCTCGAGGCCGACAAGCTCGGCGTCGATTACATGCACAGCGCGGGCTATTCGGTGGCGCAGGCGCCCCGGCTCTGGGACCTGATGGCGGCCAAGAGCGAGGGCAAGCGCCCGGCCGAGTTCATGTCCACCCACCCCGATCCGCGGCGGCGTGCCGATGAACTGCGCAACTATATCAATGCGCGGGGCTATGACGTGGTCTGAGCCGGGACAGGGCGGGCCTTTTCCGCCACGCATGCGGCCGGATTGACATGTCCTGACCCTCGTCCCGCCGCCTTGGTGCGCGAGACTTGGCGGGCAGGCAGGGTCCGGAGGATTGATGCGGCTCAAGGGTCTCGTGCTGACAGGGATTTGCGCCGGCCTGGCCGGGGCGGGCATCGCCCTTGTCCTTGCCTCCGCAGGGCCCCGGACGGTTCCGCCGGCCGCACCGGAGCCGGCGGACACGCCTTATCTCCACGGGATAGATGTCGCCCGGTACCAGGGCCGGATCGACTGGGTTGCGGTCGCCGGGGACGAGGTTGCCTTCGCCTTCATCAAGGCGACCGAGGGGACGGGCCATGTCGATCCGGAGTTTGCCCGCAACTGGCGCGAGGCGCGGCGGGCGGGCGTGCTGCGCGGGGCCTATCATTACTTCACGCTGTGCGCGCCCGGCGCGGCGCAGGCGCGGCACTTCCTCGCCGCCGCCGGGGACCTTTCCGGCACGCTCGCCCCGGCGCTCGACGCCGAGCATGCAGGCCCCTGCCGGGACGGGGAGCGGGTGGCAGATCCGGCGCGCGAGATCTCTGATTTCATGGCGATAATCGAGCGCGCGACCGGGGCCGAACCCATCCTCTACACCAATCGGAGCTTTTACGAGGCGCATCTCGGCGGGCGGGTTCCGGCCTCCCGCTACTGGCTCCGCTCGCTCTCCGGACAACCGGATTTCGGGCCCGGGACCTGGCTCTTCTGGCAGCATACGGACCGGGGCCGGCGGCGCGGCATTTCCGGCCCCGTCGACCTCAATGCCTTTGCCGGAAGCGCGGCGGACCTTCGCGCCCTGACCGTGCCGGAAGACGGGGGATAAGTGCCTCGGTGGGACAGGCGGTGGGACACCGGGTGGGACAGGGGTGGGACAGGTGGGACAGACGAGCGGGGGGCTCAGGGCAGTCTATCCGACCGGGAGCGTTCCGGGCCTAGTCTCTTCGCCTGGTGTGATGTCGCCTGACCTGCGAAGGCTGGTCGGCGCGCGTGCCATGCCGGTCTCCAAGACGGAACGGCGGCTGCGTGACCGAATTCAATGAACCTGACGAACCATTGGATCAGGTCTCGAAACGATAGCCCGGATGCGTCGAGACCTTGCCCGTAGTTGCGAGATCGGGCAGCGAAGTCGATGACATCCCTGAAAAGACGATAAATTTAGTTCATTGATTCTTATCAGAGAATTTGGTTATAGTGATGCATGACTGACATCAAATTCAAATTTGCAGCGGGCAAGGCTTTGACCGCAATACATTACCTGGTCTGCGAGCAGCCGGAAATAGATCTGCATACCTTGCTCAAGACCTGCTACCTCGCTGACAAGGAGCATATGCGCAAGCATACCCGGCCTGTTTTTGGCGCAGAATACAAGGCTATGCGGTTTGGCCCTGTCCCGCTGGAAATTTACGAAATGGCCAAAGGTGAAAACTACTGGCTTGCCGAACTCGGACTGGAAGAATTTCCTTGGATGCTCAGGGGCTACAGGCTTGCGTTAAGGCATCCTCTAATGAATAAGTGCCAGCCCGACATGTCGAATTTGTCCGATAGCGATATCGAGGAAATTCGCGTAGCGCATTCATATTGCAGGGAGCTGAACTTTGATGCTCGAACTGAAGCAACACATCAAGCGGACTGGCATACCGCGCGTCTGGGAAGAATGCGATACGAAGACATGCTGATAGGGGTCGACGACTACCAAGAGAAAGTTGAATATCTCAAGGAAGCAGGACACAAGCTTCGTCTATGATGTCTCCGGGCGATGTTATCTGGCTGTACGATGGAACGATACGCCCGCGCAAGAGGAAAATGTGTGTATGTCTTTGTCCTGAGCAAGGTCTCTTTTTCCGCATAAATACAAAGTCCCAATGGAAGCCCTGCGTCTTCATATCCAAGGCCGAGCACTCATTCTTGCTTCATGACAGCCATGTGGAATGCAATGGTCCGCTTGAAATCGATGATACCTCAATCGAAGAGAGCTTGCGCGTCGATTCCATATTGGGCCGACTTTCAGCCGGAGCGATCAAGGCGATTGTGAAAACCGTAGAAGCAAGCAAGACAATCACCCCTGCGGACAAAGCAATAATAATTGATTGCCTGAATAATATTTAGTATATATATTAATATAATTATAATTTACCTGGGCTCCCAAGGATGGGAATGTGGTTGCGTGTGCCATAGACAAGCTGTGCCTGATCCATGCTTAAAGTCTGGCAGTGGATTACGGCGGCGAGCAGGTCAGAACCTATCCGACCGGTCGCAACTCCGGCTTAGTCTCCTGTCCATGAGCGACGTGTTGCCGGACCGGCCTGAACGACCTGATGCGCGCGCCCTGACGGTCGCCGAGGCGGAGCGGCGGGTGCGGGCCGGGGCGTCGCTGTCGGAGACGGCCCGGGCGCTCGGCGTCTCGCGCGCGGCGATCAGCACCTGGGCCGCACAGGGGCGCTGGCGGCTGAAGGACCTTGCGCGGGAGGCGGCGGGCCTTGCACCCCTGCCGCGCCCCTGGTTTGCGCGCGACGGCCGGGGGCGGACCGAGGGGTCAGGACTTGCCGCCATCATGGATGCCGGCCGGGAGAGGCGATCGTCCGGAGAGATCGAAGGACTTCAGGCGCAGGCTGTCGAGCATTACCGGCGCGGGCGGCTGACGGAGGCCGAGGCGGCGCTGCGCGCAGCCGACCGGCTCGCCCGGCTGCAGCGGCGCGTCGAGGCGCTGGGGCCCCGCCCGCCGACCGCGTCCGAAGCGGCCCGGGCGAACGTTCTGGCGATGACCGAGGCGGAACTGCGCGCCGAGGTGCGCAAGCTGGCACGGGCGGCGCGGCAGGACCCGCCGGGCTGACCGGGCGAGGCTTGTCGCCTGCCCGAGTTTCCGCTGAAGGCTGAAACGCTCTAACCGGCCCTCGTTTCGGCGGCGATCCAGGCATCGACCTGCTCTTCGAGGATGGCGAGCGGCACCGGGCCATTGCGCAGGATGACATCGTGATAGTCGGCGAGCGAGAAGTCCTCGCCGAACGCTTCCTTTGCGCGCTCCCGAAGCTCGAGGATCTTCAGCATGCCGATCTTGTAGGCCGTTGCCTGGCCGGGCATCACGATATAGCGCTCGATCGCCTTGACGCAGTCGCTCTCGGGGTTTGGCGTGTTCTCAATCAGGTAGGCAATGGCTTCCTCGCGCGTCCAGCGCTTGTCGTGCAGGCCGGTATCGACGACGAGCCGGGCGGCGCGCCAGAGCTCCATGGCGAGGCGGCCGAAGTCCGAATAGGGGTCCTCGTAGAAGCCGAGTTCCTTCGGCAGGAGCTCGGTATAAAGGCCCCAGCCCTCCGAATAGGGCGTGTAGTCGCCAAACTTGCGGAAGCTCGGAATGCCTTCGAGTTCCTGCGCAATGGCGATCTGCATGTGGTGGCCCGGAATGCCCTCATGATAGGCAAGCGCCGCCATCTGGTAGGTCGGCATGGCGTCCATGCGGTAGAGATTGGCATAATAGGTGCCGGGCCTGGAGCCGTCCGGGGCCGGGCGCTGGTAGAAGGCCTTGCCGGCGCCGCGCTCGCGGAAGGGCTCGACCGCCTTCACGACCATGTCGGCCTTCGGGAACGTGTTGAACATCAGCGGCAATTGCGTGCGCATGTCGTCTATCAGCGCTGTCGCCTCGGCAAGATACTCGGCTTTGCCTTCCGGCGTGTCCGGCTTGTAGAATTGCGGGTCGGTGCGCATGAACCCGAAAAAGTCCTGCAGGCTGCCCTCGAAGCCGACCGCCTGCATGATGAGCTCCATCTCGCCGTGGATGCGGTCCATTTCGGCCAGGCCGAGGTCGTGGATTTCGGCGGCGGTCATGTCGGTTGTCGTCATGTCGGCGAGGCGGGCGGCATAATAGTCGCCGCCGTTCTCGAACCGCCAGACGCCGTCATCGGTGCCGGCCAGCTCGCGCTGGGCTTCGAGCGCGGCAATGAGCTGGCGGTAGGCGGGCTCGACGGCATTGCGCAAGGCAAGGTCTGCGGCGGCGCGCAGTTCGGACGCTTCGCCATTCGTGATGACCTCGTCGGCGACGAGCTTGTCGACCTTGGCGCGGAAGTCCTCCATCAGCGGGCTCGGCTCGTCCGGGGAGGCCCCGCCGAAGGGATAGCCGGTGACAATGTTCCCGGCCGCCTCGATCGTGTAATCGAACACGAAGCGCGGCGGCAGGACGCCTTTCCTGGCGGCCGCCGCGGCCCGCTCGCGATGCGTGCCGAGGAAGACCGGAATGCCGTTCAGGCGGGCGACATAGGCCTCCGCATCGGCTTTCGACGCGATCCGGTGCTGGTTTATGAGGAAGGCCGGAATGGCGGCATGCTGGCCGCGCATCTGGGTGAAGACATAGGTGTTGCCGCGCCAGGCGAAGTTGCGCTCGGCCTGTTCCAGTTCGTATTCGGCGAGGCGCCAGGAGAGCTTGGCCTGGGCGTCGAGCAGGGCCGGGTCGAAGCCCGCCTGCATCGCGGCGACATTCGCGCGCCTGATCTCGATGTTGAGGATGGCCGCCGCCTCGCTTGCATCATCCCATTTGTCATAGTCGGTCTTGATGCCGAGGGCCGTCTGCTGCATCGGGCTGCGGGCGATGTCCGCCTGGTAATTTGCCTCGAAGAAGGCATTGAGGCGCGCGCTTTCTGCGGCGACGACCTCCGGAGAAGGGCCTGCGGGCGCGTCGGGCGCGGCGCGTTCGGTCGCCCAGGGCAGGGACGGCAAGGTGTCGCAGGCGGCGAGCGCCAGGACAAAGGCGATCCCGGTCAGTGTTCTGGTCATGCATGTGCTCCGTCATCGGTCGAGTTCAGGGGACGAGTCTTAACCTCTTTTTCGGTTTCGTTAACCTTCGGAATTGTACAAAACGCCATGGTGCCCTGTTGCGTCCCCGGCGGTCGCAGCCGCAGATGGGACCTTGTGTTGAAGGCCTCCGAATCGCCCCTGGGCGGGGAGGCAGAGAAAAGAGCCTGCCATGAACCCCGACGACCTGACCGATCCCGACGCCGCAGACATCGAGCCGGGCCAGGCCCCGGACGGGGCCGGCCGCGAGGGGCCGAAGCCCGGGATCGACTATATGCAGCTTGCCTTCTGGGGCCTCCTGCTGCTCGCGGTCGCGGCGGCGTGCGTGGCGCTCGCCTGGCCGTCGGCAGGCGGGGCAACCTGGCTCGTGACAATGATCGCCATGGGGGCGTTCGGGCTCGTCGCCATGCTTTGGCTCGTGCGCGGGGCCGGCCGCCGGCTCGGCCTGTTCCCGGAGCGCGGCCTCGCCGAGACGGCGATCTCGGCCAGTTCGCCGAAATTCACCTGGATCAGCGCGCTCGACGAGGCGGTCCTCATCACCGAGCGCGGCGGGGCGGTCGTTGCCGCCAATGACGCCTATCGCGACCTGTCGGCGAGCATGGTCGCCGGCGTCAGCGACATCGGCCGGGCGCCGACCGTCGACCGCCTGTTCGGGGCAAGCCCCGGCCTGGCCGCGCCGGTCTTCCGCCTGTCAAAGTCGGCCAAGGCCGGCGAGGCGCGCCGCGAGGTCCTGCCGGCGATCACGCTCGGCGAGGACGGGCTGCCGGTGCAGTTCGAGATCAGCGTCTCGCCCCTGCCGCGCGAACGGGTGCTGTGGCGGCTGCGCCGCATCGCCGGCTCGCAGGAGGCAACCGGCGCGGCGGACATGAAGGCGCTCTATGTCGAGGATGCGCCCATGGGCTTCTTCGCGTCGCGGCCGGACGGCACGATCACCTATGCCAATGCATGGCTGCGCGAGCTGATCGGCCTGCCGGAAACCGCGGCCAATGTGCGCATCGACGACATCATGCGCCCGGAATTCGTCAAGCTCCTGCGGCGGGAGCGCAAGACCGGCGCGCCCGGCCGGGCGGACATCCGCATCCGCGCCCGGGACGGGGTCGAGGTTCCGGTGCAGACCCTGACGACATGGAGCGGACGGGGCTCCGATGCGGCCGGGCGGACGATTGTCATCTCCAATGGCCAGAGCCTGCTCGGCGGCACCGACCGGCTGACGGCGGCCTCGGCCAGCCGCCCGCCGCGCCCCGACGGCGACCCGATGTTCGACGACGCCCCGTTCGGCGCAGTCCGCCTCGAGGGCAAGTCGCTCGCAGGAACCGTGATCCTCGATTCCAACCGCGCGCTGATGGAACTGACCGACGGCCGCGCCGCGCCCGGCAGCAGGTTTTCCGACCTGTTCCTCGCCGACGAGGGGGAGGAGAGCCTCGAGGCGCGCCTTCTCGATGCCATCGACAAGCCGGTCGAGCTGAAGCTTGCCGGGACGGTCGTGCCGGACAGCAAGCCCGGCAAGGAGAAGCCGAAGACGGCGCGGGTCTTCGTCGTCCTCGATGCGCAGGGCTCGCCGTCCATGGCCTATGTCATCGACATGACCGAGCAGAAGAAGCTCGAACTCCTTCTGGCGCAGAGCGAGAAGATGCACGCCATCGGCCAGCTTGCGGGGGAAGTGGCGCACAATTTCAACAATGTGCTGACCGGCATCATCCTCAGCACCGGCAAGCTGATGATGCGTCACCCGGTCGGCGACCCGACCTTTGTCGAGCTGAAGCTGATCTCCGACCTGTCGCACCGGGCGGCCGAACTGGTGCATACGCTGCTCGCCTATTCGCGCCAGCAGACCTTCAAGCGCGAAGTGCTGAACCTGACCGACACGCTGTCGGAGTTCTATGTGCTCCTGCGCCAGATCGTCGACGAGCGGGTCGATCTCGAGATCAGCCACGGCCGCAACCTGCCGCGCGTGCGCGTCGACAAGAACCAGCTCGAGACGGCAATCATCAACCTCGCGACCAATGCCCGCGACGCCATGCTGGCGGACGGCAATGGCGGGCGGCTGACGATCCGCACGAGCCGGGCGACGGCGGCCGATGCCCATGAGCGGGGCTTCGATTTCGTCGAGCAGGGCGACTATGCCCTGATCGAGGTCGAGGACACCGGCTGCGGCATTCCGCAGGCCCTGCTGAAGGAGATCTTCCAGCCCTTCTTCACGACCAAGGAAGCCGGGCTCGGCACCGGCCTCGGCCTTGCCACGGTGTACGGCATCATCAAGCAGTCGGGCGGATATATCTGCCCGATCTCGGAAGTCGGCAAGGGCACGACCTTCCAGCTCTACCTGCCGGCGCTCGATCCGGCCGAGATTCCCGAGGCGGAGGAACCGGAGCCCGGCGTTCGCACGCGCCCCGGCCCGCGCCCGGTCGACATGGCCGGACGGGGACGCATCCTCATCGTCGAGGACGAGGACAGCGTGCGGGGCATCGCCGCCCAGCTCCTGACCTCGCGCGGCTATGATGTCCGGGAAGCCCCGGACGGCGAGGAGGCGCTGGCGATCCTGAAGGAGAGCCCCCGCTCGTTCGACCTCGTCATCTCGGATGTCGTGATGCCGGGCATGGACGGACCTACCCTGATCCGGGAGGCCCGCGACTATCTCGGCCATGCGCGCATCATGTTCATTTCGGGCTATGCCGAACGGGACCTTGCCGCCGCCATCGACGAGGAACGGGAGATAACCTTCCTGCCGAAGCCATTTACCATTAGCCAGCTCGCCGAACGGGTGAAGCGCGAGATCGGCGTGCGGCGCGACCAGGCGGCCTAATCCGGACTGTACTTCGAGCCATGCGGCCTCAGGCTTAGAGAGGCTCAGGCTTCTACAGGCTCAGGCTTCTACAGGCTCATGCTTCGACAAGCTCATGCTTCGACAAGCTCATGCTTCGACAAGCTCAGCATGAGTCCCGGTCCTGGTTGTGGCTCAGGCTGAACCTGCCGAAGCCTGAAACGGCAAGTTGAAAACATTCAAGCACATGCCCTTGCCAGCGCGGTTGCGGGAGATGTCACGCAAAGCAAAAAGGCCGCACGGGCAAGTGCGGCCTTTTCGTTTTGGAGGGTCTTGGGGAGAGGGAGGGTTATATGGGCAATGACCTCTCCCCAAGAACCTAGTACGCACGTCCCCCTGCGCACTTGAGGTCTTCTAGCGCAGGCGCTCCCGGGGTGGCATACCCCATTTGGGGGGGTAGCCTAAAATACCCTGGCACCCGTGCCGTCCCAGTGCGCCTGCAGGACGCGCGCAACCGCTGCCGGACGCTCGGCGACGACCCAGTGACCGGCCCCTTCCTCGACATGCAGCGGCACGTTGCGGGCAGCCGCGAACCGGCGGGCGAAGGAGATGTCGATATAGGGATCGCGCCCGCCCCAGATCACGAGGCCCCGGGCAGGCAGCGCGCCAAGGCCTTCCGCCCAGTCATCGGCAACCGTGCGGGCGGACCTGTAGAGCCTGAGGATCGAGGCTTTCATCCGGCCGGACCAGGCGCGCGCTTCCCGGCGGGCGATGTCCTGCGGCAGGCCCTGGCTTGCGAGGGCCCTGCGGAGCGCCGCGCGGGGGGCGAGCGCCATGACGAGTTCCCCGATGACGGGCGTCTGCCAGCGCCGGGCAAGGTCATGCCAGACATAGCCGGGCTCGATGACTGCATCAGCCACCGCCCAGGTTCGGACGAGGTCCGGCCGGAGGCTCGCCGCACGCAGGGCGAGGATCGCGCCCCAGTCGTGGCCGACAAGGTCCACGGGGCCTTCGCTGAGGCGGGCGGCATCCTCGACCTGTTTCAGCACCCAGTCGAGATAGCCTTCCTTCGTGGGCACGAAATGCTCCGGCCAGCCGCGCCCGAAACCCGGCAGGGCAGGGGTGCTGATCTCGCCGGCCGGGCGGGCGAGCGCCTTCAGGAGCGGTTCCCAGAGGGCGGGCGTATCCGGAACGCCGTGCAGGAATATCGCGGCCATGTGACAGTCCCTTTACGCGGCGGAGGGCTTTCCAGCCCTGCATTTCGGCGTCACATAGGGGCAAAGGCAAGGGAGATCCGCAAATGAAGACACGCATCACGGAGATGTTCGGCATCAAGCACCCGATCATCCAGGGCGGCATGCACTATGTGGGCTTTGCCGAGATGGCGGCCGCTGTGTCGAATGCGGGCGGGCTCGGCATCATCACGGGCCTGACCCAGCGCACCGCGGCCGACCTTGCCAGTGAAATTGCCCGCTGCCGGGACATGACCGACAAGCCGTTCGGCGTGAACCTGACCTTCCTGCCGGTCGTCAACGCGCCGGACTATCCGGGCTATGTGCGCGCCATCATCGAGGGCGGGGTCAAGGTCGTCGAGACGGCCGGCAACAATCCGCAAATGGTCCTGCCGCACCTCAAGGAGGCCGGCATCAAGGTGATCCACAAGTGCACCTCGGTGCGCCACGCGCTGAAGGCGCAGTCGATCGGGTGCGATGCGGTCTCGGTCGACGGGTTCGAGTGTGGCGGCCATCCGGGCGAGGACGACATTCCGAACATGATCCTGTTGCCGCGCGCGGCCGACGAGCTTGACATTCCCTTCGTTGCCTCCGGCGGCATGGCGGACGGGCGCTCGCTCGTCGCCGCGCTCGCCATGGGCGCTGACGGCATGAACATGGG
>CAYSED010000018.1:32218-37612 GCA_964429935.1 uncultured Hyphomonadaceae bacterium
CGTCGCGGCGAGCGAACTCGACACGCGCCTTGTCATGCGGCCCCTGCGCAATACCGAGCGCGTGCTGACCAATGCCGCCGTGGAGCGCCTGCTCGAGAAGGAAAAGGCGCTCGGCGACAGGCTCGAGTTCAAGGACATCATCGAGGAAGTGGCGGGCGTCTATCCGCGGATCATGAAGGAGGGCGACATGGATGCCGGGGCGTGGTCCTGCGGCATGGTCGCCGGGCTGATCCACGACATCCCGACCTGCCGGGAACTGATCGACCGCATCATGAAAGAGGCCGACGAGATCATCAATTCGCGTTTGAAAGGCTTTGCCGCCGCCTGAGCCGCCCGCCATGACCGCACCCGTCATCGAAGCCTATTTCGACTGTTCGAGCCCGTGGACCTATCTCGGCTTCCACAACCTGCAGCCGATGGCCGAGCGGCTTGGCGCCGTGATCGACTGGAAGCCGATCCTCGTCGGCGGCGTGTTCAACGAGGTGAACCCGAGCGTCTATGAAGGGCGGCGCGCGCCGGTCCGCGTCAAGGCGCGCTATCACCAGAAGGACCTGCAGGACTGGGCCCGGCTTGCCGGCCTGACGATCCGGATGCCGCCGACCGTGTTCCCCGTGTCGAGCGTCATGGTGATGCGCGCCTGCATCGTCCTGAAGCCGGAGGGCAGGCTCGCCGATTTCGCCCGGGCCGCCTTCGAGATCTACTGGGCCGAGGACCGGGACATCTCCACGGTCGAGGTGTTCCGCGAGATCTGCGGGCGGGCCGGGATCGCGCCCGGACCCCTGCTCGAGCGGATCGGCGAGCCGGACGTGAAGGCGGCGCTGCGGGCGAACACCGACGAGCTCATCGCGCGCGGCGGCTTCGGCTCGCCGACCTTCTTTCTCGGCTCCGACATGTATTTCGGCAATGACAGGCTTGTCCTGCTGGAGGCGGCCATAAACAGGCAAAGGCGAGAGGGAGCCCCTGCATGAGCATACTTGTCCACAGCGTCATGGATGGCGGGAACATCGAGTGTACATCGCTCGAAGATATACGGAACATCCGTCTCCGGATCAGGCGAGACAAGGACAGCGATTTCTATCAGTGGTTCTATTTTCGCCTTGCGGGTGCAAAGGGAAAATCCTGCCGCATGGTGATCGAAAATGCGTCGGGTTCGGCCTATCCGGGCGGGTGGCCGGGCTACCGGGCGTGTGCCTCCTATGACCGCGAGACCTGGTTCCGCGTGCCGACGCAATACGAGAACGGCGAGCTTGTCATCACGCACGCGCCGGAGTGCGATCTTGCCTATTATGCCTATTTTGCACCGTACACGGTCGAACGCCATGATGACTTCGTCGCCGGGGTGGCCGCCTCGGGCCTGGCGGCATGCCGCTCGCTCGGCTCGACGCTTGACGGGCGCAGCCTCGACTGCCTCTCGCTCGCCGGCGAGGGACGGGGCCGTCCGGTCATCTGGGCGATCGCCCGCCAGCATCCCGGCGAGACCATGGCCGAGTGGTGGATGGAAGGCTTTGCCGGTCGCCTGCTCGACGAGAGCGACCCGGCAGCCCGCGCGCTTCGTCAGCAGGCGGATATTCACATCGTGCCGAACATGAACCCGGACGGCTCGTTTCGCGGCCACCTGCGCACCAATGCGGCCGGGGTGAACCTCAACCGCGAATGGGACAAGGCGAGCCTGGAACGGAGCCCGGAAGTCTTCCATGTCCTGAGGGCGATGGACGAGACGGGGGTTGACCTCTGCATCGATGTCCACGGCGACGAGACCTTGCCGTACAATTTCATTGCCGGGTGCGAAGGCATTCCGGGCTTTACCGGTCGGCAGGAAGCACTGCTCGAAGCCTACAAGGCGGCGCTCCTGCGCGCGAGCCCGGATTTCCAGACGGTGCACGGCTATCCGCGCAACAAGCCCGGCGAGGCCAATATGGGCATTGCGGGCAATGCCGTCGCGGCGCGCCATGACTGTCTCGCCATGACGCTCGAAATGCCGTTCAAGGACAATGCCGACATGCCGGACGAGGCGTTCGGCTGGTCGCCGGACCGCTGCCGCCATCTCGGCGCGGCGAATGTCGATGCGATGCTGGCGGTCGCGGGGGACCTGAGGGCATAGGGCTGCCTGTCGCGCTTCGTCCAGGGTTCGGACCCGTCTTTGCCGGGGCAGGCCAGGCACAGCATGGTTCGACAGGCACAGCATGGTTCGACAGGCTCACCATGAGCCGGCAGGCTCACCATGAGCCGGCAGGCACAGCATGGTCAGGTGCGAAGGGGGGCCTGTTCCGGGGCGAGGCGGGTCAGGCGGTCTGCCAGGCTCTCTGCGAAGCTTCGACCGGTTTAGGCTCCTCGTCCAGTTCGTCGAGGAATTCGGTGATGACCGGCAGGGTCTCGGCGGACTTGGTGACGAGGAAGAGATGCCCGCCATCCGGCACGACATGCAGGACGGCGTTCGGCAGGCCGGCCTGCAATATCCTTCCGTTGATGAGCGGAACGATGCGGTCCCGGTCGCCCATCATGATGAGCGTCGGCATGCTGAGGAAGCGGATGAAGGGCAGGCTCGTCCAGCCGAGCATGGCGAGAAGCTGGTAGGCATAGCCGCGCGGGTGAGGCGGCTTCAGGCCCATGGCGTGGGAGGACGCGCCTTCCTTGTCGTCGTCGCCGTAGAGGGTCTGGAAATTGGCGCGCATGTAATCAGGGTCGGTATAGCGCCTCGGGTCGCGCATCTTGACGAGCGCTTCGGGATGGCCCGGCACCATGACCATGCCGGCGGTCGTTGCGGCGAGGATCAGCCGTCCGACGCGCTTGCGGTACTGGAAGGCATATTGCTGCGCCATTGCGCCGCCCCAGGAAACGCCCATGACATCGACATCGTCGAAGCCGACCCTGTCGCAGAGCTTGCGGGCGACGCGGGCCATCTGCCAGGGCATGTAGGGCAGGAGCGCCGGTTCCGAACCGCCAATGCCCGGCATGTCGAAAGTGAGGATGTCGCGGTCGCGGATCCAGTCGCCGAGCCCGAAGGCAAGCTCCATGTTCGCACCGACCCCGTTGAAGAAGAGGAGCGGGCGCTTGCCCATGGCCGCTTCGGCGGTCCAGTGCGCAACGCGCAGGGTGTAGCCTGCCACTTCTTCCATCGTGATCGCAGGCGGATGTTTGGCACGAGCAGTCATCTTGTTCGCCCTTTCGCGGCGGTTCCTGGGAAATCAGTCGAAAACATACTTGCCGGGCGCAGGACAGATCGGCGGGAAGGCGGCCGAGCCCATCTCCTTCGGCGCGGGCCTCAGGGCGCCGGACCGCTCCTTCAGCCAGGCCCCCCAGGCCGGCCACCAGGAGGCCTTGGTTTCCTCGGCGCCGGTGACGAATTCGTCCGCGGTCGGCGGGAGGGCCTTGTTGGTGAAATACTGCGCCTTCGGATTGCCGGGCGGGTTGAGAAGCGATTGCAGGTGTCCGCTGTTCGACAGGATGAAGGTGATGTCGTCCGAGCCGAGCAGTTGCGTCGTCCGGTAGCAGGCTTTCCACGGGGTTATATGGTCGGTGACGCCGGCGACGATGAAGGCCGGGCAGGTGACTTTCGAGAGGTCGGCCCTGTGTCCGGCAATCTCCACCTTGCCCGGATTGGCGAAAGGCTGGGAGAGGCCCATGTCGAGATAGTCCGAGTGCAACTGTGCCGGCAGGTTCGTCGTGTCATTGTTCCAGGACAGGACATCATAGGGCGGGGGATCTTCGCCGAGCAGATAATTGTTGACGACATAGTTCCAGACAAGGTCGTTCGGGCGCATCCAGGCGAACATGCGCGCGAGGCTGTCGCCGTCGAGCACGCCCTTGCGGCGGGAATAGCGCCGGGCGATCTCGAGGCTGCGCTCGGAGACGATCTGGCCGAGATCGGAATCCTCCTTGTGCGGATCGAGCACGCAGACCATGAACGAGATCGAATTGATGCGCTTGTCGCCGCCGGCCGCGAGGAGGCTGGCGAGCGTCGCGGTCGTGATGCCGCCCGAGCAGGCGCCGGACACATTGATCCTGGCGCTGCCGGTGATGTGCCGGATCACTTCGGTCGCCTGGACGAGCGCATCGACATAGTCGGCAAGGCCCCAATGGGCATGTTCCCGGGTCGGGTTGCGCCAGCTTATGATGAAAGGCTGGAGTTCCATGGCCAGCAGGAAGCGCACGATCGAGACCATGGGCGAAAGGTCGTTGGCGTAGAACTTGTTGATCTGCGGCGGGATGATGAGGAACGGGGTCTTGTGGACCTGTTCCGACATCGGCTTGTACTGGATCAGTTCGAGGATGTCGTTCTTCCAGACCACTTCGCCGGGCGTCGTGGCAAGGTTCTCGCCGACCTTGAACGGGCGCTTGTCGACCTGGGAGGGCATGCCGCCATTCTTGGTGAGGTCGTCATAGGCGTTCTTCAGGCCCTTGACGAGCGACATGCCGCCGGACTCGATAACCCGCTTCTGGGCGGCCGGATTGCCGAGGAGGCTGTTGGACGGGGCGATGGCGTCGGTAATCATGCCCATGACGAACTGGGCGCGGGCATGCTCAAGCTCGCCCATTTTCAGGTCGCCGACCCACTGGTCGAGATTGTCCTGCATGGCGAGATAGGTCTGCAGGCCGCGCTTGTAGAACGGGTTGTGCGCCCAGGCCGGGTCCTTGAAGCGGCGGTCCTTCGGGTCCGGCGCGCGTTTCGACCGCCCGAGCAGGATCTCGACATTCTCCTTCGTCATGCGGCCCGCGAGCTTTGCCGTCGCGACAGGGCTCGTGCCCGTGCGCCGCAGCATCATCGCGACCGCGCCGATCAGCTCCTCGCGGTTGATCCCGCCCATTAGCGGGTTCAGCGCATTGGTGCTCTCGGCGGCATTCGCGGCCAGTTCTTCAAGCCTGTTGGCCATTGCATCGTCCTCCATCGGCAGGTTCTCTTATCGTCGAGACCTTGCAATCTATTGAAAATCCTATCCCGAAATTTGCGCCATGGTGAGGATTTTCTGTCAGACGGGTGAAAATGGCCTCTTTTGCGCGTGCCGCGCAGGACACGGGGATATGAAAACGCGCGACCGGATTCTCGAAACCTCGCTCGTCCTCTTCAACGAGGAAGGGGAGGGGCACCAGACGGCGGTGGACATCGCCAACGTGCTCGAGATCAGCCCGGGCAACCTCTATTATCATTTCAAGGGCAAGGACGCGATCATCCGGGCCCTGTTCGACGGGTTCGAGGAAGAGATGCGCGTGATCCTGAACGGATCGCGCGGGGCGATCACATCCATCGAGGACAACTGGGTCTATGCCTATATCCTGCTCGAGGAGATCCATGACTTCCGCTTCGTCTATCGCAATCTCGGCGCGCTTCTCGAGCGCTATCCGGACCTTGGCCGCCGCTTCCGCAGCCTGGTCGGCGAGAAGCGGGCGGCGATCCGG
>CAYSED010000019.1:0-22930 GCA_964429935.1 uncultured Hyphomonadaceae bacterium
GGCGAGCTTCGTCTCGAGGGCTTCCTTCGCCTCGATGGCCTGCTCGTTCAGCCGGGCGGCCTCGTCGAGATCGTCGGCTATGGCGTCGCTGCGCCTTTCGAGATTGCCGCCGAGGCGGGGCAGGATCATCCGGGAGAGGATGAAATAGAGGCCGCCGAAACTGATCGCCAGCCAGAAGAGCTGCGAGGGAAAATAGGCCGGGTCGAAGGGCGGGAACGCCCCGCCGCCCGCTTCGTCCGCCGCGTCTGCCAGAAGTGCGATCAGTGACATGTCGAGGGTCTCTCCGGTGGCCCGAGGATCAGACGACGAACAGGATCAGGATCGAGACGAGGAAGGCGAGAATGCCGAGCGCTTCGGACAGCGCCATGCCGATGAAGAGGTTGCCGGTCTGCTGCGGGGCGGCCGACGGATTGCGCATGGCGGCATCGAGGAACGAGCCGAAGATGTTGCCGACGCCGATGGCTGCGCCGATCATGCCGAGCGTGGCAAGGCCGGCGCCGACATATTTGAGGCCGAGGGTAATATCGCCTTCCATGGGGAAACTCCTTGGGGTCTGGAATAGCTGGTCTACGGATTTGACGCTCGTGAAGCCTGATTGCTGCCCGTCGTCAAGCGGGTGTGTGGACGCAGAGGGCCACGGAATGTCTGGTTCTAGTGGTGTCCCGGGTGCAGGGCGTCGTTGAGATAGACGCAGGTGAGGATGGCAAAGACATAGGCCTGGAGGAACGCGACGAGGAATTCGAGGGCATTGAGCGCGACCCCCATGCCGAAAGACAGGAGCGACAGGGGAATGTAGAGCGCCCCGGCGCTGAACAGGGCAACGGCAAAGCCGGCGAAGAGCTTCAGCATGATGTGGCCGGCGAGCATGTTGGCGAACAGGCGCAGCGCGAGCGTGAGGGGCCGGGCGAGGAAGGAAATGATCTCGATCGGGATGAGGATGATGTAGATCGGCCAGGGTGCGCCCGCCGGGGCGAACAGGCGGAAGAAAGACGCGCCGTTCTTGAAGATGCCATAGCCGATGACGATGCCGATAACGAGCAGGGCCAGCGCGCCGGTGACGATGACATGGCTCGTTGTCGTGAAGGCATAGGGCACCATGCCGATCATGTTGGCGGCGAGGATGAAGAAGAAGAGCGTGAAGACGAAGGGGAAGAATTTGAGGCCGTCCTCGCCGGCAATGCCGCGGATCATGCTGGCGACGAATTCGTAGCCAAGCTCGCCAACCGACTGGAGGCTGTTTGGCACGAGCGCGCCGCGCTGGGCAGAATAGCCGAACAGGGCAATGACGAGGCCCATGCCGAGCAGCATGTAGGCGCTGGCATTGGTGAAGGACAGGTCGAGCCCGCCCGCCGTGAACGGGAAGAGGGTCTTGACCTCGAACTGTTCGATCGGGTCAGCCACCGCCATGAATGGGAACATCAGCCCTCAAGTCCTCTTGTCCGGTGCGTCGACCGGGCCCGCCATTGCGGCATTAATCTCACGGTAGGCGCGTATAACACCTAGAACGCCCGCCGCAAGGCCAAACGCCAGCATGGCGAGCAAACCCCAGGGCCGGGTCCCGAACAGCCCGTCGACCAGCAGGCCGAGCATCAGGCCGACAAACACGCACGCACCGAACTCCGCCCCGTAGCGGAGCGCCATGGCCCCTGCATTCATTGAACTATTTCCGGTCCGCTGACGGACTTCCAGAGCCTTTTCGCGGGCTGCCCGGGCCTTCGCGATGCGTGCGCCGAGCTCGTCGTCGTCCGGCTCAGCCATGGCGGGCCTGCATCATTCTGCCGCAACCAGATCTTCGGCGGCATTGAGGTCCACGGAGACGAGCTTCGAGACCCCCTTCTCGCGCATGGTGACGCCGAACAGGCGGTCCATCCGGCTCATCGTGACCGGATTGTGCGTGATGATGATGAAGCGGGTGTCGGTGCGGGTGCGCATCTCGTTCAGCATGTTGCAGAAGCGGTCGACATTGGCATCGTCGAGCGGGGCATCGACCTCGTCGAGGACGCAGACCGGAGCGGGGTTCGACAGGAAGACGGCGAAGATGAGCGCGGCGGCGGTGAGGGCCTGCTCGCCGCCCGACATGAGCTGTAGCGTGCCGAGGCGCTTGCCGGGGGGCTGGGCGAAGATTTCGAGGCCTGCGGCGAGCGGATCATCGGCGTCGATGAGGCGCAGCTCGGCCTGGCCGCCACGAAAGAGCGCCGTGAACAGGGCCTTGAAATGCTCGTTGACCGTCTCGAAGGCTTCGACGAGGCGGGCGCGGCCCTCGTCATTGAGGGCGTGGACGCCCTCGCGGAGCCTGGCGATGGCCTTTTCGAGGTCCTGTCTCTCGCCGGCCTGGAGGCCGAGACGGGCGGCAAGCTCGTCAGCTTCCGCTTCGGCCTCCATGTTGACGCCGCCGAGCATGTCCCGCTCGCGGCGCAACTCGTCGGCCCTCAGGCCAGCCCCGGCGGCACCGAGATCGTCGGCCGGGATGTCGCCGAGCCGCGACAGGGCGAGCGGCAGGAGGCCTTCGGGGAGGCGCTGGAACTGCGTGCGTGCGGTTTCGGCGCAGTCGGCGAAACGGGCTTCGGCCATCTCGATGGACACGGAGGCGGCGGCAAGCGATTCGCGGGCGCGGGAGGCATCACTGGTCGCCTGGCGGGCGGCGGCGTCGGCTTCGCGCAGGCGGATTTCGGCCTCGGCGAGCCTGTCGGCGGCGGCATTGCGGGCGGTTTCGAGCCGGCCAGCCTCCTCGGCAAGCTGCTTCAGGCGCTCGGACGGGCCTGCGGCGGCCTCCCTGCGGGCAGCATCGATGCGGGCAAGCACTTCGCCATGGCGGGCGAGGAGGGCGTCGCAGCGCCGGGAGGCCGAGGCGGCGCGCATGGTCCACTGGGATACGTCACGGGCGAGACCTTCGCGCCGGGCAAGGGCCTGTTCGCGGCCGCGCGTGCAGTCCGTCAGGTGGCCGCGGGCATTGATTTCCGCCTCGCGCGCCGCAACGAGCGTTTCGCGGGCGCTTTCGAGGGCGATGGCGAGGCCGGATTCTTCCCCGGAGGTTGCGTGTGCGTCAGCCAGAGCGAGGACGTCGCTTGCCGCGCGCAGGTCTGCCCTGACGCGGGCGAGGGCCTCCGAAACCGTGTCCCTGCGAAGGCTAGCATGTTCGGTCCGCTTGCGAATGTCGGCGCTGGCACGGCGGGCGAGGTCCAGCGCCTTGGCCGCTTCGGGCACGGCAGCGCGGGCCCGGCGGAAGACGGCGTCGCATTCGGCGCGGGCGGCTTCGGCGTCCGGCAGCGCGGCGGAGGCCGTTTCAAGCTGTGCTGCGAGGACCGGGCGTTCTTCCCGGGCTGCGGCAAGCCGGGCCTGCTGTTCGAGGCGTTCGGCAGCCGGCAGCGGCGCGGCAGGCGTGCGGGCAAAACCGTCCCAGCGCCAGAGATGGCCTGCGGTAGAGACTAGCCTCTGGCCGGGCAGGAGGCTGGCGGCAAGCTTTGCGCCATCGGCCTCGGTCACGACGCCGCACTGGGCCAGGCGGGCTGAAAGCTCGGCTGGGGCTTCGACATGGGCCGAGAGCGGGGCTGAACCCTGCGGCAAGGCGGAGGACGGGACGCTTGCGCCCTGCCAGTGGACCGGGTCACTGCGCTCGGTCGAGGCCAGAAGGTCATCGCCGAGCGCGGCGGCAACGGCTTTCTCGTAGCCGTCCTGAACCTTGACCTGTGCGAGGACCGGCATGGCAGTTTCCGGGCCGACCCGGCGGAGGAGGCGTTCGAGCCCGCCAATCTCGCCGTCGAGGGCACGCAGGCGGGTCTCAAGCTCGCGGACAGGCGCGCCAAGCTCGCTGGCGGTGCGGGAGGCGTCTTCGAGGGCGGTTTCGGCAGTTTCGGTGGCGGCCAGAGCGGCCTCATTGGCGCGTTCGGCAGTGGATTCTGCGCTTTCAGCTTCGCGAAGGGTGGCGGCGAGCGCGGTCAGGTCACCAATGGCGGCGAGATCTGCTGCAAGGGTTTCGACCTGGGCTTCGAGGCTTGCTTTCGCCCTCGTCTGGGCGTCCCGTGCATCCTGTGCGGCACGCCGACGGGCCCGGCGCTCGAACAGGTCTGATGACAGCCGGTCAACCTCGCCTTCAGCCATGCGGAGGGCTTCGCGGGCTGCCTCGAGGGCCTTTCGTGCGGCGTCTTCCTCGGCTTCGCTCGCCGAAGCATCCTCATGGGGGAGGGCGTCGAACTCGGCCTGGGCTTCTGCTGCGCGGACCTGCGCCTCGCGGATCATTTCCGTTTCGCGGGCAATGTCTTCCTGCAGCCGGGCATCGTCCTCGGCGAGGCGGGCGAGGGTTTCCCCGGCGGCTTTCTGTTCGGCTTCGAGCCGTGCCAGGGCGATGCGCGCCTGGCCGAGTTTTGTGCCTGCAAGGGTTTCCGCTTCACGCAAGGGGGCGATCTCGCCGCTGATTTTCAGGCGGGCGGTTTCGGCCTGCGCATCGGCCCGGGTCAGCGTTTCGACCGCGGCCCTCGCTTCGGACATCGCGGCCTGTGCGGTCTTGCGGGCTTCCTTGGCGGCAAGCCAGCGGAGATGGGCGGCGAGGGCGTCATGGCCCTGGATCAGCTCGCTCAGTTCCTTGTACTTGCGGGCCTTGCGGGCCTGGCGCTTCAGGCTGTCGAGCTGGCGCTCGACCTCCGCCGTGATTTCGGTGAGGCGTTCGAGGTTGGTCTCGGCCCCGCGCAGTTTCAGTTCGGCCTCGTGGCGGCGGGTGTTCAGCCCGGCAATCCCTGCGGCTTCCTCGAGGATGCGGCGGCGGTTCTGCGGCTTGGCGGCGATCAGTTCGGAGATCTGGCCCTGCCGGACGAGGGCCGGAGAGTTCGCCCCGGTCGAGGCGTCGGCGAACAGGAGCTGAATGTCCTTGCCCCGGACCGTGCGGCCATTCAACTTGTAGGTTGACCCGACGCCCCGCTTCAGGAGGCGGACGACCTCGAGCGTATCGGACGCGTTGAACTCGGCAGGGGCCCGGCGGTCGGCATTGTCGAGGACAAGTGTCACCTCGGCTGTCTCGCGGGCCGGCCGGTCGGCTGAACCGGAAAAGATCAGGTCGTCCATCTCCTCGCCGCGCATCGCCTTGGCCGAGCTTGCGCCCATGGCCCAGCGAAGCGCTTCGAGGAGGTTCGACTTGCCGCAGCCGTTCGGCCCGACAATGCCGGTCAGGCCTTCCTCGACGGGAAACTCCGTCGGGTCGACAAAGGACTTGAAGCCGGCAATGCGAATGTGCGTGATCTGCATTCAGGCTTCCCGGATGTCCTAGTCTTCGTCGCTCTCGCGGTCCTCGGCGACGCGCTTTGGATCATTGAGCCGGGCATCTTCGAGCACGGCGGTGGCCGCCTCGACCTGTTCCTCCGTGTACTCCGTGGCGCCGCCTTCGCCGGCCAGCGCGGCGTCGATTATGGCGGCGAGGCCGTCCGGCGTGCGCGAGTCCGGGGTGAGCAGGACTTCGCCGTCGAGGATCAGCGTCGGCGTCGAGTCCACGCCCTCGCTCTGTCCGGCATTGACCGAGGCGGCGATGGCGCGGCGGATGCTGCTGTCATTCAGGCAGGCCTCGAACTCTGCTTCGCCGAGGCCGTGGCGGCCGGCAAGATCGGTGAGGGTCCGGGCGACTGTTCCGGCGCGGGCGGACTCGAAGATGGCTGACTGGCTGGCGAAGAAGTCGTCGAGAACGGCGAAATAGCCGTCCTCCCCGACGCAGCGGGCGGTTGCGAAGCCGGCGAGGGCAAGCTCGGCGGGCGCGGTCGGGAATTCGCGGAAGATGTAGCGGACCTTGCCGGTAGCAACATAGTCCGCCTTGATGCGCGGCAGGACGGCTTCGTGGAAATCCTTGCAGTGGCCGCAGGTCAGCGAGGCGTATTCGATCAGCGTCAGGGGCGCATCGGGCGAACCGAGCGCGACCCCGGCATCGGTGTCGAAGCTGACGGCCGAGAGGTAGCCCGTTTCGGGTCCCTTTGCGGCTGCAGCCCCGGTCCCGCTGCCTGCCTGCGAACAGGCGGCGAGCGGCCATGACAACGCTGCAGCGAGCGCGACGGTGCGTAGAAACGACATATTGTCCATAACCTTTGCTTAAGGATTGTGAGTCGGAACCCTTGCCAAGTCGTTAACTATTCGGCCGGCGGCGGGGCGATGGCATTGACAAGTTCGGTGATGCTTTCCGGCGAGCGGCCTTCGGCGCCTTGCAGCACGCGCCCGTTGAGGAAGAGCGTCGGCGTGCCGGTGACGCCGTCGGCGCGGCCCTGTTTGGTGGCATTGGCGATGTCCGTGCGCACGTCCGGATCGGCGAGGCAGGCCTCGAATTCGGCGGCATCCACGCCATGGCGGGCGGCGACGGCTTCGAGCGCGGCGCGGACGCTGCCATTGCGGGAGGCGGCGAGTATGCCGGACTGGTTCGCGAAGAGGTCGTCGAGGACGGCGAAATAGGCTTCGTCCTCCCCGGCGCAGCGGGCAATGGCGAACCCGGCAATCGCGACTTCCTCCGGGGCGGTCGGGAACTCGCGGAAGATGAAGCGTACCCGTCCGTCATCGACCATGTCCTTGATCGCGGGGACGACATCGCGGTGATACTGGAAGCAGGCCCCGCACGTCACCGAGGCATATTCGATCAGCGTCACCGGCGCGGTGTCCTGCCCGAGGGCCATGTCGTTCAGAGGACCGGAGGGGCCGTCCAAGGATGCGGCGTCGGGGGTGCAGGCGGCGATGACGACGAAAAGCCCGGCAGTGGCGACGCGGAGGCAATACTGGAGCATGGGTCTTGTCCTTGGCTGGTCGGCCCTTGCCGGGCCGGTCACGAGGTTCGGTCACCGTCCGCTAGCACGGCCCGGCCGAGGGCGACAATTGCCGCCCTCAGCCTGGCATTTCCGATTCCGGCCGTTGCGGCCTCGAGGCCTGCCAGTTCCTCCGGCGAGAGGTCGCGCCCCGGCGGTTCCCGCCTTGCGGGCGCGCCGGGAAGCGGCCCCTGCTCGATGCGCAGCTTCGTGATATTGCCGCCGGCGGCAACCGAGAGGCGCTGTCGCAGCATTTCTTCCTGGTGCTGTATGAGAGCTGCGGCGGCTGGCAGGACGCGGATCGTGAGCGTTCGCCCGGCTTTCGTGCCGGACAGTTTGACCGGGCGGCTGATCGCGGCAATCGAAGGGCCGACAAGCTCGCTCCAGTCGAGCTGGATGCGGGAAAAGGATGCTTCCGGGGAGGCCTTTCCTTTGACAAGGTTGCGCACTTCCCTGCCGATGCCCTGCGGCTGGACGGCGCGCCTGGCGCGGCGCTGGCGCAGATAGGCCCGCGCCATGGCTTCCTCGATCGGGTCGGGTGGCTGGTCCGGACTTGCTTTCATGGCCATATGCCGGAGTGTGCACCGGGCAGGGAACGATGAAAAGACACAGGGGCGAAAACGTGACAGCGGATCTGCGCGCCCTGCCGGACCGGATTACCGGCTGGTATGAGGTCCACGCGCGTGACCTGCCATGGCGAACCGGACCGAAGGCGCGGGCAGCGGGCGAAAGGCCTGACCCATATCGGGTGTGGCTTGCCGAAATCATGCTGCAGCAGACGACCGTGCCGCACGGGCGGCGCTATTTCGAAGCGTTCACAGCGCGCTGGCCAAGCGTCGAGGCCTTGGCGGCGGCGGCAGACGCGGACGTGATGGCGGCCTGGGCCGGGCTTGGCTATTATGCGCGGGCCCGCAACCTCCTGAAATGTGCCCGCGACGTGGCCCTGCGCGGCAGCTTTCCCGAGACGGCGAGCGAGCTTGTCCGCCTGCCGGGCATCGGGCCCTATACGGCAGGCGCCATTGCCGCGCTCGCCTTCGGGCAACGGGCGGCGGCGGTGGACGGCAATGTCGAGCGGGTGTTCAGCCGGGTGCTGGCGATTGACCGGCCGGTGAGCGAGGCGAAGGGCCTTATCCGCGGCACTGTCGGCGCGCTTGTCCCGGCGGACCGGCCGGCCGAATTTGCCGAGGGCCTCATGGACCTTGGCGCGACCGTGTGCACGCCGACGCGGCCGGATTGCCCGTCCTGTCCGGTGTCTGACCTGTGCGCCGCGCGGGCGCAGGGTCGTCCGGAGCGCTATCCGGTCAAGGCCGCAAAACCGGCAAGGCCGGTGCGGCATGGCCATGTTTTCGTGCTGGTCGGGGCGGGGCAGGTGCTGCTCGATCGGCGGCCTGACAAGGGCCTGCTCGGCGGCATGCTCGGCCTGCCGGGATCGGACTGGCAGGAAGGGGAGCCGGTGCAGAGGCATGGGGAACCGGCGCAGACGGACTGGCAGGGCATGGGCGAGGTGCGCCATGTCTTTACGCATTTTGCGCTGAGCTTGCAGGTCTGGCGCGGGGACCTGGCGGGACCGCGGCCAGACGGCCTCTGGGTGCCGGCCAGGGACGTGCAGGGCCTGCCGAGCGTGTTTGCCAAGGCCTTGCGGCTGGCATTGAACAGCAAAGGCTCTAATTAAGGCCCATTTCGGCGCGGTAGCGACGGCGGAGGAGATCGATGGGAGCAAGATCGCGCTTGTCGTCCTCGAAATGCCAATAGGTCCAGCCATTGCAGGCCGGGGCTTTCTGGACATGTGCGCCGACGCGGTGGATCGAGCCGGTCGTCTCGCCGGTCGACAGCGATCCGTCGATGCGGATGCGGGCCATGTGGCGGCGCTGAGGGCTGAACAGGCGGTCGCCGGGCTTCAGCCAGCCATGCTCGACAAGGGCACCGAACGGGACGCGCGGCAGGGCGCGCTGGCTCTTCTCGGTCTCGAGGGCCGCCGCACCAACTGGTTCGATGCCGGCGAGGCGGGCGCGGGATATGCGGGCATAATCCGGGTCGCGCTCGATGCCGACATAGTCGCGCCCGAGCATGCGGGCGACCGCCGCCGTCGTGCCGGTGCCGGAGAACGGGTCGAGGACGACATCGCCCGGATTGGTCGTCGCGAGGAGGACGCGCTTCAAGAGCGCCTCGGGCTTCTGGGTCGGGTGGGCCTTGCGGCCAGCCTCGTTCTTCAGGCGCTCGGAGCCTGTGCAGAGCGGGATCGTCCAGTCCGACCGCATCTGCGTGTCGTCATTGAAGACCTTGAGGGCGTGATAATTGAAGGTGACTTTCGATTTGGCCGACTTGCCGGCCCAGATCAGCGTTTCATGCGCGTTCTGGAAGCGGGTGCCCTTGAAGTTCGGCATCGGGTTCGTCTTCAGCCAGACAATATCGTTCTGGATCCAGAAGCCGGTATCCTGGAGGACGGTGCCAACGCGGAAAATATTGTGATAGGAGCCGATCACCCATATCGCGCCGTCATCCTTCAGGATGCGGCGGCACTCTTCGAGCCACTGGCAGGTGAAGAGGTCATAGGCATCGAAACTGTCGAACTTGTCCCAGTCATCATCGACGCCGTCGACCAGTGACTGGTCCGGACGGGTCAGCCCGCCGCCAAGCTGGAGATTGTAGGGCGGGTCGGCGAAGACGAGATCGACCGAGGCGTCCGGCAGGCGCGACAGGATATCGATGCAGTCGCCCTCGATGATGGTGTTGCGGTTCAGGTCCATGGCGCGCGTCGTGCTCCCGGCAGGTTTCAGGTCCGAATCGCCATCCGCGCGTGATTTGATGAAGAGGAGGTTACCGGACCCTCGCCTTCGGCACATTCTGGCAGGCTGTGGATAAATCCACAGGACGGCTCAGAATCCAAGGGTCAACTGGTGATCATCGGCCGGGCGGCGCGGCGGACAGAAGAGGTCCGTGCGCAGCGGTTCGCGCGGCTGGTCGAGGCCGAGGCGCTGCACGGCGAGGGCAAAGCGCTGGCCGATGAGCTTCGCATAGGGGCCGCTGCCCCGGCCGCGCTCGAACCAGCGGGCATCATAGTCTGCCCCGCCGCGCATCTCCCGGAGGAGGTTGATGACGCGGGCCGCCCGGTCCGGATAATGCTGGGCAAGCCATTCGTGGAAAATGTCCTTCAGGTCATGGGGCAGGCGCAGGAGGACATAGCCTGCCCGCCGCGCCCCGGCTTCGGCAGCAGCTTCGAGCAGGGTCTCGATCTCGCTGTCATTCAGGGCCGGGATGATCGGCGCGGTCATGACGGCGACCGGGATGCCGGCCTCGGCGAGGCGGCGGACCGTTTCGAGCCGTTTCGGCGGCGTCGCGGCGCGCGGCTCCATCTTGCGGGCGAGCGTTCGGTCAAGCGTCGTGATGGAAACACCGACCGAGACGAGGCCTTTTTCCGCCATGGGCGCAATCAGGTCGAGGTCGCGCAGGATGAGGGTGGACTTGGTGAGCAGGCTGACCGGGTGCTGGTATTCGGCGAGGATTTCGAGGAGCTGCCGCGTCAGGCGCTGCTCGCGCTCGACCGGCTGGTAGGCATCGGTATTGATGCCGAGCGCGACCGGGCGGGGCACATAGCCGGGCTTCGAGAGGGCGCGGCGCAGGAGATCCGGCGCGTTCGGCTTGTAGAAGAGCCTGCTCTCGAAATCGAGCCCGGCCGAGAGGCCGCTATAGGCATGGCTCGGCCGGGCGAAACAATAGGCGCAGCCATGCTCGCAACCGCGATAGGGATTGATCGACCGGTCGAAATGAATGTCCGGCGAGCGGTTGAACGTGATGATCGTCTTGGCCGTTTCCGCCGTGAGGGTTGTGCGAAGGGGCGGAGCCTCTTCCTCGATCGTGTCCCAGCCATCGTCGAACCTCATCGTCTCGTGCGGTTCGAACCGTCCGGCGCGATTGTTGATGGCGCCGCGCCCGCGATGGTCGAACCGCTCCTTCACGCTGGCTGCTTCCTCGCGGCTGACGCGGCCTTTGCGGCGGAGTTTCTGGTCGATCCTCATGGCGAGGAGCAAAGCATGCCGTCCAGAACAAAACAAGAACTATTTGATGCTTATCCTGAGGACAGATCGCCTTTTGCTGCCGCGCTGACCCGCCGGCGATGGACGGCCCACAGGAGGCTGCCGGCGAGCAGGAGGGCGGCGAACATGGCGGCGCTGGCGGCCTTGCCCTGGCCTGCGGCCCAGAGGGCGAGGCCGCAACAGGCCGCCGTCAGGGCCCAGTAGGCAAGCGCGACGGAGAGATGCCCGGCCCCCCGGCGGATCATCCATTGATAGGCATGCTCGCGATGCGGGGTGAGGATGTTCTCGCCGCGCCGGGCACGCCAGAGGAGGGTGAGGAAGACATCGACGAGGATGGGCAGGACAAGGGTCGCCGGGAACCAGACATTGCCGTCGGCAGCGGCGATGACCGAGAGGGCGGCAAACAGTCCGCCGCCGAAGAGGGATCCCGAATCCCCCGCAAAGAGGCGGCCCTGCAGGTTCCAGACGAGAAACCCGGCAATGGCGGCGGCGAAGAGGCAAGCGGTCCAGAATACGAAGCCGGGATCGGCATGGGTCCGCGCCGCGAGGGCAAGGCAGGCAATGGCGAGCATGCCCATGGCAAGCCCGTTCGAGCCGTCCATGAAATTCGCCGCGTTCACGAGGACGAAGATCCAGAGTGCTGTTCCGGCGATGGCAAGGGCGGCCGGCAAGACGAAAGTCGCGTCGGCGACCGGCAGGAAGATGGCGTCCGCCTGCAGGCCGAAGGCGGACGCGAGAAGGCAGGCGGCGGCGAGCAGGGCGAACTTGAGGCGGGTCGGCAGGGTGATCGTGTCGTCTGTCGCCCCGAGCATCAGGACAAAGGCGCAGAGCCAGGCGGTGGCGACGGGCTCGGTTCCGGCCACGAGGCCGGTCTGGCCCGCAAGGACTAGGCCTGCGGCGACGGCAAGGGCGATGGCGAGGCCGCCGGAGGTCGGGACCGGCGCGAGCTGCAGCTTGCGGTCTCCGTCCGGGGCGTCCTTCGGGGCCAGCCAGATGAGGACCCGGCAGAGCGCGGCGCTGAGGAGACAAGCGGCGAGGAGGGCCACGGGCAGGCTCACCGCTCGCTGCCTCCGAGCAAGGTGGCCGCGGTCCACCAGGCGGGCTCTTCCGCTTTCAGGACTTGCGCGGCGGCGCGGGCTTCGTTTTGGGTGGCGAACAAGGCGAAACAGGTCGCGCCGGAGCCCGACATGCGGGCAAGGCGGGTGCCGGGCAGGGCTTCGAGACGGGCGAGCACGCGGGCGATGGCCGGGTGCCGGACGAGGGCCGGGGCTTCAAGATCGTTCCATGTGCCGGGGAGCCAGTCGATAAGCGCTTCGAGGCTTGGCCAGTCTGGCGGGTCGGTCTCGGCGAAATGCGCGCCCCCGCCCGCCTCGTCAAAGGCGCGGAAGACCGGACCGGTCGGGCAGGGAATGCGCGGATTGACGAGGATGGCGGGAATGGGCGCGGGCAGGCGGCGGCCCTGCAACCGCTCGCCCTCGCCGCGCATGAGGACCGGCTCGCACACCGTGCAGGCCGGCACGTCGCCGCCGAGATGGGCGGCTATCGCCACGAGGTGATCGAAACTGTCCGGGCCGTTCCAGAGCCGGTTGAGGACGCGCAAGGCGGCCCCGGCGTCGGCCGAGCCGCCGCCTATGCCGGCAGCGACGGGGAGATGTTTCACCAGCGTCAGCCGCGCGCCGGACTTCGTGCCGAGCGCGAGTTTGAGGGCATGGGCGGCGCGGAAGACGAGATTGTCGGCAATCTCTCCGCAGGCTTCGGCCTCCGGTCCGATCACGGCGAGCTGAATAGTTCCAGCCGGTTCGGCGGTCAGCCGGTCGGCGGCTTCCGGCCCGGCAAAGGCGACGAGGGAGTCGAGCGGATGGCGGCCGCCGGGCCCCGGCGGGCCGACATGCAGGTAGAGATTGACCTTGGCGGGGGCGAGAGCGGTCAGCATGGGGTGGCAGGCGCCCTCTTGCATGGCCCCGCATGCGGGCGGGACCTGCGTCCGCTTAGGGGGTGTGGGGCCGGTCTGGCAAGGCTCCGTTGCTGGCAAGCCGGGCGAGGGCATTGTCGAGCCCGGTCTCGAGCTTCGCGTGCAGGAGCGCGGCGTCCTCGGCCTCGGGGGCGAGGGTGAGCGCGCGGTTCCACTGGAAGCCGGCTTCGAGCGTTCGCCCAACCCGCCAGTAGGCGTCGCCCAGATGATCGTTGAGGACCGGCTCGCCTGGCGAGAGCTCGACGGCGCGCTCGAGCTGCTCGACGGCTTCCTCGTAGCGGCCGAGCCGGTAATAGGCCCAGCCGAGACTGTCGACGATGTAGCCTGCATCCGGGCGGAGCTGCACGGCGCGCTCGATCAGGTAGAAGCCGTCTTCGAGATTCTCGCCGCGATCGATCCACGAATAGCCGAGATAGTTCAGAAGCGCTGGTTCGTCCGGGGCCTGTTCGAGGGCGCCGAGGAGGTCCTGCTCGGCTTCCGGCCAGCGGCCAAGCTCCTGCCGGGCTGCGCCGCGCGCATAGAGAAGCCGCCAGTCCTCGCGCCCGGCTGCCGCATCGGCCTCGATGATCTCGCCGAAGATGCGTTCGGCCTCGTCGTGCTTGCCGAGGGAGCGGAAGAGATCGCCTAGCTGGATTTTCAGGTTGCGGTCGGGGGCCGCCTCGAGCGCCTCGCTTGCGACAGCGAGGGCTTCCTCGTTGCGGTCCATCCGGCGCAGCGCCCAGGCGATCTGCCCCCGGGCGGTGGCATGGAAGACCGAGCTTTCCGGAACGCTCTCGAGGATGGCAATGGCGTCTTCGCGCCGGCCGGCCCGGTCGAGCGCGTCGCCCCAGAGCGTGCGGGCGACATGCAGGCCGGGATCGAGGTGCAGCGCGAGGGCGAAGTAGACGCCGGCAAGGTCGGTCTCGGTGCGCGCGGCGAGTGCTGCAGCCGGTATGTAGACCGACAGGGCGGCACCTTCGGCCAGGCTCGGCCGGACGGTCCCGACAGGACGGCCGGCGCGCAGGTCTGCCAGCAGCGCCTCGATGGCGGCGTTCTGTCCGATCTCGTCGCCAAACACGGCCAGCCGGTCTATCGCGTCGCCCGTGCGCCCGGCGGCATGCAGGAGGCGGGCATGGTATTCGGTCGCGACGGCGAGGCGCAGGCCGCTTGCCCATATCCGCTCGAAGGTCTCGAGGGCCGCATCGTCAGACCCGGCATGAAGCTGGATGAGGGCGAGGGTCGCGCCGGAGAGGCCGGAAACGAGCACATCGCCCTCGTCCTGATCGGCGAGAATGCGGGCGGATGCGGAAAGGCCGCCGGAATTGTAGGCCGCCCAGGCCCGCGCGTGGCGGGCGATCATGTCGTTGAACGGGCTGCCGGAGGCAAAGGCAAGCGAGGCAGCCGCCCGCTTCCAGCCGGGTGCCCGAGAGAGGTCGTCGAGACCGAGGGCAAGGCGGGGCAGGGCGGTTTCGTTCAGGGTCGCCGCCGGTGCCGATCGGGCTGTCCGGATCGCTGCCGGGGCCTGGCCCGCGATCAGCGCCGAGAAGACGGCCCGTTCGAGCAGTTCGGCGCTGCCGGGATTGTCGCCCGAGACGGCCTGGTAGGCCATGGCGGCGCGCTGCGGGTCATTCGTCAGGGCGGCATAGCGGCCCTGCAGGAAATCGGCATAGGACCGGGCGGCCATTGCGCGCTCGATCTCGGCCGTCCGGCGGGCTGCCGCATCGGGTGCGACGGGTGCCGCCACGCACCCGCAGAGAAGGATTAGGCCCAGCACACCCCAGACCCGATGCAAGATCGTCATGGCACCGTTTTCACAGGTCAGGCGGATTTCGGCAAGCGCGGATGGTCAGCGCGGCTGTTCCATGGTTGCGGTTCAGATGTCGCGCTCGGTGAGTTCGCCGTCGTCGCCGAGCGAGATCGACGGCAGGGGCCGGCGTTCCGGCGCCGGGGTCGTCAGGCCGTCGCGCAGCTTCGCCTCGAGCTGCCGCTGCACCTTGACCGGCGGATAGATTTCCAGCGCGTCGGCCCAGGCCTTGCGGGCGGCGTCCTTGTCGCCGAGGTGCCATTCGATGTCGCCGATATGGTCCTCGATTTCCCAGTGCCGGTCGGGCGCAAGTTCGTCCCTCGCGGACACGATGATGCGCAGGGCGGCTTCCAGGTCGCCGAACTTGTAGCGGGCCCAGCCGAAACTGTCGCGGATGTAGGCATCGTTCTCGGCAAGCGAAGTTGCCCTGGCGAGGATGCGGTAGGCTTCCTCGTCCTGGTCGGTATGGCTGACAAGATAATAGCCGAGCGTGTTGAGCATGTAGGGATCGTTCGGGCGGCCAAGCTGTTCGGTCCGCAGGATGCGCAGGGCTTCCTGGTTTTCGCCGAGTTCTCCGAGAACGGTTGTCAGATAAATGCGCCGGTCATGCGTGTCGTCGATACGGAGAGCTTCCCGAGCGAAGGGCAGGGCCTCCTCGTAGCGGCCGAAATGCTGGAGGATGTCGGCGGCGGCCCCGTTGGCGACGGCGCGCTGCGCATCGTCCTTCGCGATCTCGAGCGCTTCGGTCGTCAGGGCGAGGGCGGTCGCCTCGTCGCCGAGAAACGAGTAGAGCCGGGCGGCCCGGATGGCGTTTCCGATGCGCTCGTCCTGCGGGGCATCGAGCGCGATCGCCTGGTCGAGGGTCGCGCGGGCCGCCTCGCGGTCCTGCTTGAGGAGAAGCGCGGAGGCGGCCGACATGGCGAGGTCCGGCGTCAGTTCCGGCGCTTCGAGCGCGACCCGCGCTGCGCCGTCATAGAAGGCTTCGGCATGCAGGCCGCCGACGACGAGCGCGCGCAGGTCCTCGTTCTCTGGCGAGACGAGCAGGGCCGCGTGGTCCAGGGCGCCCTTGGTCTCGTCGAACCCGGTCGTGCGGATGCCGCGCTGCGCATTGGCAAAGGCGCGCTGCTGCCAGATGGCGAGGGAGAGATCGGTAAGCGTGCGGGAAAGCGCGGTGCGGACGGTCAGCGCCTCGTCGTCGAGGCCTTCGCCGCTGTCGAGGGATGCCAGTGCCGAGGCATAGCGGACCGCCTGTTCGGGCTCGGCTTCGGCAAGGCGGCGATAGACATCCTTGGCTTCCTCGATGCGGCCGAGGCGGCGCAGGAGCAGCGCCCGGCGGGCAATCACGGTCTGGACATGACCGAAATAGATGCCGGTAATGTCGAAGTCATGTTCCGGGGCATCGATTTCCCCCGGCGTGAGCGAGGCATAGACGGCGAGGGCCTCCTCGTTGCGGCCGAGGCCCTCGAGCATGGCGGCTAGCGAGAGATCGGCGGTCAGCCCGGGCAGGCCGAACGCGGCGGCGCGATGCTTGCTGATGGCGCCCCGGCCGTCGCCCTCGAAGGCCAGGAGCCAGGCCCCGAGATAGGCCGAAAGCTGGCTTGTCTCGCCGTCCTCGCGAACCTCACCGAGCAGCGTCCGGGCGCGCCCGAAGTCCTCTTCGGCCATGGCTTCGATGGTCAGGAGGAAGATGCGGAAGGGCTGGGTCGTGATGGTTGCGCCTTCATCGGCTGCGAGGAAGCCGAGATAGGCCTCGATGTCGCCGGCCCGGATGGCGTCACCGGCATTCGGATAAGCCTCCTCGCTGATGGTCGCCGGCCCGTCACCGGCTCCGGCCTGCGCGTCGGCGGGTTGGGGCGCGAGCAGCGCAAGGGCGAGCGCGATGGCGGCTGTGGAGGCGGGGATACGGATACGCATGGCCAGGTCATTCCTCAAGCAGCGACACGCCGGTCTGAGCATGCCGGACCCTCAGGAATGTGCCTCGCGCATGGCGTGTCGGCAAGGCACCGGCGGCAAATGCCTTATTCCGGTCACATGTTGGGATAGTTCGGGCCGCCGCCGCCCTCCGGGCAGGTCCAGACGATGTTCTGGTTGGGGTCCTTGATATCGCACGTCTTGCAGTGGATGCAGTTCTGCGCGTTGATCTGGAAGCGTTTCGACCCGGCCTTGTCGTCGACCCATTCATAGACCCCGGCCGGGCAGTAGCGGTTCGACGGGCCGTCGAACTGTTCAAGCTCGCTCGCCTTCTGCAGGTGCTCGTCGAGCACTTTCAGGTGAACGGGCTGGTCCTCGGCATGGTTGGTCGCTGTGAAGGCGACATTGGTCAGCTTGTCGAAGCTGATGACGCCGTCGGGTTTCGGATAGTCGATCGGCTTGAAGTTGGCGGCCGGCTTCAGGCTCTCGGCATCGGACTTCCTGTGGCCGAGCGTGCCGAAGAATGAGAAATTGCCGAACAGTTTCGTCGTCCACATGTCGAGCCCGCCGAGCGGGATACCGAGCACGGTGCCCATGCGCGACCAGAGCGGCTTGACATTGCGCACGGCCTTCAGCTCGCGCTGGACCGAGGAGCCTTCATAGGCGGTTTCATATTCTGTCAGCACATCGTGGGCGCGACCGGCCGAAATGGCGTCGTGCGCCGCGTCCGCGCCCATCATGCCGGTGAGGATCGCGTTGTGGCTGCCCTTGATGCGGGGGACATTGACGAAGCCGGCCGCGCAGCCGATCAGCGCGCCGCCGGGGAAGGCCAGTTTCGGCACGGACTGGTAGCCGCCTTCGGAGATGGCACGGGCCCCGTAGGCGATGCGCTTGCCGCCCTGGATGGTCTTGAGGACCTCCGGATGGTGCTTCCAGCGCTGGAACTCCTGGTAGGGCGAGATGTAGGGGTTCTCGTAGTTGAGGTGCACGACGAAGCCGAGCGAGACATAGGGTTCGCCCTTGTCGCGGAAATGGTACATGAACGAGCCGCCGCCGGTCTGGTTGTCGAGCGGCCAGCCCATCGTGTGCTGGACGAAGCCTTCCTGGAACTGGCCTTCCGGCACCTGCCAGAGCTCCTTCAGGCCAATGCCGTATTTCTGCGGCTCGCGGCCCTCGTCGAGTCTGAATTCGGCGATGACCTCTTTCGTGAGCGACCCGCGCGTGCCCTCGGCGAAGAGGACATATTTGCCGCGAAGCTCGAGACCGGCCTCGAAGTCGGAACGGCGCTCGCCGTCGCGGGATATGCCCATCATTCCGGCGACGACGCCGACGATCTCGCCGGCTTCGCCCCGCACGAGTGCGGATGCGGCGAAGCCCGGATAGATCTCGACACCGAGCGCCTCGGCCTCAGCGCCGAGCCAGCGGCAGACATTGGCGAGCGAGCCGGTGAAGTTGCCGTGATTCTTCATGTAGCCGGGCATCGGCAGCCACGAGATGTCGAGGACGCCGCGAGGGCCGAGAAACTTGAACTTGTCGGTGGTCACTTCGGTTTGCAGCGGGCGGTCGTCGCGGGTGCGCCAGCCGGGGATCAGGGCATCGAGGCCGACCGGGTCCATGACCACGCCGGAGAGGATGTGCGCGCCGATTTCGGAGCCTTTCTCGATGACGACGCAGGTGCGTTCCTGGCCGGCGTCCCTTGCCCGCTGCATGAAGCGGATCGCGGCGGACAGCCCGGCCGGGCCGCCGCCAACGATCACGAGATCGTATTCCATCGCTTCGCGGTCTATGGTGGGCTCGGTCATGCACCTGGTCTCCTGTCGGGCTGGCCAATGGCATGGCCGCGCAATACTAGCATCCGTAAAGATTTATAACCGGTTCGCGACAAAGCCAACGAGGACCTCATGTCTCAGTCCGCACGGGAAGCTGCCCTGACCGCCCTCGCCGAATGGTGGGAGGAGGCGGGCGTCTATGTCGACCGGACCGAGCTGCGCGCCCTCATGGCCCTTGCCGGACCGGCCGATGCCGGAGCCCCCAGGGCGCCGGAAACTGCAAGGACGATGCGCCCGCGCTCGCCGGTCGTGCAGCGAAGTCTCGGGGAGCGCGTCGCCGAAGCGGCGGCGATGGCTGCCGGGGCGGCGACGATCGACGAGCTGAAAGCGGCGATCGAAGCCTATGACGGCTGCCCGCTGAAAGCCGGTGCGAACAAGACCGTTGTTCATGACGGGGTTCACGGTGCGCCCTTGATGGTGATCGGCGAGGGTGCCGGCGGGACGGAGGACGAGGTTGGCCTGCCGTTTGTCGGCAAAGCCGGGCAGCTCCTCGACCGGATGCTCGCCGCCATCGGGGTATCGCGCGAGACGAACGCGTTCATTACCAATGTCACCTATTGGAGGCCGCCCGGAAACCGCAATCCCGAGCCCGAGGAACTCGCTGTCTGCCGCCCGTTCGTCGACCGGATGATCGAGCTCGGCACGCCGCGACTCATCATCGCGGCCGGGGCGGTCCCGGCCCAGTCGCTCATCGGCACCAGCACGGGGATCATGAAACTGCGGGGCAAGGCCGTGACCTATATGACCCCCGGCGGCTATTCCGCCCCGCTGGTGCCGGTCCTGCATCCGGCCTACCTGTTGCGCCGTCCGGTCGACAAGTCGCGGGCCTGGCGCGACCTGCTCCTGGTCCGGTCGATGCTCACCGGGCTGTGATGGCACAGAGCCTTGTTTCCGGGACGGTCTTGCGAAAGGTTGCGCCGGATTTCATCCGATCGGTCACGGACGCGCCATGCCTGCACCCCTTTCCGTGATCGTTCCGGTCCTGAATGCCGAGCGGGACCTTCCGGCCTGCCTGGCAAGCCTTGTCGAGGGGGCAGAGGCGGGCCTCCTGCGCGAAGTGGTCGTCTCGGGCACCAGCACTTGCGAGGGCGCGCGCGCCATGGCGGACGAGGCCGGGGCCGCCTGGGTCGAGGGCGAGCGCGGGCGGGGCCGTCAGTTGCGCCGGGGCGCTGAGGCCGCTCGCGGCGACTGGCTGCTGTTCCTGCATGCCGACACGGTTCTGGAAACGGGCTGGAGTTCGGCCGCCGCCACGCACATGGCAAGCCGTGCCGACAAGGCGGCGGTCTTCAGGCTGGCGTTCCGGTCCGGCGGCTGGCGGGCGCATGTCGTGGCGGGGCTCGCCAACCTGCGGTCGCGCTGGCTCGCCCTGCCTTATGGCGACCAGGGCCTTCTTGTCCCGCGAACGCTGTATGACGCGACCGGCGGCTACGAGCCGATCCCCCTGATGGAGGACGTCTCCCTCGTTCGCCGCATCGGGCGCAGCCGCCTCGCCGTGCTGGACGCGCGGGCCTTTACCAGCAGCGCGAGGCAGGTGCGCGACGGCTGGTTTGCCAGGAGCGCGCGAAACATCATCCTTGTGACGAGGTACTTTGCCGGGGCCGACCCGGAAGACCTCGCCCGGGCCTATTACCGCAAATGACCCGGACCCTCCTGATCTATGCCAAGCCGCCGATGACCGGCGTGTCCAAGACGCGGCTTGCCAAATCCCTCGGCGCGGCCGAGGCGCGGCGCATTGCGCGGTGGACCATGAGCCTGACCCTGAAAGCCGCCATCGACCGCCGCTGGACAACCCTTCTCTGCTCGACGCCGGACCATCACCTGCAGCAGACGCTTGGCGGGCTGTGGCCTGCGCGGCTCGCGCGCGCCAGCCAGGGCGGGGGGGACCTGACGGCGCGCCTCGACAAGGGGCTGGCCGAAGCGCCGCCGGGACAAGTCCTGTTCATCGGAGCCGATGCGCCGGACCTGTCGCGGAGCCTGATCTGGCAGGCCTTTGGAGCCTTGCGTCGGCACGGTGCGGTGTTCGGTCCGGCGAGCGATGGCGGGTTCTGGCTGTTCGGGCTAAACAAGTCCTGCCGCACCGTCTCGCCGTTTGCGTCCGTCCGCTGGTCCGGGCCCCACGCCATGGCCGACGTGCGCGCCAACCTGCCGCCCGGGGCGCGGGTCGCGATATTGCCGGAACTGATCGACCTTGATGTTGCGTCAGACTGGCATGACTGGCGGGCCGTGCGCCGTCAGTAGGCGCGGCTGACGCAGAAGTCGGCAAGATCGGCGAGCATCTGCCGGTAGGGCGTGTCGGGCAGGCCGATCAGGGCGGCCTTGGCAAGGCCGGCATAGGCCGCCGCCTCGGAGACGGTCGCGTCGGCGGCGCCGGTTGAGCGGATCAGGTGGATCGCGTGGGCCAGGTCGTCCGGCTTCTGGGTGTCGATGGTCATCGCGCGGTCCCAGAAGTCGCGGTCGTCCTCGGAGCCCCGCCGCCTCGCGATGACGACCGGCAGGGTTACCTTGCCTTCGCGGAAATCGTCGCCGACGGACTTGCCGATGACTGACGTCGTGCCGCCATAGTCGAGCACGTCATCGATGATCTGGAAGGCGAGGCCCAGGTTGCGACCGTACTGGGCGAGGCTTTCGGACCATGCCTCGCCACCGGCGGACAGGGCCCCGGCACGGGCCGACGCCTCGAACAGGGCGGCTGTCTTCGCGCCGATGATGGTCAGGTATTCCTCTGTCGGCAGGTCGAGGCGTCCCTGCGCTGCGAGCTGGTGGACCTCGCCTTCGGCAATGACCGTCGAGGCGTGCGAGAGCGTGCCGAGGATTTCGAGGCTGCCGGTACGCACCATCAGCGTGAAGGCGCGGGCGAACAGGAAGTCGCCGACAAGGATGGACGCCGAATTGCCCCAGATGGATTTTGCCGCAGGCCGTCCGCGCCGCAGGTCGCTCTCGTCGACCACGTCGTCGTGCAATAGCGTCGCGGTGTGGATGAACTCGACGGCGGCGGCGAGGACATGGCTTGCCCCGGTCGCGCCGCCTGCCGCATGGGCAGCCGCGAGGGTGACCATCGGCCGGAGCCGCTTGCCGCCTGCCGCAACGATATGGCCTGACAGGTCCGGTATCATCGAGACGGGGCTTGCCGCCTCCTTCGCGAGGATATCTTCAACGATGGCAAGATCGCTCGCGAGGAGCGCCTGCATTTCCCCGATCAGGTCTCTGCCGGCCTTGGCCAGCCTCGGCTGAACACTCTGAGACACGCGCGGCCCGATCCTCTGTGACATCCTGCGACTTGAACCTGTATTAAGAGTAGCGTGAAAGGGAGGTCAACAAAGCGCGGCCCGGTGCCGCACGCCGTTCACGACGGAGTGACCACTTGGAAGAAGTGCTGAGAACGACCGATCCGGTCAAGCTGTCCTATGCCTGCCACCTGCTGGACGAGGACGGGATCGCCTATTTCGTCGCCGACCAGTTCATGTCGGCGCTGGAAGGCGGCATCGGCGCTTTTCCGAGGCGGGTCACCGTGCCGTCGGAGATCGCGGACCGGGCGCGCTGGGTGTTGCGGGAGCTGTCCTCGGACGGCGCGAAGGGCGCAGTGTGACCGGCCGGGCGACAACGACGGACAGGCTGCTCGGTGGCAGGATCGTGATCGTCCAGCCGGAGACAGGGTTCCGTGCCGGGACCGATTCCGTGCTTCTCGGGGCAGCCTGCGGGGCGCTATCCGGCATCGGGACGGCGTTCGAGGCGGGATGCGGGGCGGGCGCCGCATTGTTCGTGGCGGCCCATCACCTGCCCGAAGCACACCTTACGGGGCTTGATCTGGACGGCGGCATGGCCGCGCTTGCCCGGCAAGGAGCCGAGCTGAACGCGTTCGGGGCCCGCGTGGGCATAATCGAGGGCGACCTTGGCGGCCTGCCACAGGACTGGGAAAACCGGTTCGATCTCGCTTTCTCGAACCCGCCTTATTTCGAGCCGGGGCGGGCGAGTGCGCCGGGCGAAGGCAAGGCGGGGGCCTATGGCGAGAGCCTGCCGCTCGATGCCTGGCTAAAGGCCATGCTGCATGTCCTGAAGCCCAAGGGGACGATCGTGCTCATCCACCGCGCGGCGGACCTTGCGCGGCTTCTCTCCCGGCTTGACCGGCAGGCGGGCGAGATCACGGTCCTGCCGATCCGGCCTGCGCCGGGGACCGAAGCGAGCCGGGTGCTCGTGCGCGCCCGCAAGGGGCTGCGGTCCGGGCCGGTGCGCCTTCTGGCCGGGCTCGACCTGCACGAGACGCCGGGCGGGTCGCTGACGGCGCGGGCACGGGACGCGCTGGAAGGGCGGGGGCTCGACTGGCGCTGACGCATGAGGGTGTCTGCACTTGCAAGCCTGTGCTATCTTCCCATGTATGAAGAGACTGTTGGTAAAGGAGCGCAAGGCCATGCTGGCCTTCTTGTTGATCATCGGGACGGTTCTCGGCCTGACCATTGGCGCGCTCGGCCATCCGGCCTTCTACAATCTCGTATTTGGCGGCGGCGAAGAGTCGGCCGATCATGACGGATCGTCCTGGCTCTGACTGGCTAAGGCCACCGAAAACTGATCGCGAAGCAGGCGAACGCCCCGAACAGGCTAATGAGCGCGGGCACAAGGAACCATCTCAGCGGTGAGGGCTGAAT
>CAYSED010000019.1:22940-33341 GCA_964429935.1 uncultured Hyphomonadaceae bacterium
TCCGGTCTCTGCCGATAAGTTCATAATGGCGGCGGCCTTCAGGCGTTTCCCGGATGAAGGATGATCGCTCATCGGAACCGGTCTCCGTGATGAAATCCTGTTCAAGCCTGTCGGTCATAAATGCCCGTCTGTCCTCGGCTTCCGTAATGGCGTTTCCGGTGCCCGACGGTCTGCGCCATACGATATCGTACGCATCAACCGGTTCACCGGGTTCGAGCACGCCATGGGATACATATGTCGCCGTATCTAAGCGGGTTTCTTCTGCCAGCAGGTACAGGCCGGTGTTCGCCGCTCCGAGCAGGACCAATGCGAGGCTGGCGATGAGCCATCCTCTTGCTGAACGCCGGGTCCGATCCTGCGCCTGCAAGAGCGCGCTCCGGACATCCCGCAATTCCCGAAGCCGCTTCAATTCCGGCGTCGGAAGGATTTCGAGCATTCTGGGGACGTCGATGGCATAGGCTAAAACAAGTTGCTGGAACACTTCCTCAGAGGGATAGGACTTTCCCGTTTCGAGCTTGGACAGGTAGGACTGTTCGATCCCGACGCGCCTGGCTGCTTCGGGCTGGGTCCAGCCCTGTGCATCGCGCTTTTCTTTCAGGTAGTCTCCAAACTGCATGCTCGCGGTTCCTGTTCAGGATTGATGATCGCCTCGTTCAAGCCTGACACAAAGTCTTTTGCAGTCGTGCGGGGAATGCCAGATGAATAGCGAGGACTATCGATGAATTATTGTCTGCGCTGTCGCTGTTGGCGAGCGATCCGGCTTGCGCGGACGGACCTCGACGGTTAGCAGAACCCGATTGCAGCTGATTGAACTTGCCAATGACCGCATCATCAAAAGCCGTGAAGCCCACCTCTTTCCAGGACATCATCCTGACGCTTCAGGCCTATTGGGCCGGGCAGGGCTGCGCGATCCTGCAGCCTTATGACATGGAGGTCGGGGCCGGGACGCTGCATCCGGCGACGGTGCTGCGCGCGCTCGGGCCTGCCGAATGGCGCGCGGCCTATGTCCAGCCGTCGCGGCGGCCTTCGGACGGGCGCTATGGCAAGAACCCGAACCGGCTCGGGCATTATTACCAGTTCCAGGTCATCCTGAAGCCGAACCCGGCGGACCTGCAGGACCTTTACCTGACAAGCCTCTATGCCATCGGGATCGACCCGGGCGTGCACGATATCCGCTTTGTCGAGGATGACTGGGAGAATCCGACGGTCGGGGCCTGGGGGCTCGGCTGGGAGGTCTGGTGCGACGGGATGGAAGTGTCCCAGTATACCTATTTCCAGCAGGTCGGCGGGCTCGACGTGCGCCCTGTCTCGGGCGAGCTGACCTATGGCCTCGAACGCCTCGCCATGTATGTGCTCGGCGTCGACAATGTCTATGACATGCCGTTCAACGCCCCGGACAGTGCCATCCCGCTGACCTATGGCGATGTTTTCCTGAAGAACGAGGAGCAGCAGTCCGCGTTCAATTTCGAGCATGCTGACGTGGCCATGCTGCAGCGCTGGTTCGCCGATTGCGAGGCGCAGTCGACTGCGCTGCGCGAGGCGGGCCTGCCGCTGCCGGCCTATGACTATGCGCTGAAGGCCTCCCACACATTCAACCTGATCGATGCGCGCGGCGCGATCTCGCCGACCGAGCGGCAGGCCTTTATCGGGCGGGTGCGGGACCTGGCAAAGGGCGCGGCGGAGCTGTGGGCTTCGCAGGCGGTCGCGTAGCAACCCTGCCGCTGGCATCTGCGTAATCGCTCGCTAGTTGAATTTCCTGGCAGTACGTTTGCCCCCTAGACTCGACAGCTTTTCGTCGATCCGGATCCGTGGGATATCTCGAGTGAAGATCCACTGAATCAAACAAAAGAACGTGACAAGAAAAGAATATCGAGTGTTCCTGGCGACCCGAAACGCAACGAGTAGGCAAACCAGAAAGTAGCTCATCATTGTGAATAAGAAAAAATGTTCAGAAAGACTTAAGGATAATTCTGGGGCAAGAGTAATCAGGCTCGCAATATAGGCAGGTAGAAGCAAAGCGAGAAATGCTATTGGCAGGATCGATAAGAACACCCAGACCTTGTTCGTTGGATTTTCGAACAACATTGCTGCAGATACAGGCCATGCTATCAGCGCGAAGATCGTAGGTACCGAAGCCAAGCCCGCGAGCATCTCCAGTCTGAACACCTGACTAGCGATCAGCGAAACAAGCGTCATCGCCCAGAACAGCTCGAACAGTCGCCCCTGGTTTCGATACAAGACTTCCCAAATCGAACCCATCAGTGCTCCTTCGCACTCATGATTGGATCAAGTGTTTTTCCGAAATCAAGTCGGCCGAATAGGCAGGCTAGTTCGGCGCTTCCGGTTCATCGCGGCCGTCGGCGACGTCGCGGGCGACTGATTCGGCGCGGTCGAGGGCCGTGTCGGCCATCCTGTTGGCTTCGCTGCCCGCGCCGGACAGGATATTGTCCATGCGGCGGCCTGCGCCCTCGAACGAGCCTTCCTGGAGATAGAAGAAGCCGAGCACGGCCGCAAAGGCGAGGACCACGAGGGTCAGAATGAAAGTTACAGGTCTCTTGCGCATGTCGTGGAGCTCCCCTTGCCACGCCTTTGTCCGATGGGCGAGACTGTGGCAGGTCTTTGGAGAAACGACAAGAAAGGGCTCTCGATGAGCGACGAACCGATGATTGCAGGGCGCGAGCCGGTTGCCGTCGAGGTCGAAGAGGGGCGCATGTACTGGTGGTGCACGTGCGGGCGCTCGGGCAAGCAGCCGTTTTGCGACGGCTCGCACAAGGTCACCGATTTTGTCCCGCAGGGCTGGGAGGCACCGAAGACGGGCATGGTCTGGTTCTGCGCCTGCAAGCGGACAGGCAAGAGCCCGCTCTGCGACGGAACGCACAAGTCGCTCGGCTAGCGAGGCGCGCCGCTAATGCGCATGCTTGACGCGCGGCCTGCACCGACTAGACCGACGCATTACGAGCGATCCAAGGGCCGGGCACCATGCCGCAACTCCTCATCGAGCTTTTCAGCGAGGAAATCCCCGCCCGCATGCAGGCGAAGGCGGAGGCCGACCTTGGCAGGGCGCTGGGCGAGGCCCTGAAAGCGGCCGGGCTCGGCTTTGACAGCCTCGTGACCTGTTCCGGGCCGCGGCGGCTCGTGGCGGTCGTCGATGGCCTGCCGGAGCGGTCTGCCGATGTGCGGGAAGAACGCAAAGGCCCGAAGGTCGGCGCGCCGGAACAGGCGATTGCCGGCTTCCTGCGCGGGGCGGGGCTGAGCGATATTTCCCAGGCCAGCGTGGTCAGCGATCCGAAAAAGGGCGAGTCTTATGTCGCGCTGATCGAGACGCCGGGACGGATGGCGGCGGAGATCGTCGCCGAGGCCGTGCCCGCCCTCATTCGCGGCTTCCACTGGCCGAAGAGCATGCGGTGGGGAACCGGAGATCTTCGCTGGGTGCGGCCCTTGCAGCGCATTGTCTGCGTGTTTGACGGCAAGATCGTCCCGTTCGAGGTCGAGGGCATCAGGAGCGGCAACGAGACCGAGGGCCACCGCGTGCACGGGCGCGGGCCATATGAAGTGACCGGCTGGGCGGACTACAGGAAGCAGCTGGAAGGCAAGGGCCATGTTCGCCTCTCGCGCGAGGATCGCAAGACCCTGATCGCCGAGAAGGCGAAGGCCGTGTGTGCCAAAGCGGGGCTGGAACTCGTCGAGGATGAGGGGCTGTTGGACGAAGTGACCGGGCTTGCCGAATGGCCTGTGCCGGTGCTCGGGGCGATGGACCCCGCCTTTCTCGACCTGCCGCCCGAAGTGATTCGCCTCTCCATGCGGACGCACCAGAAATATTTTGCCGTGCGCGATCTGAAGACCGGCGCGCTCGCGCCGAATTTCGTGACGATTGCCAATATCGCGGCGGCCGATGGGGGGGCGAAGATCGCCGCCGGGAATGCGCGTGTCCTGTCGGCCCGGCTCGCCGATGCGCGTTTCTTCTGGGAGAATGACAAGGCCAATGGCCTTGAGGCCATGGCCGCGAAACTTGCCAGGATCGAGTTCAAGAAGGAGCTTGGCAGCCTTGCCCAGAAAGTCGAGCGGGTGGCTTTGCTCGCGCGGGAGCTTGCGCCGGCCGTGGGGGCGGACCCGGACCTCGCCGAACGCGCTGCGCGGCTCTGCAAGGCGGACCTTGTGTCGGAAATGGTCTACGAGTTTCCCGAGCTCCAGGGCGTGATGGGGCGGTATTATGCTTTGGAAGTGGCCAACCCTGTCATCCCGGAAAGCTCGCAGAGCTTGTCCGGGACCCAGAAAGTTGCTTCCGGAGCTCTGGGTCCCGGATCGCCTTCGGCGTCCGGGATGACAAATTTATTGGCGGGACTTGAAGCAAACCAGCTTGAACAGGTCGCTGACGCGATCCGGGACCATTACCAGCCGCTCGGGCCGTCAAACCCGGTGCCGACCGCGCCGGTGAGCATTGCCGTCGCGCTCGCCGACAAGCTCGATACGCTGGTCGGCTTCTGGGCGATCAACGAGAAGCCGACCGGGTCGAAGGACCCGTTTGCGTTGCGGCGGGCGGCGCTGGGCGTGGTGCGGATTGTTCTGGAGAATGGGGTTCGGTTGGGACTTTCTAGCACGTTGCAGTTGCATTTGAGGCATCACCATTTTGACGCGATCAGCGACTATTTTGAAGCACGTGACTCAGGGCCTATACCAAGTCCAGATGTACTAGTTCCCGACCTCCTCGCCTTCTTCGCCGACCGCTTGAAGCAATACCTACGTGATGAAGGCATTCGCCATGATGTTATCGATGCCGTGTTCGCGCTTGGAGAGGATGATCTCCTTCGCCTTAGTCGCCGAGCTTATGGCGTCGAGAAATTCTTGAGGTCCGAAGATGGCGACGCGCTGCTCGCCGGGTACAAGCGTGCGGCGAATATCCTGAAAGCCGAAGAAGCCAAAGACGGCGTGACCTATTCCGGTGCGCCGGACCCCAAACTCCTCAAAGAAAAGGCGGAACGGGACTTGCATTCCGCGCTGCAGGAAGCGGTTTCCGGCGTAGACGCCGCGCTTGCCAGCGAGGATTTCGAATCTGCCATGGGAGCCCTTGCCAGTTTGCGTGCACCGGTCGATGCGTTCTTCGACACGGTGAAGGTCAATGCCGACGACAGCAATGTCAGGCGCAACCGGCTCCTGATCCTCGCCATGATGCGCGATGCCCTTGGCAGGGTTGCCGACTTTTCAAAGATAGAAGCATAGGACGGAACGAGAATGGGACTGGCCGCGATGCAAACCGAAACCGAGCGCTGGGTGTATTCCTTTGGCGGCGGCACGGCCGATGGCGATGCCAGGATGAAGAACCTGCTTGGCGGCAAGGGGGCAAACCTCGCCGAAATGGCGAAGCTCGGCCTGCCCGTGCCGCCCGGCTTCACGATCTCGACCGCCGTCTGTACGGCCTATTACGAGCTTGAACGCGCCTATCCGTCCTCGCTCGATCCGCAGGTCGAAGAGGCACTCGCCCAGCTTGAGCGGGTCGCAGGCAAGCGCTTCGGCGACCCGGATAACCCGCTGCTCGTCTCGGTTCGGTCCGGCGCGCGGGCGTCCATGCCGGGCATGATGGACACGGTCCTGAACCTCGGCCTCAATGATGCGACGGCGGCAGGCATGGCGGAGAAGGCGGGCGGGCGCTTCGCCTATGACAGCTATCGCCGCTTCATCCAGATGTATTCCAATGTCGTTCTCGGCCTGTCGCATGACACGTTCGAGGACATTCTCGACGACTACAAGCTAGCCCATGACTACGAGCTTGATACGGACATGTCCGCCGAAGACTGGAAGGCGGTCATCGGCGACTACAAGAAAGCGGTCGAGAGCGGGCTCGGACGGCCATTCCCGCAGGACCCGAAAGAACAGCTCTGGGGCGCCATCGGGGCCGTGTTCGGCTCTTGGATGAACGACCGGGCGATCCTCTATCGCAAGCTGAACGACATTCCCCGGGAATGGGGCACGGCGGTGACCGTGCAGTCGATGGTGTTCGGCAATCTCGGCGAGACTTCGGCGACCGGGGTTGCCTTCACGCGCGACCCCTCGAACGGGGACAAGGTCTTCTATGGCGAATATCTCATCAATGCGCAGGGCGAGGACGTTGTGGCGGGCATCCGCACGCCGGCGCCGATCTCGCGGGTCCGGGCCGACGCGCTCGGTTCGTCAGATGCGCCGCTCGAAGAGGCGATGCCGGGCGTCTATGCCGAGCTCGTGGCCGTGGCTGAAAAGCTCGAAGGCCACTACCGCGACATGCAGGACCTCGAGTTCACTGTCGAGGACGGGCGGCTCTACATGCTGCAGACCCGCAACGGCAAGCGCACGGCGGCCGCGGCGCTGAAGATCGCGGTCGACATGGCGCGCGAGGGCGTGCTGAGCGAAACCGAGGCGGTCTTGCGGCTCGAGCCTGGCCAGCTCGACCAGCTCCTGCACCCGGCGATTGCCGCCGATGCGGTGCGCGATGTCGTGGTCAAGGGCCTGCCGGCGAGCCCAGGCGCGGCAGTCGGCCGGGTCGTGTTCGACAGCGACGAGGCGACGCGCCTTGCCGAAACGGGCGAGGACGTAATCCTTGTCCGGGTCGAAACCTCGCCGGAGGACATTCACGGCATGCACGCGGCGCGCGCCATCGTCACGGCGCGGGGGGGCATGACCTCGCATGCGGCGGTCGTTGCGCGCGGCATGGGCCGGCCCTGCGTGTGCGGGGCAGGCGGGCTGGTGATCGACCTGAAGGCGGGCGAGTTCCGCTTTGCCGGGCGCACCGTGAAAGCCGGGGACGTGATAACCGTGGACGGGGCGGCGGGCGAGGTGCTGCTCGGGGCGGTCAAGATGACGAAGCCGGACCTGTCGGGCGATTTCGGCCAGTTGATGGCCTGGGCCGACAAGGTCCGCCGCCTGAAGGTGCGCACCAATGCCGACACGCCGGCCGATGCCGAGACGGCGCGCAATTTCGGTGCCGAGGGGATCGGCCTATGCCGCACGGAACACATGTTCTTCGATGCCGAGCGCATCGCCGAAGTGCGCGCCATGATCCTTGCGGCCGACGAAAAGGGCCGCCGGGCCGCGCTCGCGAAACTCCTGCCGATGCAAAGGTCTGATTTCACGGAGATTTTCAAGATCATGGTCGGGCTGCCATGCACGATCCGGCTGCTTGATCCGCCTCTGCACGAGTTCCTCCCGCACACCGACGGCGACCTTGCCGCCGTCGCCGTCTCGACCGGGGTGAGCGTCGAGGACCTGAAACGGCGCGCCGGGGAGCTTGCCGAGAGCAATCCGATGCTCGGCCATCGCGGCTGCCGGCTCGGCATCACCTATCCGGAGATCTACGAGATGCAGGCGCGCGCGATCTTCGAGGCGGCAGTGGCGGTCGCGAAGGAGACCGGCGAAGCGCCGATCCCGGAGGTCATGATCCCGCTCGTCGCGACCCACAGGGAACTCGAGATCCTGAAGCGCGTCGTCGATGAGATGGCCAGGGCCGTTTTTGCCGAGACCGGCATGAGCGTGGACTATCTCGTCGGCACGATGATCGAGCTGCCGCGCGCCGCCCTGCAGGCAGGGGAGATCGCCAAGTCCGCAGCCTTCTTCTCGTTCGGCACCAATGACCTGACGCAGACAGCGCTCGGTATTTCCCGCGATGATTCGGGCCGCTTCCTCAAGATCTACGAGGAAAAGGGCATCTACGAGAAGGATCCGTTCGTCACGATCGACCGCGACGGGGTCGGCGAGCTTGTCCGGATCGCGACCGAGCGGGGCCGCAAGGCGCGTCCCGGCATCAAGCTCGGCATCTGCGGGGAGCATGGCGGTGACCCGGCCTCGGTGGCGTTCTGCCACGAGACAGGGCTCGATTATGTCTCCTGTTCGCCCTATCGCGTGCCGATCGCCCGACTCGCAGCCGCCCATGCCGCCCTGAAGCAGGCGGCGGGATAGCCCGTCATCTGTTTGGCCTTCCATGTGGCTTTCGGGCCACAAACAGGGTCTGCACCCCAGGATTTCGGCAGGCTGCGGCAGCCCAGCTAAGTGACGCAGTCGTAAAGGATTTCTTGCCGGAATGCCTGAAATCCAGGCGCAAGCGCTAACTCCTGACGCCAAATTCCGTGACGGATTTGTCATTCGCCAAAGCGTCATTTTCATTGTCTGACGGTCGTTTAGGACCTAACTCGTGGTCTCAGATTGTCCGAGCATCGGGCTGGTTTGGCACGGAATATGCCTAACCGGACATAAGATACGCGATGCCATGGAGCGGGTTGATGTTTACATTTGGGAAACTTCTGACCCGCATCCTGCGGTCGGTGAAAGCCAGTCGCAAGAGGCTGGCAACTTGGTGGTTGGCAATGAGCGATCAGGAACAGCGAGATCTCGTTCGCCGCGGCTTGGTCACGGCGAGCTGCGCGTTTGCGGCCTGCACCGTTCTGCCGTCCATCGCCATCCGGCATGATGTCCAGCGCGCCGAGGCCGACTTCCGGGCCGAGGCAGAGATGCTGGCCATGTCGGTTAACGCCGCCGACGCCGTGCGCACCGAGCAGGAAGCCTCGACGCTCCTCGCGCATCCGTGGCTGCGGACCGTCGAGTATTCCTTCGAGCGCGACCCGCGCGCTGCCCTCAGCCGCTATGCGATGAACGAGCGTGACGGGGCCGCCATTGCCACGGTCATGCCGGTCCAGCCTGGCCAGTTTAGCCGCGCTGAGGACGTGGCGGCCGATCACAAGTGCCTCTCGGAAGCCATCTATTACGAGGCCCGCAGCGAGCGGACCGAGGGCCAGCTTGCGGTTGCCGAAGTCATCATGAACCGCGTGGCCGACCATCGCTATCCGAACACGGTCTGCGACGTGGTCTACCAGGGCGCGACCCGAACGACCGGGTGCCAGTTCACCTTCACGTGCGACGGGGCCATGCGCAACAAGCCGCGGGGCCGGAAATGGGAAGCGGCGCAAATCGCTGCGGCCCATGTCATGATGGACCTGCACGAGCCCCGGACCGGCTCGGCGACCCATTATCACGCGACCTATGTCGATCCGGTCTGGAATGCCGGCCTCGTCCGGACGGCGAGGATCGACACCCACATCTTCTACCGCTTCCCGCGCGGCAACGAATGGGCCACGGCGCGCGCCGCCGTCGCCGAGAAGCGCGAGGCGCTCGCCCAGCAGATTGCCCTGATCGAGAGCGAGATCGAGGTCCAGCCTTCCGCGAAGGTTCTCTCGCCGGCGCCGTAGGACAGCCGGCGCGGCTGGCTACCGGTCCCGCGCGGGCAGGCGCTTAGCGATCTGGCGGCGCAGGACCCCGGGCAGGAAACGTGCCATGAAGCGGGTCCGGGTCGACAGGTCACCAACCCCGTAATGCAGCCGTGTGCCATGGGCGGCTTGCCATGCCCCTTCGGCCGCCAGGGAGACCGGATAGACCTTCATGCCGGACGCTTCGAGATCATCGCTCATCCGGTGATTTGAACCCGGCCGGTCGCCCATCTGGAGGATCGGCGTATCAACAAACCAGGGCGCGAGGCTCGTGACCTTGATGCCGAGAGGCTCGAACTCGATATCGAGCGCTTCGGTGAGGCCGCGGACGGCAAACTTGCTCGCCGAGTAGACGGCAAGCTGTGGCGATCCGACGAAGCCTGCGGTCGAGGCGACGTTGACGATCCGGGCCCCGGGGGTCGCCTTCAGCAGCGGCAGGGCGGAGTGGATGCCCTTGATGACGCCCTTGACATTGATGTCGATGATGGCGTCGCAATCAGCGGGCAAGATGTCCTCGAACCAGCCATGGCGGCCGATCCCGGCATTGTTGAAGAGGAGGTGCATCGCCCCGCCGGTGGCCCCGGAGAATTGGGCCACGGCAGCGGACCAGTCGGCATCGAGGCGCACGTCTAGGCGGCCGCTGACACAGTTTCGGTCGCCAAGCTCGGCCGCGAGCATGGCAAGGCCGTCCATATCGATGTCGTAAAGTCCGGCAAACCAGCCCTTGCGGACAAAATGCCGGGCGGTTTCGGCACCGATCCCGGACGCCGCGCCGGTCACGAAAATGGCCTTGCGGGCGTTTGATAGGGTCATGCGCAGGCTCCCGGTCCGGTGCCCACCCTCAGCCCGCATCCATGCCGACGTCAAGGTTTGCCGCCGAATGGGTGAGCGCCCCGACCGAGATGAAGTCCACGCCGGTTTCCGCGATCGTCCGAACCGTATCGAGCGTGACGCCGCCGGAGGCCTCGGTGACGCAGCGGCCGGCGACCATGGCGACGGCCTCCCGCAGCGTCGCAGGGTCCATGTTGTCGAGGAGGACGGCATGGGGGCCGTGCGGCAGGGCCTCGGCAAGCTGGGCGAGCGTATCGACTTCGACCTCGATCATCCGCAGGTGCCCGGCATAGGCTTTCGCGCAATTGAGTGCGTCGCTGACCGAGCCGCAGGCGGCGATGTGGTT
>CAYSED010000019.1:33351-36427 GCA_964429935.1 uncultured Hyphomonadaceae bacterium
GGTTGTCCTTGATGAGGATGGCATCGTCGAGCCCGTAGCGGTGGGAGGTGCCGCCGCCGCACCGTACAGCGCGCTTCTCGAGCGCGCGGAGGCCGGGGGTCGTCTTGCGCGTGCAGACAATGCGCGCGCCTGTGCCCTCGATCCGGCCGACGAAAGCGGCGGTGAGCGTGGCGATTCCGGACAGGCGGCCGATGAAATTCAGCATGACGCGCTCGGCGGCGAGGATCGACCTGGCGTCGCCTGCGAGTCTGGCAACCATGTCCCCGGGCTGCAGGACCGCGCCGTCTTCCCGGCCAAGCTCAAGGCGAACGCGCTCGTCGACGAGTCTCAGGGCATGGCGCGCGGCATCGAGCCCGGCAAGGCGGCCTGCCTGCCGGGCGCGAATGCTGAAGGTCATGACGGTCCCGGCCGGAATGCAGGCATCGCTTGTCAGGTCGCCGGCCCGGCCAAGGTCCTCGGCAAGCGCGAGCCGGACGATAGGGTCGAGAATGATGGCGGGCAGGGGCGGCGGGGCAGCAAGGCTCATCGGATCAGGCCAGTACAGGCTGGGGCAAGGATTGCGGGCCGAGAAAGGTCCGCTCGGGCGCGATGGGGTCCGGATGGTCGCTGCGATAGTGGCCGCCCCGGCTTTCGCGGCGCTGCAGGGCGGGCCAGGCGATGAGCCGGGCTGCCAGCAGGGAGCGGGTCTCGCCATGCTTCGCCGAGAGCTTGTCCAGAAGGTCGAGGAGCGTTGCGAGGCCGGACCGGTCGCGGACGACGCCGCAATGGTCGGCCATGGCGCTCCGGAGCGCCTGGAGGGCGGCCTGCGGCAGTTCGGGCGGGATGATCGCATGGGCGGTGCGCGGGGCATCCAGAACCCGGTCCGAGAGCCGCCGTGCTATGCGCTCGGCAAAGACAACCGCTTCAAGGAGGGAATTGGACGCAAGGCGGTTGGCGCCGTGCGCGCCGGTCGAGGCACATTCCCCGCAAACCGACAGGCCATCTACCGTGGAGCGGCCCCAGACATCCGAGACGATGCCGCCCATGTGGTAATGGGCCGCCGTGGAGATGGGCATGAGGTCGCTGCGCGGGTCGATGCCGGCAAGGCTGCAGGCCTTGAACACCGTCGGGAAATGTTCGGGGAAGTGCGCGCCGACGGCCTTGGTGGCATCGAGGAAGGCCCCGCGCCCGGCGGCGCGCTCGGCATGGATGGCACGGGCGACATGGTCGCGGGGGGCAAGCTCGGCGAGGGCATGGTAGCGGGCCATGAAGGGCGTGCCGTCCCGGTTGACGAGGATCGACCCTTCGCCGCGCAAGGCCTCGGTAGCGAGCGGGGCCGGGTCGCGGCCGACATCGAGGGCGGTCGGGTGGAACTGGACAAATTCGGTATCGGCGATCAGGGCTCCGGCGCCAAACGCCATGGCGAGGGCATCGCCGCGCGCCTCGGGCGGATTGGTCGTGACCTGGAAAAGTCCGCCGGAGCCGCCGGTGCAGAGGACTGTCTCCCGCGCCGTCGCGGCCTCGTGCGTTCCGTCCAAACGGCTCAGCACGACCCCGGCAATGCGGCCATTGTCGTCCTGCAGGAGGGCAACGGCCCGTGCGCCTTCCATGACCTTGATGGACGGGCAGGCCGTCGCGGCATGGGTGAGGGCATCCATGATGGCGCGCCCGGCAAGGTCGCCGGCGACGCGGGCGACCCGGGGCCGGGAGTGTGCCGCCTCGAGCGACAGGGCAAGCGCGCCGTCCTTGGTCCGGTCGAAGGGCACGCCAAGCTCGAGAAGGTCGATGACGCGTGACGGTCCTTCCGTCGCGATCAGCTCGGCGATGCGCGGATCGACAAGGCCGGCCCCAGCCGCGACCGTGTCGGCGGCATGTTCTGCCGGGCTGTCGGCCGGATCGAGCGCGGCAGCCAGCCCGCCTTGCGCCCAGGCGGACGAGGCGGCGGTCCCGAGCGGGGCCGGAGAGATGACGAGGCAAGGCCTCGGGGCGAGCTTCAGTGCCAGGAACAGCCCGGCGAGCCCGGCCCCGATGATGAGGACATCGGTATCCGGGCCTGCTCCTGCAGGGGCGGGAAAAGTGCGTGGACGGGGCCTCGTCATGATACGGGCGTGTTGTCGTCGCGCCAGAACAGGACCGGGGCCGAGAACAGCTTGTCCTGCCATAGGCCCGTCATCCGGACCCGGCTTTCGGGACTGACATTGAAATGGTCCGGCAGGTAATGTTCGCCGGAATAGCCTTCAGTCAGGCTGGCGACCACTTCGCTGCGGATGAGAAAGCGCCCGGCCTGCGGGGTGATGCGGCAGGACTGTTCCATCTGCCAGGACAGGTCAGGCTCTGCGCGGCAGACCTCGCGGGAGACGAAATTGCAGGTCCGGATGCCGTTCTCGTCCGCCGGCTGGACCGACATGTTGCCGGTGATCTCGCAGCCCTTGTCCTTGATCTCGGTGCGGAAAGACCAGCCGCCGGTGATGTCATAGGCCGAAGCCTGCAGGCAGGGCGCGGCCAGGATGAGGCAAAGGATCGCCGGCCGGATCACGAAACCGCCCCCTCGTCGCGTTCCCAGACCGCCTTGTGTGCGCCATAGGAATGCAGCGCGCCGAACATGCGTTCGGAGGACTCCACGGTCAGGAGGAAATTGTCGGGCCAGTAACTGTCGGTCGGGCTGCCTTCCAGGAATTCCTCGATGGCCGAGCGCACGACGAGCCGGTTGCCGGAGAGCTTTGCCGTGCAGCTTTGCCTCACCGTCCAGGCAAGGCCGCTGGTGCAGGCCTGGCGAGCTGTCAGCTCGCAGCTCCCGGGCGAGCCGCTGGCGTCCGGCGTTCCGAGGCTCGCGACGCCCGTGAAGTCGCAGTCGCTGTCGACCCAGGCCTTGAAGGACCAGGTGCCGGCAAGGACCGGGCTTTCGGCCGCTGCCGTCGTTCCGGAGAGGACACAGGCGAGGAGCAGGCTGCGCATCATGACACGCCATCCGTCGTCCGCTGGAAGGTAACCGGGGCGGACACGGCCGACACGAGGTCGCCGGTCATGAGGTCCGTGTCCTCGATCCGGACCATGAAATGGTCGGGAGCATAGTCTTCCGGATTGGCCGACGCCTCGA
>CAYSED010000020.1:0-20074 GCA_964429935.1 uncultured Hyphomonadaceae bacterium
CATGCCTATTATCTCGACTACCAGAATGCCCGCCCGAAATACATGGATGTGTTCCTGGACTCGCTCGTGAACTGGGACTTCGCGAATCAGAATCTCGCCGACGCCGCCTGAGCCGGTCGGCAGAACACCCCCGGAAACTCCCATCATCCGGGCAAATGAAACGTCCGCCTGTACGGGCGGGCGTTTTTCGTTTACACGAACCACGCAGACGTTCGCCGGGCGATAGACATGCCCGGATCGCCGTCATGGATGACGGCACGACCCGAGGCATGAAATCAACAACCCGAAAGACCTGAACACCTTGACTGAAAAAACTAAAGACGAACAGGCGCTGACCTTCGCTGATCTTGGCCTTGGCCCCCTCTTGCAGCAGGCGGTCGAAGACGCCGGCTACACGATCCCGACGCCGATCCAGGCGGAAGCCATACCGCTCATCCTTTCCGGACGCGATGTCACCGGCATCGCCCAGACCGGCACCGGCAAGACAGCCGCCTTCGTGCTGCCGATGATCCACAGGCTCGCCAAGGGCCGCGCCCGCGCCCGCATGCCGCGCACGCTGATCCTTGCCCCGACGCGCGAGCTTGCCGACCAGGTGGCAGAGAACTTCGTCAAGTACGGGGCCTATCACAAGCTGATCATGGCCCTCCTGATCGGCGGGGTCAGCTTCAAGGAACAGGAGCGGCTCCTGAACATCGGCGTCGATGTCCTGATCGCGACGCCCGGTCGCATGATGGACCAGTTCGAGCGCGGCAAGATACTCCTCACCGGGGTCGAGACGCTCATCATCGACGAAGCCGACCGCATGCTCGACATGGGCTTCATCGACGACATCGAGAAGATCTGCAATCTCCTTCCGAAGTCGCGCCAGACGCTTCTCTTCCCGGCGACCTTCGCCAAGGAAATCGAGAAGCTCGCCCGCAAGTTCCAGCGCGACCCGCAACGCATCGAGGTGGCCCGGCCTGCCCAGACCGCCGAACTGATCCAGCAATATGTCGTCAAGATCCCGACCAATGACGCCCGCGCCCGCCGCCACGCGCTGAGGCGCATCCTCAATTCCTGCCAGATCGAAAGCGGCATCGTCTTCTGCAACCGCAAGACCGAAGTCGACATTCTCGCCAAGTCCCTGTCGGTGCACGGGTTCGATGCCGCCGCCATACACGGCGACCTTCCCCAAGCCTACCGGACGCAGACACTCGACCGCTTCCGCAATGGCGAACTGAAACTCCTGATCGGCTCGGATGTCGCCGCGCGGGGCCTCGACATTCCGGACGTCTCCCATGTCTTCAATTTCGGGCCGCCGCCGAAGGATGAGGACTATGTCCACCGCATCGGCCGCACGGGCCGCGCCGGACGCACGGGAACAAGCTATACGATAGTCGGGCCGGCCGACGAGAAGTCGTGGGGCTTCGTGCAGAAGATGATCGGCCGCAAGGTCGACGAGGCGACGATCGACGGCCTCATCGAGGAGATTGCCAACCTGCCGCCGGACGAAGTTAAGCGTGGCCGGAGCGGCGATCGCGGCGGCAAGGGACGGGACCGCGAACGCGGGCGCGGCGGGGATCGTGGCGCGCGCAGCCGCAGCCGCCGGTCCGAACCGGCGAGCGAGCCAGCCTCGGCGGAGATCGGCAATCTTATCGCTGTCCGGGAAAAGCCGGCTGAACAGGCCGCCCGGAGCGATGACCGCAAACCCCGCCGGGAGCGCCCGAAGCGCGACTACAAGCGCCCCGACGATGATCCTGTTCTCGAACCCGCCCGTGACGGGGTCAAGGGCTTCGGCGATGATGTGCCGGGTTTCCTGAAGAGATAGGCTGCCGCTTCCCCGGGCAGGCTGGCGATGCTAGCCATGCAAGTGACGGCGTGCCTCCGGCATGCCGGAAAAGGGGGGTACTCAAGATGCACACCAAAATGGCTGCCGCCGCCATCGCCCTCGGGCTTGCTTCCTGCGGGCCCGACACGGCCGGAACGGCCCCACCGGCTGCCCCGCAAGCCGAGGCCCCGCAGGCGGAAGCCTCGCCTGTGACATGGACCCTGGCCGAAGCTGCGATCTTTCCGGCCGCGCGCGGGCTTCACCGGGCCGAGGACGGCGTTGCCCTGCCTGACGGCAGGCTGATCGTCATCGACCAGGTCCGCGGCCTCGTCGCCATCGCCGCAGACGGGACGGTTCGCCCGTTCGGCCGCTTCGCCGAGGCCGGCTATGTCCATGCCCCGCCAGGCGCACCCGCCGGCCCGAACGGCGTTTCGCTCGAGCCGGACGGCAATCATCTCCTCGTTGCGGACGTGTTCACCGGCGATATCTGGCGCGTGAACCTCCAGAGCGAAGCTGTCACCCTTGCCCACAAGCACGTGTTCGGCGTCAACACGGCGCACCGGGATACGACCGGCGCCCTGTGGTTCACGCAATCCACGGAAAACCAGGGGGCAGGGTCCGAAGCCCGCATGTTCGCAGCCGCCGACCGGCCGCTAGGCGACGGCGCGCTTTTCCGGCTTCCGGCCTCTTCCGGGGACGAATTGCCCGCCATTGCGGAAGCGCGCGTGACCGGCCTCGACTTTGCCAATGGTTTCGTGATCGACGAGGACCGCAGCGCGCTCTATCTTGCCGAGACGATCGGCGACCGCGTCCTAGCCTTCGACCTCGACACAGAAACGGGCTCGCTCACGAACCGCCGCGTCCTCGCCGATATCCTGACACCGGACAATATAGAGATCGACCGCGAAGGAGACCTGTGGGTCGCCTCGCCGATAGCCAATGCGGTCGCCGTGATCGATCCGGACACAGGCGCGCAGTTCTTCGCCTTTCAGGAACCCGTCGCGGGTAGTGATGCGCGCGCCGGGGAATGGGTCCGGCGGGGCGACGCGGGCGAGCACCGCCTCGACCTCATGTCGCCTGACCTGTGGGGACCGCTGCCCGGCCTCGTCACCGGCGTCATCCTGCCCGAAAGCGACGGCCCGGTCTATGTCACGAGCCTCGGGGACGCGCTCGTCAGGATAGAGGGCTGATCCCTCGCTTCGCGTGTGCGTGAGGCGGGAGCGCTCAATCCGCACCGGCTCGTGAAACCCCGTGCATTGAGGTTGAGCGGACGCGTCGTCATATGAGGCGGGCCATATAAACTCCCGCTTCAAAGGATACCCGTTCATGAAGGTCAGCTCACTTCTCGTCGCCGCCGCTTTCGTCACCGCAGGTGCCGGGATCGGCTTCTCCTTCGCCGTCGCCCAGGAACCTGCCCCGGTTGCGGCCGCCGCAGCGGAGCTGCATTCCGGCACGTTCGTTCGCAAGTCGAAACGTCTTGAAGGCAACTGGCAGGTCATTCAGCGCGACGGCCAGACGGTGATCCGCTTTGCCGATGATTTTCGCGCCGCCAATGGTCCGGACCTGAAAATCTTCCTGTCGCCGAAAGATGTTGCAACCGTCACCGGCACGACCGCGGTCGAAGGCTCGCTGCTTCTCGGCGAGCTCAAATCGACGCGCGGCACGCAGGAATATCTCGTCCCGGCCGGTGTCAATCTGGATGATTATGCGAGCGTTCTCGTCCATTGCGAAGAGTTTGCCGTGCTCTGGGGCGGCGGTGATCTATAGTAGCTGCTTTCACCTTGTGCCCGCTCACGAACAGGCCGGTCCGCGAGGGCCGGCCTGTTTTCAGTGCGCCCTGCTTGAGAGGTTGCTCGGGACGCGCCATTGTCCTGCCGGACAGAGCCGGGAGGGCCTATGAGCGACCATATTCTCGTGATCGACGAGGGCACGACATCGACGCGCGCCATTGCCTTTGACCGGAGCTTTCGGGAGGTTGCCCGCGCGCAGGAAGACGTGCCGCTGGCCTGCCCGGCCGATGGCTGGGTCGAGCAGGACGGAGCGGAGATCTGGGCCCGCACGCTCGACGTCTCGCAGCGCGCTGCGGAGGCCGTCGGCGGGGCGTCACGCATTGCCGGGATCGGCATCACGAACCAGCGCGAGACCGTTCTCCTCTGGGACCGGGACACACTCGAACCCATAGCCCCGGCGATTGTCTGGCAGGACAGGCGCACCGCCGCCGCCTGCGACAAGCTCAAGGCTGAAGGTCATGGGCCCACGGTCAGCGAAACGACGGGCCTGCTGCTTGATCCCTATTTCTCCGCGACAAAGATCGCCTGGCTCATCGATCATGTTCCCGGCGCGCGGGCGCGGGCCGAAGCGGGCGAGCTTGCCTTCGGCACGGTCGAGAGCTTCCTGATCGCGAAACTCACCGGCGGCCGCGTCCACGCGAGCGACGCCACGAACGCCTCGCGCACCCTTCTTGCCCGTCTCGGCCTCGGCGCAACAGGCGGCTGGGACGAGGAGATGTGCGCCCTGTTCGGCGTGCCGCGCGCCCTCCTGCCGGACATCCGCCCGAGCCGCCACGCCTATGGCGAAACCTTGCCGGACCTGTTGGGCGCGCCTATCCCGATCCTGTCGGCCATTGGTGACCAGCAGGCCGCCCTGGTCGGCCAGGGCTGCCTGTCTCCCGGCGAGGCCAAGATCACCTATGGCACCGGCGCCTTTCTTGTCGCCAATACCGGGACAGCCCGGCCGCGCTCGCAGAACCGGCTGCTCGGTACGGTCGGTTTCGACCTTGGTGGGGCAGGAGCCTATGCGCTCGAAGGCTCGATCTTCAATGCCGGGACCGTCATCAAATGGCTGCGCGACGAACTCGGCCTGATCTCCGATGCGACGCAGTCCGAGGCGCTCGCCGCAAGCCTGCCGGACGCCGGCGGGGTCGCCTTCGTCCCGGCCTTTACCGGGCTCGGCGCGCCGCACTGGAATGCCGAGGCGCGGGGCATGATTTCCGGCCTGACACGCGGCACGCGGGCGGCCCATATCGTCCGTGCCGGACTGGAAGCGGCGGCCTGGCAAACGCGCGACCTGCTCGACGCCTTTGCCGCCGACGGCGCGTCGGTCTCCCTCCTTCGCGTCGATGGCGGCATGGCGGCGAATGACTGGCTGATGCAGTTCATTGCCGATGTCTGCGCCGTGCCCGTCGAGCGCCCGGACTATATGGAAATGACCGCGCTCGGGGCCGCCGCACTTGCGGGCATGGAGCTAGGCTGGACGAGCCCCGCCCAATGGGCCGGGCGCGACCGCGCCGTGCGCCGCTTCGAGCCCATGATGGACACCGCCACCCGCGACCGGCTTCTCGCCGCCTGGCACCGCGCCGTGCGGGCCACCCTGACAGCCTGATAGTCGGGCACCCTGAGCGCTTCGCCTTATTCATTCGCGCCAAAGAAAAAGGGCGGCCCCCGAAAGCGCCGCCCTTCTGTGTTTTTGGCTGGTTCAGGCGAAGCCTAGAACCGGGCGTTGATGGCCAGCGAGAACCGGCGGCCAATCGCGTCGCCGCGGCCGAGCCCGTTGGAGCCAAGACCAGCTTCCGCATCAAGGAAGTTGTTCGTGAGATTGTTCACGACAAACCGGATGCTGACATTTTCGGTCGCCTGGTACTGAACGTTATAGTTCAACTGGCTGAACGACGGCTGGGCAAAGCTCAGAGCCTGCGTCGACGGGTTGGCCGTCAGCACGTTGGCGACCGTCGAGTCGGTGAAGAACCATTGCAGCGTGTGGTTCAGCTTGCCGACCGAGTGGGTAATGTCGAGGCGGCTAGTGACCGTCGGGTTGCCACTCTCCCCGTCTTGCGGATCCACGACGCCGCCGGTGATGAAATCGTACCGGATCACGTAGTAGAGCGAGTGACCGAGGGTCAGGCCACCCCAGTTGCTGGCCCGGCCACCGAGCACATCATCGAGATCGAACGTGTAGCGCGTGTCGATATTCACCGCTTCAAGTTCACGCTCGCGAAGGTTGAGCGTATCGAAGAAGGTAAAGGTCGAGTTGAGCGGCTGCTGTGTCTGCGCCGGAGAGCCCGGATTGGCAACCGGCAGGACTGCAGCACCCGTAATCGGGTTGATCGCAGGGACAACGAAGGTTCCCGGCGTCGCTCCAGGCACACCGAAGACGAGCGCATTACAGGCGAGAAGGCCATCGACGGTCGAGTTCGGGAAGCTCGGCTGGTCGAAGCACTCGCTGGCGATCGAGGTCAACTGGATCTCATCGGTGAGTTGCAGGTCGTAATAGTCCGCCTGGAAGGTCAGGCCCGGAATGAAGTCCGGCTGGAAGACGACGCCGACCGTCCATGCTTCCGACCCCTCGTTGGCGAGAAGCGGGTTGGAAGCACCGGCTGCGGGAGCGGCCCCGGCCTCTGCCTGGAACGTGTCGAGGAAGTCCGCCGGCAGGCCAAGCTGGGCGGCGAAAGCCTCGCAGTTCGTGCGGCGAATGCCGCCCGCCGGGCCGCCGTCGATCGCGTCGAGGTCGCAGGGGTTGGCATTGCCGCGACCAGCCGCCGAGAAGCCCGTCACGCCAGCCCCGAAGAGTTCGACGATGGACGGCGAGCGGATGCTCGTCGACTGGGAGCCGCGGAAGGTCAGCCAGTCAACCGGCGAGAACCGGCCGCCGGCACGGTAGACGACATCCGTCACGCGATCCGACTGGAAGCCGGTGAGCTGACTTTCGCCGACCCGGCTGACGACCCGCACGGCACCGTCGAATTCGAGCAGACGGGCGAATGGCAAACTGAAATCTCCACCGAGGATAGGAACGTTCAGTTCAAGTCCGCCTTCCAGGAATTCAAGCTCGCCCTGCGAACCTTGCCCGGTTGTCGCCCGGCCAAGTCCCTGGGCGAAAGTCGTTCCCGGAATGAACTCGTTCTCTTCTTTCCGGTACTCGCCTTGCAGCGAGAACACCGAGGTGCCGCCCGGAAGCTCGATAAGCTCGCCGCCGAACTGGAGCGCCGCCAGGAATTGCTCGCTCGTATTGTCGGAGGCCGTCGAGGAGCTGACATAGTCGATGGCCGCCTGTGACGGGGAGCCCGAGCCGAAAAGATTCAGCGGCACGCACGCGTCGATCTGGGCCTGGGTCGGGATGAGGCCCTGGACGTTGTTGATGAAGGCGAGGCCGCCATTCCGGATCGCAACGGATTCCGGAGCGGCAAGCGTCTGCTGGCGGCACACCGGATTGCCATTGGCATCGGCGACGACATCGGTTGCAAGGGCAAATTCGATGTCGAGCAGCGTGTCGGCACCGTTTTCACGCTCGACACGGCCATAGGTGAACGCCGCATCCCAGTTGAAGGCGCGGTCCACGAGATTGAACTCGCCGGCGATTTCCTGCGCGGTGCGGTAGAAATCGCTCTCCGAGGTTTCGTCGATGCCGCCGTCAATGTCGGTCAGCGCCCGGCTGAGGAACAAGCGCCGCTGGCCGCCGCTGGTCGGAACCACAAGGCCCTGCGCCTGCAGGTTATCGATTGTCTGAACCGCCTGGGCGCTCAGGAACGGGTTCTGATCAATGTAGACCGGAATGGACAGCGTGCCGCCCGTGGTCGACCCGAATGGCGTGTTGCTATTGAAGCCGTCGAGCGTGCTGTTGTCGATATTGGCGTAGAAATACTCGCCCTTATAGGTGATGTCAGGCGTGATGTCGAAACGTGTGGCGAGATTCAGCGACAAGCGCTCCTGCTCGCCCCTGATCGTGCCGAAGTCGGACACCAGGATGCCATCGCCGCCAATGAACGAATTCTGGTCACTCGGATTTGGCGGCGTGAGCGAGCCGACATTGAAGGGTACCAGATCGCCGTTGGTGTTGAACTGAAGGGGAACGGCAACGAAAGGCAGAGCCGCACCGCCGCCCGGATTTGGTACCTGCAGGAAGCCGCCAGTGCCACCGAATGTCCCGAGCAAGGCCAGCGGATCTATGCTGCCATTCTGGGCGAAGACGAATGGCGAGGCTCCGAACTGGTTCTGGAAGGCTGTAAAAGCATCCCTGAAACGCGCGGCAGTCCCCCCCACCGGGAACTGGGTGTTGGGGACGACGGTCGAGGTTGCGGCGATGCCGCCGAACTGGAACCCGCCTACGAGGAGCCCGTTAGCCGAATTGAACGCGAACGTTGTGTTCGGCACGAGAAGCGTCGAAGGGCCCGGGTCGAAGACGCCGCCGCCCTGGGTGAAGGGCGTAACGATCGCCGAGAACGAGTTGGCTTCCGGGCGGGACGTCTCGTCATTGCCGATGCGGGAAGTGTCCGACCATTCGACTCCGAAAGTCACATTGGCGCGGTCATTCAGGAAATTCCGGCCGGCGAGGCCCGAAATGCGATACTGCTCGCCATCGCCGAGACCGGTGATGCCGCCCTGGGCCGTAATGTCGAACCCTTCAAAATCGTCTTTCAGGATGATGTTGATGACGCCGCCGACGGCGTCTGCGCCATAGGTGGATGCGTATGCCGGCCCGGCGACTGCCTCAACGCGGTCGATGAGCGCCGGATTGATAAGCGAAAGGTCGACCTGTGCGCCGTTCGAGTTGCCCGGAACGAACACGGTTGCCTGGTTTGAACTGACGAACCGGCGGCCATTGACGAGGGTCAGGGTGCGGTTCGTGCCGAGATTGAGGAGGTTGGCGTTCGCTGTGAAGTCATTGTTCGCGAAGTTGGCGCCTTCGAGGTTGGTGCCGAGGGCGGCAAGCGGCAGTTCTTCGATGGCCTCGATGGCGTTCGTGAACGTGCGGCTGTCGAGATAATCGGAGCCGATAGTCGTCACTGCGATCGCCGTGTCTGCCGGGCGCTGGAGGCGCGAGCCGGTAACAACGATGCGATCCTGGACGGACTCGTCTTCAGCGTCAGCCGTCGGGACGGCGACCGGGGCTTCATCTGTCTCCTGCGCGATGGCCGCGCCAGCCCAGAGGCCGCCGCTGACGCCGACGAACAGCGTGGTCGCCAGCAGTTTCGTTTTCATTGATTCTCGGGTCACCCTGAGCTCCTCTTCCCTAAACGATTTCCCGGCTGCGGGGTTATTCCCGCCAGCCGAGGAAAAGATTGGTCACACACATCCGGAACATTGCCGCTCCGGCCCTGACAGTCCTGCTATGCAGACTGCTTCACCTGCTATGCGTAAGCCGTTGGGTTCGGGCTGGTCAATCGGGGGGTAACATTATTGTCATTCATCTGTGCTTCATCTTCTGACCTGTTGCACTTGGGCCACACGGATTTTGGCGGCGCGCTGCTGCCGGGGGCAATATCTTTCGTCCGTCACATGCGCAGTCGAAAGGATATGCCGCGTTTCCGCGCCAGCGAGGGGCTGTAAGCGGGCCTCAGCCGCCAGACGGCTGGCCGCTGTCCCGCCGGCTCACCCGATAGCTGATCCGGCTCTCCCAAAGTTCGCCGGCCGCGTGTTCCGCCCCGCCCGCCTTCAGCGCCAGCGGAACATCCTGCGGCTCCAGGCAGATGCCCCCGCCCGCCTCTGCAAAACACGCTGGAAGGTGCGCCCCGTCATAGGCCACCAGCGCTGCGCGGTCCGTCATGACATCGAGCGCAAGGCCGGTGGCGGGCGAAAAAAGCGTCGCGGCAGGCCGTTCCCGTGCATTCAGGAGGTAGATGTCATCGAGTCCCGTCATGCCGATGGTCCTTGCCGCTTGCCAGTCCTTGGCCGCGCCCCGGGCCGGCAGGATCCGCCCGGTCGGCACAAGGTCAGGCCCGAGTTCGCAGAGGCGGCTCGCGGCAATCTGCAGCCTCTGACCGGTTGCGGGCAGGCCGCCGCCCGAGAGGTTGAAATAGGGATGTGCCGTCAGGTTGACCGGGCAGGGAAGGTCACAGAAGGCCTGCAGGCGCAGGTGCAGCGTGTCGCCATCGAGCGTCCATCTCGCCTCCGCCTCCAGATTGCCGGGATAGCCTTCCGAGCCGTCGGCTGATCGGCAGGCAAGCGTCAGCTCCGGCCGGTCCCCGCCCGTCTCCTGCACGAGCGTCCAGTCGAGGCGTCCGAGCGCGCCCGGGCCCCCGCCATGCAGGTGGTGCGGCCCCTGATTGGCTGTCAGCCGGACAATGGTCCCTTCGCCCGACACATAAGCCGAATTGCGTATGCGCCCCGCGACACGCCCGACGATCACGCCAATCCGGGCCTCGTCGGCCTCGCGGTCATAACCGCGCGTGTCAGGGTCGAGCACGAGCAGGAGCGGCTTGCCGCCCTCAGGCGGGGTCCATGCTAGACCGACAAGCGCCCCCCCGCGTGCCGCAACCGTCGCCGACAGGGGTCCCGACCCGGCGAGCCGGTAGCGCGCTGCCGGGACCATCCGCACGAAGTCAGCCGGCGTCCGGCGGTCGGCGCGTCTTGCTTGGCGGTTTGTCCGCTCGCCCGGCCTCCTTGCGTCGGCGCAGGTTGGCCCGCAGGGCTTCTGCCTTGCGCTTCTCGCTCTCTGCCTTGTCCTGCTTGTCCGCCATCTCCCGATCTCCCGTGCGTCAATGGTCTTTTCATCCCACACGGCATAAGCTAAGGCCTCCGCACGGAAATGGCAAAGCCGCAGTAGCTCAGTGGTAGAGCGCATCATTGGTAATGATGAGGTCGGGAGTTCAATTCTCCCTTGCGGCACCATTTTGCGACCCGGATTTGATCCGGTGGATCAAATCCGGCGCAAAATGATTGTCTTGGATTGTTTCCGCTCGCTGCGCTCGCATGAAACGGGCTCAAGGCTGCACTTTGCCGGTTTGGCTTCGCCAAAATTTTTGATCCAGTGGATCAAAAATAGGCAAAGAATGCCCCGGCAGGGGCCTTTGTTAATGTCCCCCGCTTCGCGACGGGACGCCCTCCCAGCTTTAGCTGGGATCACAGGCTGATGGCTCTTCAACCCGGATTGTTTCCACCCGCAAGGAAAGTGCCCCGAACACATGGCCCGACGCCTTGCCCAGCTTGTCCTCGCCGCCTTCTTTCTCGTCGCAGGCATCCTGCATTTCGTGCTCGACGACGCCTTCGCGTGCATCGTGCCGCCAGCGCTCCCGCTCCCGGTCCTCATTGTCTGGATCACCGGCCTGATGGAGCTTGCGTTCGCGGCCGCACTTGTCGCCCGCTTCCGGCTGAGGCTCACCGGCTGGCTGCTTGCGGCCTATCTCCTCGCCGTGCTGCCGGCCAATGTGCACATGGCCCTCGCAGGCATCACCTTCGGCGACCGCGACCTTGGCCAGGCCGCCCTCTGGGGCCGCGTAGCGCTACAATTCCCGCTGATCGCACTGGTCCTCTGGGCAACGCGCGCGCTGCCCGTCCGAAAGCCGTAGGGCGCGGCTCGCCCCGCCATTCAAATCCAGCGACATTGGCTGGATAAATCCCGCCCTACGTCCGCCCCCTGGCCCCCCGGTCGCCGAACCACCAGAGCGTCGCCGCCGTCGCCGCAAAGGTTGCTGTCTCGGTGATCGCGTCGCGCCCGGCGGCGTCGGCCTGGAACCAGATTGCCGTCGAGATCGCCCAAAGGAGAAATGTCAGCGCCGGGCGGGTCAGGCCGCGCACGGCATTCACCCAGCGATAGCTCTCGCCGATCGCTGCTTCGGCCATCATCGAGGCGCGCAGGCCCTCCCAGCTTCCGGCCGTCTCGGCGAGCGCAAGCGCGGCCTCGGTCTCCTCCCGGCTGGCCTGCATCTGCAGTTTGAGGAGCTCGCCTTCATGGCCCCATCGGGCCCGCTCATGGGCCTGGTCCTGCCGCCGCTCGAAAAAGTTCGCCACGCGCCCGAGCGCCGTGCCGACAAGGCCGAACAGGCCGCCCGAGGCAGCGCTCGCCGCAAGGCCGATCACGTCATCCATGTCTCTTTGCTCCGTCCATAATGCCAGGTCGCGGGCCGCGCCCGCCGGTCGAGATGCAGGAAAGTCCGCGCAAGGCCGAGCCCGGTAAATCCGCACCGGACCGCCGACGCTTTCAGGGCGTGCCGGTCATGCCCGGCAAGCGCGAGGTCAACCGCAAGCGTCCGGTGCTGCGAGAGCGGTGCGCCGCCGACGGCTGCGTTCCACTGGGCGCAGCGATGGCCGGACGTAACGTGCAGGGCATGCCCCGCCTCGGACCGCAGCGCCTCCAGCGCATCGAGAAAGTCCGGCGCGTGCCAGTAGTCCCCCGCGCAGAACCGCCCGGCACAATGGCAGGCAAGCTCGCCAATTTTGAAATGCGGCCAGCGCCAGGACGGGCCGAGCAGGGCTTCGGCAAGGGCGCGAGATCGATAAAGCATGGACGCGTTCGCTTCCTCCTTTCCGGCATGTCATGGCAGGCAGGGTTGCGCGTCCGGAGACCCGGTCGGATAGGTTTCCGGTCTTGCGCCTTCAGCCGCCCTGCGCCGGGTCCCCGTCTAGGCTGGCGTCATCCGGCCGGACAGGGTCGTCTTGCGTCCCAGCCGCTGTGGCCGGGCCGTCGCCGATATTGAAATCCCGCCGCCAGCGGATTCCGAAGCGAGGCTCTGCCGCCTGGCCAAGCTCGGTCGACAAGGCAAGGTTCGAGAGCGGGGTCCATTCGACGGCAAGCCCGGTATCGCCCCGCGCATTGGTGCGCAGTTCGACATAGACGTCCTCGCCGATATACTCGCCGACCCCGACAGTCGCATCGCCATCTTGAGAGACTCCGAAATCCAGCCGGTCGATCCCGAGGGCGTCCTGCAGGGGCCCGATCAGGTCGAAGCCACCCGATCCGCCGCCAGAGAGGCGCGCAACGGCAGCAGCGAGCTGCGCGGCCTCGAGCGCGCTCAATTGCGCCGCCGACCGGCCGAAAAGAACCCTGGACAGAATCTCGTCTTCGGGCAGGGACGGCGTCGAAGACAAGGCAAAGGCCGGGTCGCTGACCGTGCCGGTCACTTCAAAGCCGGCCGTCAGGTCCGCCGAAACCCGCTCGGCGCGGATCGCAAGGCGGGCATACTCCGGGAGGCCGTTGAACACCACGCGCGAATCCACGAACTGGAAATTGCGTCCGGCAAAGTCGAGGTCGCCCCGCACGATCCGCGCCGTGCCCGCGAGGCGCGGCTCGGAAAGCGTGCCGAGAATGCGGGTATCGATGCCCCATTCGGACGCGATGCCGGTGCCCTCGACGAAGATGCGCCGGTTCGCCTTGAGCCCGATATCAAGCCGCACCGGAACGGCAGGCTCGGAGACCACTTCCGGTTCCCCATTTTCCGACGGAAAGCGCACGTCGATCGTCGTTACGCCGCTGGCAGGCAGGCGGTCGAGATTGATGCGGGCCCTGTCGATAACGAGATCGCCCGTCAGCGATGTCTGCTCATCCGGCCGGGACAGTGCGACCGTGCCGGACACGCTCGCCGAGATATCATCCCGCTGCAGAGCGTTCAGGCCATCGAGCGCAAGGCTCACTTCGCCGAAGCCATCGAGACCGGCCCGGCCATTGCCGGAAATCGTGCCGCCATTGACACCGCGCGCCGAGAAATCCGAGACGCTGACGGCTTGGTCATCCAATCGGGTCGAAAGGCTGATGCCGACAAGGTGAAGCCCGGAAGCCGCGTCTTCGAAGACTGCATCGGACACACTCAGCGTGCCCTCCGGGAAGAGCGTCGCGAGCGGGCCTTCACCGGTTGCATTGACCGCAAAGCTTCCCTCGAGCCGGGCTTCCGGCGAACCGAATAGGGCCCACAGGCTTTCCAGTCGGCCGGTGCCGGCCAGCGAGAATGCGAGCGGGGCATCCGGGAGAATGGTCAAGCCGAAGAGTGACGCGGCGGCGGATACCGGAACCATGCCGCGTGCCTGCAGCGAGAGCGCCTCGCTGTCGGCCAGCGTGGCGGCAGTGATCGCCAGAACGCCGCTGCCGAGCGAAAGATCCATGCGCAGGTCCGTCGGCAGGGACTCCCGCCCGGCCGCGCGCAGGTTGCTGATACTGATCGCCCCCTCTCCGGATATCGCATCCCCGGCCCCGGAAAGTCGCAGGTCTGCAGCCAGTTCCCCGCGCAGTCCGCGCCGCCCGAAGACGCGGCCTAGCCGCCCGGCGCGTACGCCCTCGATGCGCAGGCCGGCGTTCAGCGCATCGCCGACCTGAACCAGGTCGAATGCTGCAGACCCACCGAACAGGCCGAACCGCCCCTCTGCCGCCAGTCCGTCCCCCCGCAAGGCAATGCCAATAGGGTCAAGCGTCGTGAAGGCGGCACCGCCAAGGGCGCCTTCGGGCGAAAGTGTCAGGGCCGGGTCGACGAGATTGGCCTCGATGGGCGCGGTCAGGCGGAATGTGTCATCATCGCCGCCAAGCGGCACGGTCCCCGATAGCATGAGGTTTCCGGTCAGCGCATTGCGGGCTCCGGACCCGGTGAGACGGATTTCAGCAAGCTCGATCCCCGATGCTGTCACATTGCTTGCTGTCACATCGAATGAGGCGAGGGCATCGGACAGGGCGACAGATCCGGAAAAGGCCGGGGCGGAAGCCGACCGTCCGAGACGGCCTTCGACCCTGAGATCGCCGGTGATCGCCCGCAGGTCGGCTCCCGAACCGGCGAGAATGCCGGAGCCGCTCAACAGGTCCCAGGAGGCTGACAGGCTGGCGAGACGCCAGTCTGTGCCGGAAATCTCCGGCTCAGCCTGCAAGCGGAACGGCTCGTCGCGGATGGTTGCGCCGACCGAGAGGCGGCCGGTGATGACACCGCCTGAATATGTGCCGTCAAAATCGAGGGCCGGGGCTACGACCGGTTCGCCGCCTGCGAGAACGCCGCTCGCCCTCGCCTGTCCGGCAAGCTTAATGCCGTCCCCGGCTCCGGCAAGGTCGAAACCGAAGGTCAGCCGGTCGAATGCCGCCGCGCCGAAATCGCCCGATGTTGCCTCAAAATCGAGGCGGGCAGCCGGACTGCCATTGCCCATGCGTCCGGACAGCGACAGCAGGGCCTGCGGGCTATTGATGTTCAGTCGGCGAAGCGTCAGTTCGCCGCCGGGCATCGCGAGCGCATCCAGCCGGATATCCGCCGTCTCGCCTGGCCAGCCGCCAAGACTTTCGGGCAAATCCGCTAGATCGGCCCGCCCGGCCAGTGTGATCGCGATTGGCTCCTCCGCCGAACCGCGCACCGCCCGCCACCGGCGTACGGCAAGGCCCGGCAAGCCGCCGGACGGCGCGAGGCTCGCCGAGCCGTCAAGGTCGATTTTGGACAAATCGAACGCTGCCTGGCCGGAGAGCCGGACCTCGCCCTGTGCCGCGCGCATGACGAGAGACCCGACATCAGCCTCTCCGGCTTCCGGGAAAAATGTCGCCTTGGCGACGAGCCCGGGCGCATCGCCAAGACGCTGATCGGTCTTGCCCGAAAGGCGAAAGCCCTCGCTCGCCAGGTTGGAGACAAGCACGACCCCCGACCCGTCCGTGCGGACGGTGAGTTCAAGCGGCCCGAATATCCGGCTGGCCGAGACCGGGTCGAACGCCAGCCCGATGGCATCGAGATCGCCATCCACCTGCCAGGTCTGGCTGTTGATGCGCGTCAGGACTCCGTCGAGGCGCGCCTCGCCCTCAAGGCCGGTGCCGGTGATCTGGCCGAGCGACCTGACGAGGAGAGAGACCGGCATCGTGTCGCTCCCGAGAGAGCCCATCTCGAGATCGATCGCCGGGCTGATGGCCAAGGTCAGGACCTCGCTCGAAAGCCGCACGTCAAGGCGGCCTGAACCGGCATCTTCAGCCGCAAGCTCGACGCCTGGCCCGATCCGGCCGGCCAGCCCGGCTGTGAGGGCTGACTGCGTCAGATCCAGCCTCGCGGCGGCACTGACCTCGTCCCCGGCCCGGCGCGCGTCCAGCGCCATCAGAAGCGTTTCGCCCGCCCGTCCTGTCGCGCTCAGCGTCCAGTCTTCTCGGTCGCCGCGCCCGTCTATGCCGATGATAACCGGTCCGCGTCCGCCAAGGCCGAGGAGCTCTGACAACAGGCCGCCATCCGGGCCGGACCCGGTCAGCGTGCCGGTGACCGGAACCCGGCCGCCCCAGGCGATGGCCGCGCTCAGTCGGTCGCCTTCGCCGGTGATCGGCGCAAGGTCGGCCTGAAGCTCGCCCGTGGCAATATCGGTTGCAAGTGTCGCCGTCAGCCCGAGAACCTGCGGCTCGGGCACAAGCGGCGCTCCGAGTTCAAGCCGCCCGATCACGAGCGATCCGAGCGTGTAGCGCCCAAGTCCGGCACCGTCTTCGGAACCGTCCTGCTCGCGGGTCAGGGTTTCGGGCCGCCGCGATGCGGTCAGCCGTTCAGCCGAGACTTCGTCCAGCTTCAGATGCCCTGCGAGGAGCGCCAGCGGCGACCAGCGCACGGTGACTGCCTCGGCTGCCAGCCAGGTCCCGTCGACATCGCGCACCTGCAGCCGCCCGATCTCGAACCGGCCGAGCAGGTCCCCGGAGACGCCTTCGATCAGGATCGATTGGCCCGACGGCGACAGGGCCGCGACCTGCCGCTCTGCGAAGCCGTGGCCGAGCCCGGTCATCGCGGCGATCCGGACAAAGGACGCGAGCATGAGGACAAGCAGAAGGAACCCGGCGAGCAAGGTCCGTACGGGATACCGTGCCAGGATGTGCCAGACCCGCCGCATCAGAAAGCCTGCCCGATGGAAATATAGACCTGGACCGGATTGTCGCCGGGCTGCGGGTTCAGCGGCGTCGCAATATCGAGCCGGATCGGTCCAATGGCCGTATAATATCGCACGCCTGCGCCGATCCCGACCCGCAGATCATTGAAGCTAGGGCGCGGATCGTCGATCACGGAGGCCGCATCGATGAAGGCGGCAAATCCGAGTGTCTCGCTCTGTCGCCAGCGGGCCTCTCCGGCAAGTTCCAGCAAGCCGCGCCCGCCGAGCGGCGTATTGTCAGCCGCACGCGGGCCGATGTCCTGGAAGCCGAACCCCCGAGCGCTCCCGCCGCCACCCGCAAAAAAGCGCCGCGAGGTCGGCAGGTCTAGCGTCGGCACGCCATAGACCGCACCCGCCCGAAGCCGCCCCGCCAGCACGAACCGGTCTTCCTGGCCGAAGCCTTGATAGCCGCTCGCTGTTGCCATGACAGAAGTGAACACGTCATTTGTGTCGCCAACGATGACACCGGGCTCGACACCAAGCCCGATGCGCCAGCCTTCGGTCGGGTCGAGCAGGCTGTTCGACTTGTCGAGCCTCGCTTCGCCAGACGTGCTCAGCACCCAGAAATCGCGATTGCCGAACACGGCGATGTCGCGCGACTCGATCACGCGCGTCTCGTTCGTGTATTCGGCTTCGGTGCCGAACAGCAAGCGGAGGTCATTGCCGCGGTCAATGTCGAGCCCGAGACCGGTCAGGGCAGTTGTCCGGTCGAACGCGTCGGTTTCCTCGCGCCCGCCAAAAGCATTGGCTGTCAGGCTGCGGCCATAGCCGAACGCATGCGGCAGGAGCCAGTCTGCGCCGAGGGAACGCTCCTGTTCGGCGAGCACGGTTCGTAGGCGAAGCTCGTCGCCCCTGTTCGTCGCGTTTCGGCGGGTCAGCTCGGCGCTGACGCCTATGCCCTCGCTTGTCGCATAGCTCGCCCCGGCAGCTATGGAATAGCGCGGACGCTCCGTGACTGTGACAATGACATCGCGCGTCTGGCCGTCTCCCGCCGGTCCGCTAGGCTCCTCGGCAAGGCGCACCGAGAAGAGTGAGTATAGCCGCGTCGCGCCGAGCCGTTCGGTGAACTCTTCCAGCACTTCGGGCGTGTACGGATCACCAGGATCGAAAGGCACCAGGCGCTCCCGCAACCGTTCACGCATCCTGGTCGGCTGATCGTAGACCACTTCCCCGAGATAAATTCGGGGTCCGGCCTCGAACGCATAGGTGACATCCACCGTCGCCGTTCCGGCATCTCCCAGCACATCGCGCGGTGCGACCCGGGCTGTGCCATAACCGGCCTCACGGAGCACCGCGAGGGCGCGCTGCTCGGCGGCAAGGATATCGTCCGGAAGTGCTGCATCGCCCGGGAATAGCCCGAGCGCGGCCTGCGAAAGCCGGGACGTCGCGTCATCCGGGGCGGCGCCAAGATAGGTCACCACCTGCTGCCCAATGCGGAACAAAGGCCCCGGATCGACGGTCACGACGGCGCGGACAGGCGGACCAGGTTCCACCGACGGCTCGACACGCGCGGCGAAATATCCCTTGGAATTCAGAAGGGATGTCAGTCTTTCGGCAACGCGGCGGGCCTGCCTGCGGGCCTCGAAACGGGTCTCGGGATCGGGATCATCCGGCCTCGCCGCCTCAAGTTGCGCGCGCAAGTCCTTTGCCAGCGTGTCCGACCGTATCGTGACATCGCTCAAGGCAGGCCCGGCGAACGCAAGGGCGATCAGGATGGCAAGAACACTACGCAAGTCGATCCCGTCCGTTGGCAGTCCCGCCCAGCCATGCAAGACCGGCTCCACCCCGGCAAAGGAGGCAGAATGCCCGCCCTGTCTAGATGACCGCTTTCAAGGAAGTGTTCAAATGAAGGGTGGAAAATAAGGCAGTTGCCGCCCGGTTGCGGTCAGAAGCTCTGCAACATGGCAGCTTCGGCCCGGAGCAGTTCGGGGCTGCCGAGTAGCTGCCGGTTCGCGCCGATCCGCTTGAACCAGTAATGCAAGCCCACAATGTCCGTAAAGCCCATCCCTCCATGCACTTCCGTCGAGGTTTTCGCAACGACTGTTCCGGTCTCGGAAAGGTGCGATTTGGCAAGGCAGGCAAACAGGCTCGCGCGCTCGGGCTCGGCGTCGAAGACGTGGGCGGCGTGCCAGACCAGCGCGCGGGCAGGTTCGAGCCTTGCCGCCATCTCGGCGCACATGTGCTTGACCGCCTGGAATGAGCCGATCACGCGGCCGAACTGCTTGCGTAGGCAACTGCCTGATCGAGCATGGCCTGCGCTGCACCGAGCGTGTCGGCCGCGAGCAATACGCGCCCAAGAGCAAGTGTGCGGTCGAGCGCCGGGCCGGGCGCATCCTCGCCGGTGAGCGGCCGGGCAGGCACGCTGTTGAAGTTCAGTTCGGAGAATATCCGCGTCCGGTCGATCGTCCGCAATGGCTTGCTGGCGAGGCCCGGCGCAGTTATGTCGAAAACGACCAAGCGACCCGCCGCATCGCAGGCAAGACCCTGCGTTGCGCCGTGAAGTTCCATGGCGAACAGCGCCGTGCCGGAGAGCTTGCCTGCCTCCAGGGCCAGTCCGGCTCCGTCGCGGCGGCTCACGGCCTCGTTCAGGGCGACGGCGAACCGCACCTCGCCCGATGCGATGCGCGGCAGCCAGTCCGCCTGCTCTGACGGGCTTCCGGCAGCACCAATCGCCGCAACCGCCAGGGCGGAACCGGCCATGAAATGTGCCGGCGAGACATGCGCGCCCAGCGCTTCCTGAACGAGGGCCGCGTCAAGCGCGCCAAGGCCAAGCCCGTCATGGCACTCCGGCACGAGCAGCCCGTCTGTTCCGAGCGCCGACAAGGCGGCCGTCATCGGCTCGCCTGTCGCTTCGCCCGCCGCGAAGCGCCGCACCGCATCAAGGGAGGACACTTCGCCAAGCGTTCCGCCTACGGAGGATTGCAGGAGCCGCTGGTCTTCGGAGAGTGCAAATTCCATTTGTCAGGTTCCCATAATAAAGCGTTCGTCACCCCCGACGCGAAGCAGCCTGCCTCGGACTTGATCCGGGGTCTGGGGGCCCAGCTCTGAACGCTGCCTCGGGTACTCTGGATCGAAGTGAGGGAGATGGGCCCCCAGATGGCTGACGCCATCGGGGGTGACGCATCCTGGACAGTTCGCTCCTTGCATCCGGTCAAGCCTTCATCAGTTTCGGTTCGCGCGGCAGGCCGAGGCCGTGTTCGGCGATGATGTTTTTCTGGATCTGCGCCGTGCCGCCACCGATGATGAGGCCGAGATCGTACATGTAGCGGGCCTGCCAGGCGCCATCGGCCCGCAGGCGTTCGCCCTCGCCATAGAGAAGGCCAAGCTCGCCGAGGCAGTCGATCGCCAGCCGGGCAAGTTCATGATTGAGCTCACAGCCCTGTAGCTTGACGATCAAGCCCGCAAGCCCGGCGCTTTCCTGCTTGAGCCTAGCCGTCATTACGCGCAGGCCATTGGCCTGCATGGCGTAAACTTCGGCCTGAAGACGGACAAACCGGTCGCGGAACACCGGATGGTCGATCAGCCGCTCGCCGTTCAGGGTCTCTTCCGTCATCAGGCGGACGATTTCCATCAGGCGCGCTTCGGCAGCATTCGGATCGCCAAGCATGCCGCGTTCATGGGTGAGCGTTGCATTGGCGACCTGCCAGCCCCGGCCGGGCTCGCCAACCACGGATGTCAGGGGCACGCGGACATTGGTGAAGAAGACCTCGTTGAA
>CAYSED010000020.1:20084-36391 GCA_964429935.1 uncultured Hyphomonadaceae bacterium
GTACATCCGCATGGGCATCGACCCCAACTCGCTGCTCGCCGCTTCGGTCATGTCGACCAGCGGACGTACTTCGATGCCGGGCGTATCCATCGCGAAGATCAGGTAGGAGATGCCCTCATGCTTCTTCGCCTCCGGATGGGTTCGCACGAGGCAGAAGATCATGTCGGCCTGCCGGGCGGTCGAAGTCCAGATCTTCTGGCCGTTGATGACATAGTCCTCGCCATCAATGACCGCCGACGTGCCGAGGCTTGCAAGGTCGGACCCTGCGCCCGGTTCCGAATAGCCCTGGCACCAGATCACCTCGCCTGCGAGCGTCGGCGCGATCCAGCGCGACTTCTGGTCTTCGGTACCGAGTTCCAGCAAGGTCGGCACCAGCATGGAAATGCCCTGCCCGGCGAGGCCGCGCGGAAGGCCGGAGCGGGAGAAAGCCTCGGCGATGATCCGCGATTCGAGTATGTCGGGGGCAGCGCCGTAGCCGCCATATCGCTTGGGAATGGTTCGGGCGGCGAGCCCGTTCCCGATGAGAAGCCGCTGCCAGGCGAGGCGCCTGGGATGCTTCAGGCCGCGATCCTCGGGGCCCGGCGCAAGATGCCGGTTGGCTTCAAGAAAGGCGTCCACCTCGTCGCGAAAGGCAAGATATTCAGTGCTGAGCGCGAGATCCATGGACCGGAACCTCCCTGTGTCCGGCCTCCACAGAACCATGCGCGCCGCCGCCGTTCAACGGTGACGCGGGGTCAGGGCGATTGCGCGCTTGACGAACCATGTGGCACGCGAAGCATATGCCGACCTGATATTCCCAAAAGGACCGCCCCGCATGAGCCTCACCCTCACCATCGAAGCCGACATTGCCCACATCCATCTCGATGACGGCAAGGCAAACGCGCTCGGCTTCGACATGATTGCCGCCATCAATGGTGCGCTCGATACGGCGGAGAAGGATGCCAGGGCAATCCTCATCAGCGGCCGCGAGGGACGGTTCTGCGCGGGCTTCGACCTGACCGTCATGCGCAATGACCCGGCAAGCGCCGGCAGGCTCGTCAATGCCGGCGGGCACTTGATGCTGCGCCTGTTCGAGAACCGGTTGCCGACCGTCATCGCCTGTACGGGCCATGCCCTCGCCGCTGGCGGGCTCATGCTGCTCGCCGCCGATACGCGGATCGGCGCGAAGGGCGATTTCAAGATCGGGCTCAACGAGACCGCTATCGGCATGGTCCTGCCGCAATACGGCATCGAGCTGCCCCGCGCCCGGCTGGCGACAAGGCATTTCACGCGCGCTGTCATCCAGGCCAAGACCTATGATCCTGACGGTGCGACGGACGCAGGCTTTCTCGACAGGGCCATGCCGGCCAATGCCCTCATGCCTGCGGCGATCTCGGCGGCAACCGCCCTCGCTGCCCTGCCCGGCCACGCCTATCACGGCAACAAGATGCTGATACGCAAGCCCGCCATCGAAGCCATCCGGGCGAGCCTCGTTACGGTCTGAGGGATTCCGTCTGGCAAACAAGGTTTGGGCGCGTGACCCCGGATGGAGTCAGCCATCAGGGGTGACGAACAGCGTTATTACCGCCCTGAAACGTTCGCCGCCTCGAACCAGTCCTTCAGGCGCGCCTGTTCGACCGGCCCGAGATGCAGGCCGAGTTTCGAGCGCCGCCAGAGCACGTCGTCGGCCGTCCGGGCGAATTCTTCCTCGACGAGATAGCGTACTTCGGCCTCGTTGAGGCCGCCGCCGAACGTGTGGCCGAGATGATCGGGGTCCGTGCCGGTTCCGATGATCCTGTCCATGCGGGTGCCATAGGCCCGGGCAAGCCGTTGGAGCGTGTCGGCCGGGACCCAGGGATAGCGGATCGAGCGGTCCGCGAGAAAACGGTCAAAGTCCGTATCCGGAATATCTCCGCCGGGGAGCGGCGCATCATGGGTCCAGTCCGGTCCCATGTCAGGGAGCGCGGTTTTCAGCATTTTCAGCGCGCCCTCGGCGAGCTTGCGATAGGTAGTGATCTTGCCGCCGAACACGGACAGGACGGTCGCGCCGCCGGTCTCGTCAAGCGACAGGACATAATCTCGGGTCACTTCGGACGCACTATCGGCCGCATCATCATAGAGCGGGCGTACGCCGGAATAGGTCGACAATATGTCGCCGCGCGTGACCGGACGAGCAAAATACTCGCTTGCGGCGTCGCAAAGATAGTCGATTTCCTCCTCGGATATTTCCACCTTGTTCCGGTCTGCCGTGAACGGAAGGTCTGTCGTGCCGACGAGTGTCGAGGACCCGTTCTCGTAGGGGATAGCGAAAATGATGCGGCCGTCACCATTCTGGAAAAAGTAGGCATGCTCGCCCTCAAACAGGCGGCGCGTGATGATGTGGGAGCCCTTGACAAGGCGGACATGGCCGCGGTTCCGGCCGGGCGCGGCAAGTCCGGCAACATCATCGACCCAGGGACCGGCAGCATTGACGACCGTCCTTGCAAGGACCGTCTGCTCGTAGCCATTCTCCTGCAATAGGGTCGCGGTCCAGTATTCCGGGCCCCGTTCGAGCCTTGTGCATTTCGTCCGTGTCAAGACGTTCGCACCCCTGTCCCTTGCATCAACGGCATTGAGTACGACGAGCCTTGCATCTTCGACCCAGCAGTCGGAATATTCAAAAGCCAGATGGAACTCCGCTTTCAAGGCCTTGAACTTGTCGCTTTTTTTCCTGTGCAGGGTCCGCGTCGCGGGCAGGATCTTCCGCCCTCCGAGATGATCGTACAGGAACAGTCCGAGGCGGATGAGCCAGGCGGGCCGCAAGCCCTTCTGGTAAGGCAGCACGAAACGCATCGGCCAGATGATGTGCGGCGCGGCGCGCAGAAGCACTTCGCGCTCGATCAGCGCTTTCCGGACCAGGGCGAAATCGTAATATTCAAGATAGCGAAGACCGCCATGGATCAGTTTCGTGCTGGACGAGGATGTGTGCTGGGCAAGGTCATCCTTCTCGCAAAGCACCACGCTGAGGCCGCGCCCCGCCGCGTCGCGCGCAATGCCGGTACCATTGATGCCGCCGCCGATGACGAGCATGTCGTGCAATTTGCCAGTCAAGAGCAATGCCTCCGGGACGTTCGACAGCCAGAGGCCCTGATCTACACGAGCCGACCCGGAGGTGCCAACGAATTGCGACCTGTCCTCAACCGTCGCAGCCGGCCGGGAAAGCCTGCCGCCTGTCCTGCGATTCGAGGCGCATGACGAGGTCGATGGCATGGTCTGCGAGGGTCGGGTCCGGGGCGGCGGGGTCGTCCTCGCCGAAGCGGGCGTGCACGGCCTCGGCAAGGAAGCGGTTCTCGGGAAGCGGCGGGGCACCGGATACAGGCTCGGACCGCGTCAGCGCCGCGCGGATGAGCCAGGCGACCTTGCGCCGCTTCGGCACGAAGGCGCGATGGTTCACGGCATCATACGCGTTTGCTTCGAGGCGGCTGCCTATGTCGGCATAGATGAAACCGGCAGCGCGGATCGCGGCCCGGCAACCGGGCGCCAGGCAGGCGATGCCGGTCAGCCCGCGCTCGTAAAGCGGCAGGGCGGCGGCCACCAGCCGCTCGGCGATGACGCCTGTCCGGTCGTCATGGACGGGGTCGGCCAGGAAGGCTTCCGGGTCGAGCCCGGCGTCGTCGAACCAGTCGAGCGGGGCATAAATCCGGCCAGCCCTTGCATCCTCGCCAATGTCGCGGGCGATATTCGTAAGCTGCATGGCCGTGCCAAGATCGGTCGCGCGCGCAATGGCGCGCGGCGTCCGGGCGCCCATGACGACCGCCATCATGGCACCGACCGTTCCAGCGACGCGGGCGGCATAGGCATTCAGGTCGCTCAAGGTCTGGTAGCGCCGACCCTCGACATCCCACGCAAAGCCTTCGAGCAGGGCATCCGGCAGCGCCTTGGGAATATCGCAGGCGGCAACCGTATCGGCAAAGGCCCGGTCGATCGGATTGTCGCACGGCGTGCCTGCATAGGCCTGGTCGAGCCGGCGCGAAAGCGTGCCGAGTGTCGTCCCCGTTCCGATGTCGAGGTCGACGGCGTCATCCGACTGCCGGCAGAAGCCGTAGAGCGCAAAGGCGGCCTCGCGGACGTCGGCGGGAAGGAGAAGCGACGCGCTGTAGAAGCTCTTCGACCCGATCCGGATTGCCTCCCGGCAAGCGGCAAGATCGTCCGGCGAGGCTATGCGCAGGCGAGCGCCGGATGCAGGCAGGCGTGTCAGCATGTGTTGACAATAAGCAGCGCCCGCAAGCGAGTGCAAGGCTTCACGCAGGCTCCTGTCCGATGAAAGCGAGAATCAGGCTGGCGACCCGGTCCGGTGCTTCTTCATGGGCAAGGTGACCGAGGCCGCCGAGCAGGCGATGTTCTCCGTTGGGAACGAGCCGGGCAATGGCTTCTGCTTCCCGCGGGGGGACGGCGGTGTCCCTTTCCCCGGCAACGAACAGGACGGGCTGGCGCAGCGCGGCGCAGGCGGCCGGCATCCCGGCCAGGTTCCAGTTCGCCATCATGGCGAGCGTGCCCGCGACATGGCCCTGACACTTCAAGAGCCGCGCATAGGCGTCGATCATGTCGTGGGGCGGAACAGAGCCCGTCTGTGTCAGGAGCCGTTCGACGCGTGCCCGGTCACGCGCGCTCCGGGCGAGGCCCCGTGCGGCAACCCCCCCTACGGTGAGGACCTTGGCGGCCCCGGCCGCGAGCGTCCCCGCAAGACCCGGAAAAGGCATCAGCGCCCCGTTCAGGCTGACAAGATGGCCAGGATCGACGAGGCCGCGCGCCGTCATGTCGATCATGATCGCGGCCCCTGCGGAATGGCCGATGATGAGGGCCGGGGAAATGCCGAAGTCGGATAGAAGGTCGCCGATCAGCCCTGAAATCTCGCCTAGCCCGATTCGAAAATGCCGCGAGACCTGCGTGAACCCATGCCCTGGCAGGTCAATGGCGAGGCAATCGAAATGGTCGGCCAAGGCAGGCATCAGCCCGGCCCAGGAATGGGTCGCCGCGCCCGTGCCGTGCAAAAAGAGGGCAACCGGGCCGCGCCCCATGCGCTGGACATGCCAGATCGTCCCGCCAACACGATGAAAGCGGCTCGTCTCGCGGTGCGGCCAGCCTTGTCCCTCTAGCCCGAAATCCGGAAAGCCTGGTGCAGCGGCGGGCGGGGCAAAGAGCTCTGGCATGTCAGCGACGGCCAAGTTCGTCGCGGACGAGCCCTGAGACGACCGCCCCGTCGATCCGGGGCAAAAAATGGTAACGCGCGCCAAGGTCGCCGCTCAGCGCCAGGGCGTGGGGTCCCGGCCGGGCCGAGGTATCGAAGACGATGCCCGGCCAGTCTTCCGCACGCAAGGATCGTGCGAGACGCCGCGCGTCTTCCGCCGCGATGGCCCGGTCTGCCTCCCCCGCGCGCGAGACGTTGCCGCGCCCGTCGGACAGGAAGACGAGATAGGGGCTGCGTCCGCGTGCCGTTTCGGTTGCAGCGAGCGCGCCTGCCATGGCGATGGCCGATGCGAGCGGTGTTGCGCCGCCCCCCGGAAGGTCCGACAAGGCCCGCCTTACCCGGAGAAGCGAACGGGTCGGCGGCAGGAGAAGCGTCGCATCCTTACCCCGGAAGGCGATCAGCGAGACAAGATCCCGGCGCGCATAACAGTCCGACAAGAGGTGCTCGACTGCGCCCTTGGCCTCCGACAGGCGATTGAGCGCCGCCGAGCCGGAGGCATCGACGACGAAGATGACCGAGGACTGGCTGCGCCGCCTGAACTGTTTCACACGCAGGTCGTCGGCACGGAACACCGGCCGCCGGCTATCCCCGGTTCGCCGCACGGCCTGCCAGGGCGCGGCGGCCCGGATCGTCTGCAGCAGGTCGATGCGGGCAGCCTGGCCCTTGATCCTCCGCCTCGCCCTGTAAGGGCGGCCCTTGTCGAGCGAGAGGATCATGTCGCCGGACTTGCCGGCGATCCCGCCGCGACGACGCGAGGGTTGCCGGACAGGTGCCGCGAACATGTCGGGAAGGTCTGCTGCCCTCGCCGCGGCGACCAGCATGTCGAGTAGTGCGTCTGGATCGGCCCGGTCGCCATCCGCCTCCCCCTCGTCCCGGCCCTCGTCTCTGTCTCCGCCGCTTTCCGGATCCGCCGGTTCAGGTGGCGACAGCGCGTCATCGGGCGGCGGCGGCGGCGCAGGGATCGCCCCATGGACAAGCTGGCAGGCACGGGCAGCATCGGCGTCGGTGACACTGTCACGGCCGTCGAGCGCGGCGAGGCCCCGTGCAGCCCGCGCGCAGAACATCGGACCGCGCAGCGACACCGCCCCGAGGGCCGTGGCGGCGGCAACAAGCGCTTCAAGCAGGTCGCCGCGGATCGTCACGGCGGACAGCCGCCTGCGGGCCTGCGCAAGGTCCGGCGCAGCGAGGCCAAGGCTCGCGGCGGCGCGGTGGGAGATGGCTTCGAGGCGGATGGTCAGGCCGGTCCGTTCGGTCAGAATGGCAGGCGGCGCGGCATCCTCGGCATCGCCCTCGTCAAGAAGGATGGCCGCAAACCTCGCCGGACGGCCATCCGTCTCGCCGGAATCGAGCGCTCCTGCGAGCGCAGCGGCCGCCCAGCCGTCGATTCGTTCGGCCATGCGCACGAGCACATAGCCGCCGTCGGCCTGTTCGAGGAGACCGGCCTGGCGAACCGGCGCGCCGCGCATGAGCGTAGCCTCGATCGACAGGCCGCCCAGCAGGCGTTCCTGGTCGAGCGCGCGCGGCAGGGTGATAACGGGACCGGCGTCGGCGGCGAGGCTCGAGAATCCTGCAAGCCAGGCATCGCGAACCGGACCCGGCGACGCCACAAGGCGGACGCCGCCAAGTCCTTCGGGATCGATCAGGATCAGGGCAGCCGCTTGCCGGGCAAGGTCCCAGAGCGCGGTTCCGCGCGCCGTATCCGCCTCGACGCTCACGCCGGCAGCACGTCCCCGACCGCCCTTGCCACCCGGACGGAGGCATCGCTTTCGTCGAGCGGGTCCTTGCGCAGGCGATGGCCGAGCGCGGTCGGCGCGGCATCCCGGACATGCGCGAGGGTTACCGCAACGGCACCTTCAAGCGCAGCGAGGGCGCGGGCGGCGCGCGTCAGCGCAAGTTCTCCGCGCAGGCCGTCTGAGCCGAGCGCGATGCAGAGGCTCGCGATGCCTTCGAGGACTTTGTCCGGAACCACCGTGCCGGCGAGCCCATCCCGCGCCGTTTCTATTTTCCGGCGGATGGCGAGATCCTTGCGACGCCAGGCCTTGGCAAAGCCGTCCCGGTCCTGCTCGAACGCGTCGCGCCGCCTTATGATCTCGACACGCTCTTTCAGGTCGGTCGATGTTCGTACATCAACCGAGAGGCCGAAGCGGTCGAGCAATTGCGGTCGCAACTCGCCTTCTTCCGGATTGCCGCTGCCGATCAGGACAAAACTCGCTGCGTGCTCGAGGCTAAGGCCCTCGCGCTCGACACGATTGACGCCCGACGCTGCGACATCGAGCAGGATGTCGACGAGGTGGTCGTCGAGGAGATTGACCTCGTCGACATATAGAAAGCCGCGATGCGCGGCGGCCAGAAGGCCGGGCTCGAACGCCAGCGTGCCATCGACGAGCGCCCGCTCAAGATCGACCGAGCCGATCAGACGGTCTTCGGTTGCGCCGAGCGGCAGGTTGACGACCGGCGGCGCGCCGGTTGCGGCCTTTAGCAAGCCGGCCTTGTGGCGGTCCTGGCAGTCCGGACAAAGTGCTTCCCTGCGCGCCGGGTCGCAGCGAAACCGACACCCTTCTGCGGTGTCAATGGCCGGCAGGAGCGCGGCAAGGGCGCGGATCGCCGTTGTCTTGCCGGTGCCACGGTCCCCGAAGGCGAGCACGCCGCCGACAAGCGGATCGACAGCGGCAATCATCAGCGCGGTCTTCAGTCCTTCCTGTCCGACAATGGCGGAAAAGGGATAGGCAATCTGGGACACGAGGGGGCGAACTCCGTTGCTCGGGCATCTGGCAGCTAAGAAAGCACAGGCCGCCGATCTTGCAAATCGGCGGCCCGGCCAGGTCTTTGGATTGTACCGGTAAGGACTAGCTCGCGGCGGATTTCAGATAGGCAATCACGTCAGCGCGCTCCTGGGCGCTAGGCAGGCCAGGAAAGGCCATTTTCGTGCCGGGCAGGAAACCGCGAGGGTCCTTGAGATAGGTAAACATGACCGGCTCGGTCCAAACGATACCGGAATTGGCGTTCGCTTCGGAATAAGCATAATTCGGAATGGTGCCGGCAGCGCGGCCGATGATGCCGTATAGCGACGGGCCGACCCGGTTCTGGCCTTCCTGAACGACATGACAGGCCATGCACTTGGTGAAGACGCGGCGGCCGGCCTCGGCATCGCCTGTCAGCGAGGCATACTCGGCAGCCATTTCTGCGGCGACGCGATCGCTGGCTTCGGTGACGACCGCGGAAGCCTCCCCGGCGGCGTCCTGAGCCGCAGCGGCGGCGTCGGCGGCAGCCGCCTCGATTGTCCCGGCAGCCTCGCCTGCCGCGTCGCCAGCAGCTTCGACCGCTTCGCCGACCGTCTCACTGGCCGATTCGACGGCATCCGTCGCTGCCGTCTCAACTGCTTCGGCGGCTTCAGCGGTTTCAGTCTCGACGGTTTCGGCGGCCGATTCGGCTGTTTCGGCAGGCGTTGCCGCCGGGGTGTCCGAGCCGCCGCAGGCAGCAAGGGCAAACAGGGACGCGCCAGCGAGCAGCGGCAGGAAAGAGCGAGTTGACAGGGTCATTGCGATGGGTCTCCCGAATGTTGACTTCGATTAAAGATTATAGGGCGAAGTTCGCGCCGTCCAACCAAAACATTGCGGCCGCCGCGGCCCTCTCAGGTCCGGCGGGAGCGCCGGGCCACGGCGTGCAAGGCATCAGAGTGGTTGCCGACATAGTGTTTCAGCCAGACCGCATAGGCATGCGGACGGGCAACCGTGTCGGCCTCTAGCTCGGCAAGCGACATGAACCGGACCGCGGATACCTCGCACGGGTCGGGCCTTGCCGGGGCCGTGGCCTTGCCGTGAAAGACATGGACGAACTCGTTCTCGATCATGTCATTGTCAAGCTCGGCCCTGTAGCGCGCCGTGAAGGCGAAGGTCAGTTCGGCATCGATGCCCAGTTCTTCGCCGAGACGGCGGCGCGCTGCACTGGCCACCGGTTCGCCGGGGCGAGGATGTCCGCAGCATGTATTCGCCCAGAGTCCGCGCGAGTGATATTTCACGCTGGCGCGCTGCTGCAGCAGGGTCTCGCCCGCATCATTGAACAGGAAAACCGAAAACGCCCGGTGCAGGTCCCCGCGCCGGTGGGTTTCGAGCTTGCGGGCCGTGGAAATCTCCACATCGGTCTCGTCGACGAGCAGCAATTCCTCTTTCGTATCGTCCATCGGCAAGGCCGGCCTCCGCACTTGGTCCTTAAGGGTAGGTTCCGCTTCAGGCGATCTGTTCCGCATTTTTCCGGCAAGGGCAACCTTGGCGCAGCCGGCTCGTCATGCCTGCGCCGTTGCGCGCTCCCAGGCTTCGCTTGCGGCAAGCCAGTCGCGCTCGGCGGCCTCGGCTTCCTTCGATCTGGTCGCCCTGTCCTGCAGGAGACGCGTCGCCTGCGTCGGCTCGAGGCCCGGCCTCGCGAGGTCGCTGTCGATCCGGGCGATGGCGGCATGGGCGGCTTCGAGGCGCCGCTCGGCGGCCTCGGCTTCGCGTTTAAGCGGTGCGGCCGCTTCGCGACGTTCGGAGGCCCGCTTCCGGTCACGCTTGCCGACAGGCCCGCCTGATCCGGACACGACCCCCGACTTTCCACGGTCAGCCTGCAGGACGAGGGCGCGATAGTCGGCAAGGTCGCCATCATACGGCGCAGCCTTGCCGTCGCGCACGAGCCAGAGCTGGTCGGCCGTCGCCTCGGCGAGATAAACATCGTGCGTGATGAGAATGACGGCACCCGGAAAATCGTTCAGCGCGTAGATCAGCGCCTCGCGGCTGTCGATGTCGAGGTGCGAGGTCGGCTCGTCGAGAATGAGAATGTGCGGCTTCTCGGCGGCCATGAGCCCGAGAAGCAGGCGCACTTTCTCGCCGCCCGACAGGTCTTCCACCCTGGTCTCGACCTTTTCGTGCGGGAAGCCGAGGGCGGCAGCGACGGCCCGCTGGCGGGCGACGGAGGTATCTTTCGGCAGGGTCTGGCGGACATGGTCGAGCACGGTTTCGCCGGGCTCGAGGTCTTCCATCTGGTCCTGCGAGGAAGAGCCGATCCGGATCGCTTTCGGCACCCGCCGCGTCCCCTCAAGCAAAGGAAGGCGGCTGGCGATGGATTTCACGAGCGTTGTCTTGCCCTGGCCGTTCGTGCCGACAATCGCGATCCGGTCGTCCGGATCGATGCGCAGCGTGACGCCATCGAGGATGCGCGCCTTTTCGCCATAGCCGAGGGTCGCCCCTTCGAGCTCCAGCATGGGCGGAGCGAGCTTCTCACCCGGCGGATCGAACCGGAACGGCGTCGTGCGCTCGGACAGGGGCACGGTCACGTCCTGCATGCGCTCCAGCATCTTGACGCGGGACTGGGCCTGCCGGGCTTTCGATGCCTTGGCGCGGAACCGGTCGACAAAGGACTGGAGGTGCGCGCGCTCTGCGTCCTGCTTGGCCTTCTGCGATTCGAGCTGGGAGAGCTGGATCGCGCGGTGCTTCAGCCAGGCATCATAGCCGCCTGTGCACAGGGTCAGCTTGCGGTGTTCGAGGGCGAGCGTGTGCGTCACGCAGCGGTTCAGGAGCTCGCGGTCATGCGAGACGAGAATCACCGTATTCGGATAGGCGCGGATATAGGTTTCGAGCCAGGCGGCGCCCTCAAGATCGAGATAGTTTGTCGGCTCGTCGAGCAGGAGCAGGTCAGGACGCGAGAACAGGACGCCTGCAATCGCCGCCCGCATCCGCCAGCCGCCGGAAAACTCGCGGGTGGCACGGCCAAGGTCGCTTGCCGTGAAGCCGAGGCCGTTCAGGATTTCCGCCGCCCGCGCCTCGGCTGACCAGGCATCTATATCCACAAGGCGGGTATGGATGTCGGCAATCCGGTCCGGATCGGTCGCGGTCTCTGCCTCCTGCATCAGGGCGTGGCGCTCGGTATCGGCGGCCAGCACCACGTCTAGAATGGTCTGGTCGTCGGCCTCGACTTCCTGAGCGACCCAGCCGAGCCGCGCGCCCTGGCTGATCCGGATCGACTGGTCCTTTCCGGGGTTCTGGACTTCCTCGCGAATGAGGCGCAGCAAGGTTGACTTGCCGGTGCCATTGCGCCCGACAAGGCCGACTTTCCAGCCTGAGGCGATCTGGGCGGAAGCGCCTTCAAAGAGCGGGCGCGCATCGACGCGATAGTCGAGATTGGAAATGGTCAGCATGGCCGGCATGCTCTAGCGGCTGGCGCGGGCGTGGCAAGCCCGCCTTGATCGTCCGGGCGATCCATGTAACTGAATTACATAGCCGGGGATATGTCCCGGCGAGCATGGGACAAGACGCATTTGCCTTCGAGCCTGCGCATTAGACTGTTCGCACTGATCCTGCTTCTCTCGCAGGCATTGCTTAGCGGCGTGCCTGTTGCCCATGCCGACCTGCCGCACCACCAGCCTCTCGACTGCGCCATTTGCCTCAGCGTTTCTGTAGCAGGAGACGAGGACGATGCCGACATTGGACCGGTGCCGGAAACGGCGCCTGTCGCGACGCCCGAAACGCCATGTTTCCCGGCCTTTTCCAGCGAGCCTGCCGCCCGGCCGCTCGCCGAAATCCATAGCGCCGACCCCAGAGGGCCGCCCGCGTCCGGTTTCTGATTTTTCGTTGTAAACCAGAAACTTGTGTCGAACAGTTGCGGGTGCGCCCCGGCTGTTCGCAACAGAGCCGGACCGAATTCCATGACCAGATTCCTTTTCAGCAGCGCGTCGCTCGCTGCGCTTCTTGCCGTAACGCCTGCCGCCTTTGCCCAGGCCTCCGATCCCGATACAGATGTCGACCATCCCGAGCACCTCAATCTCGACAGGGTCGTCGTCACGTCCTCGCCGATTGCACGCTCGATCGGCGAGTCCATTTCGGCGACCTCTGTCCTTGACGGGGAAGAACTCGCCGAACGGCTGACCGGGTCGATTGGCGAAACGCTCGCCCGCGAGCCCGGCATCAGCTCGACCTCGTTCGGGGCAGGTGCCTCGCGCCCGATCATTCGCGGCCTTGGCGGGGACCGCATTCGCGTGCTCGAAGACGGCATCGGCACGTTCGATGCGGCGCAGACAAGCCCGGACCATGCCGTGCCGATCGAGCCGGCGCTGGCCGAGAGCATCGAAGTGTTTCGGGGGGCCGCGTCGCTACTCTACGGGTCTTCGGCATCCGGCGGGGTCGTCAACACGATCACCGGCAAGATCCCGGAGCGGGCCGCGGAAAACGGGTTCGAGGGAGCGGCGCGCTATTCCTATTCGACCGTCGATGACGGCAACGAGGTTGCGGGCGGCGCGAACGCACAGTTCGGCTCGCTCGTGATTCATGCCGAAGGCGCGTTCCGCAATGCGAATGATTACGAGATTGATGGCCTCAACGCCTCGAACGAGCTTGTCGGTGCCCTCAGCGCGGCTGCGACCGAGGCCGGAGAGCCATTCGACCCGCTGGAGGCGTTCACGGTCGGCGTTATTCCGAACAGCGATCTTGAGACCTATTCGGGGGCACTTGGCGCGTCCTGGCTGATCGATGGCGGCGGCTATACCGGCTTCTTCGGCGCATCCGTCAGTTATGTCGATTCCAATTACGGCATCCCGGAAGGCATTCTCACCGAGGAGGACCTTGAAGGCGAGGAAGGAGAAGAAGGCGGCGAGGAAGAAGCGGGCGAAGAGGAGGGCATCCGCATCGACCTTGAACAGGTCCGCTATGACGTGAAGGGCGAACTGAACGGCGACCTTGGCCTGTTCCGCAGGGCCCGCCTGCGCGTCGGCTATGGCGATTATCGCCATTTCGAGGTCGAAGGCGACGAGATCGCGACCCGGTTCTTCAATGACGAGGTCGAGGCGAGGCTCGAACTGACCGGCAAGGATGTATCGGCACTCGGCGGCGAGATCCGGTCCGCGATCGGCACGCAGGTCCGCTACCGGGACCTTGAGGCCATCGGTGCCGAAGCCTTCGTCCCGCCGGCCGACCAGACCCAGTTCGGCCTGTTCGGCCTTGCCGAATACCGCACGGGCCCCTGGGTCGCCGACGGATCGGCGCGCTATGACCGGGTCGAGAACCAGACTGCGGCCTTCATTGCAGAGGAGGACGGGCAGGAACTCGTCTTCGACAACGAGTTCGACCTGTTCAGCCTTGCCGGCGGTGTCGGCGTGCAGGCGAGCGAGATGATCTTTCTCGGCGTCAACGGCTTCCGCACCGAGCGGGCACCCTCCCTCGAAGAGAGCTTCTCGTTCGGGCCACACCTCGCGACCCAGAGCTTCGAGATCGGCAACCCGGCCCTCGGCAAGGAAACAGCGCGCGGCATCGAGGCAACGGCGCGAGGTGAACATGGCCCGCTCACGCTCATCGTCAACGGCTTCCTGACGAGCTATGATTATTTCATCTTCGAGCAGGAAACCGGCGACGTGCTGGACGGACTCCCCGTTTTTGCCTTCACGGCGGCCGACACGCGCTTCCGGGGCTTCGAGGCGGAACTCGACGCCGATGTCGGATCGCTCCGCACCGAATCCCTGGGCACGGTCGATTTCTCGGTGCAGGCACAGGCGGACTATGTGCGCGCGACCTCCGGCGAGCTTGCCGACCGGGACCAGCCGCGCATCCCGCCTTTCTCGACGCTTGTCGGGTTCACCGCATCGAGTGACCTTGCAACGCTCCGGACCGAGGTCGAGTACAATGCCGCCCAGAACGACATTGCCGCTTTCGAGCTGCCGACCGGGAGCTTCACCTTCGTGAACATGTCGCTCGCCGTTCGTCCGTTCCGGGATCGTCCGAACGTGACGCTCGCCGTGAGGGGCCAGAACCTGCTCGATGCGGAGGGGCGAAATGCTGCCTCGTTCCTGAAGGACACCGCGCCTCTGCCGGGCCGCAATGTGCGGTTCGACATCCGCATCGCGTTCTGAGGGAACCCTTCAGATAATTTACTTGATAAGGAGCAGGAATTCGCATATCTGACGCGTTGACATGGAAGCAAACCACGACGAGCCCTTTGATGGGCGGTCAGTACGGGGGAGCCCAACCTGTCTTCATTAGGGTCCAACGGGCGACAACCCTGCGGGAAACTAGAGAGGATACTTGGATGACCCGGTTTGTAGCCGCAATCCCCGCACGCTCGGAAATGGCTGACGTCCTGTCGGACCGTTCCCGCGAATTCCTGTTCCGCAAGCAGAAGGATTATCTGGCAGTTATCGCCGAGCTTATAAGGCAGTAGCGGGCGCAAGTTAAGCCGCCCGCCAATCCGCTCGTGTGTCCGTCCGGCCCGGTCTTGAGGTCGGCCCCACACGAAACTGGTGCCTTGAGGAGCCTCTCCTCCAGCTTTCGGATTTGTCAGAGAAATGTCCTATGCTTCCCGCCGCGTGCTCGCGCGCCCTTCATTCCTTCCCTCCTTCGAGTCCGACAACGGGCTTCCAGTCTTCGAGACGGTCAGCGACGCGCTGGCCGCCTATGAGGGCGATGATGCCTTCGCCGTGCTCTATCCGCACAAGATCGCCGAGGCGGCGCGCAGCTTCCTCAAAGGCTTTCCGGGCAAGATCCTCTATGCGGTGAAGGCAAACCCGCATCCGGCCGTCCTGCAGACGCTCTGGCTGGCTGGCGTGCGTGCGTTCGATGTCGCCTCGACCCGCGAGATCGAGCTTGTGCAATACCATTTCCCGGATGCCGAACTCTACCTCATGCACCCGATCAAGTCGCGCGCGACGATCCGCAATGCTTATGAAGCCGGGGTCCGCCATTTCGCCTTCGACTGTGCCGAAGAACTCGCCAAGATCGTCGAGGAGACTGGCGCGGCCGATGACCTCACGCTCCACCTGCGCCTCGCGCTGCCGACGAGCGATGCGGCCATGCCGCTATCCGGCAAGTTCGGCGCAGGCTTCGAGACCGCTCCGGCGCTGCTCGCTGCGGCCCGCGCCCATGCAGCCGCCCTCGGCGTGACCTTTCACGTCGGCTCGCAATGCCTGGACGTCGACAGCTATGACCGTGCGCTCGGCTTTGCCCGCTCCGTGGTCGATGCTTCCGGCGTCGCGATCGACAGCATTGACTGCGGCGGCGGCTATCCGGTTGCCTATCCCGGGATGGCACCCCGTCCGTGGGCGGACTATTTCGCGGCGATCCGGGCAAGCCTCAAGGCGCACGGATTCGGCGGGCTGACCGTGCTTGGTGAGCCTGGCCGGGCACTCTGCGCCGCAGGCGGCTCGACCGTTGCGCGCGTCGAGCTCCGCAAGGGCAGCCAACTCTATCTCAATGACGGCACCTATGGCTCGCTCTTCGATGCTGGCGTTTGCCACTGGAAGTTTCCGGTGAAGCGCCTGCGCAAGGGCGACCGCGCCGCGCCGGCCGCAGATGCGGAAACCGAGGGTTTCAGCCTGTTCGGTCCGACCTGCGACAGCCTCGACAAGATGGACGGCCCGTTCCACCTGCCGGGCGATATTGCCGAGGGCGACTGGATCGAGTTCGGCCATCTCGGCGCTTACGGCCAGACGCTCGCGACCGAGTTTAACGGCTTCGGGATCTATGACACCGTTGCCGTGATGAGCCGCGGATTCTGACCCGGGCGGGCAGGCGCCCTGCCCTCATGTACCGCGCCGTGGCATTCGCACCGGAAGAAGCGCCTTGACAAGGGTGGACCGGAGCCGCGTGCCGGAAAAGCTCTCGTGCATCGTGCGCGGCCCGCCATCCGGCCCGTGGGCGAGCAGCGACCGGCTGTAGAAAGGCGTGTCCTCGAGCGTCCGGACAAGGCGCGGGTCCTCTCCGCCGAGCCGCCCGGACCTTCGGGGAATGCGCCAGATAGGCGTTGGCGACAGGCTGACAGCCGGTTCCGGTTCGAGCTCCGTGAGGTCCCCGGCCCCGTCGAACTGCAGGGACATCCCCCGCGTCCCCCGCCCGCCGGACAGGTCGGACACATAGCGCACATGGGTCGCATCACCGGGCAGGGCCGTCCGCGACCAGTCCCAATAATCGAAGCCCGCTTCGAGCGGCTCGTCACCGAAATTGCTGTCGATATAGCCCCGGCCCTTCCAGGCACGGCCCGGACGGTCGAACGCGACCTCGACCTCGGCGGCTGTGCAGATCGGCCGCCAGAGGTGGCGACCGTCCGGGTCGATCCTGGAGGCAGGCTGATTGGTCCATGGCATGGTCACGCG
>CAYSED010000021.1:0-7923 GCA_964429935.1 uncultured Hyphomonadaceae bacterium
ACAACTACATCGTCAACGCAGGATATGCTTCCGCTGAAACTTAAACCGCTCTAGCCCGCCCCGTCGCAGCACGGGGTAGAGGTATGAGCCTGCCACCCGGCCGAAGCTGGGACAGAAGGATCGTTCTCCACACGCCGGTCTCGCCTCAGATCGCCTCGCCGAGCGAATTCCAGGGCACATCCGCCCTAAGTCGCTGCAAGCCGCGCCGGATCCAGCTCTTGACCGTATTGTGAGGCAAGCCGAACTGGTCAGCGATCTCCTGGCTCGTGAAGCCATAGACCGCGCTCAGCCTGACCGCCCTGGCCATGTCCTCCGGAAGGGCGGCCAGCGCCTTGGCGAGCCGCCGCCCGATCATGGCCGCCGCCGCCCCGTCCTCGGCCTTCAGGCTATCATCTGGAACCTGCTCATCGACAAGGCCGGTTTCGCGCTTGAAGCCAGACGCGCGCATCGCATCGAGGCCCTTGTGGCGGGCGACCACGAAGACCCACGCCATGGCCGGGCCGCGTGCGGGCTCATAGGCTGCCGCCTTCTGCCAAATCACGAGATATGCCTGCTGCAGGGCATCCTGCGCGGCTTCCCGGTCATTCATGACGCGGACAAGCATGGCGTACACTTTCGGCGACGTCGCCTTGTAGAACTTCGAGAAGGCCGCGCTGTCGCCGCCCGCCACAGCAACGAGCAGTCCGTCGAGCTCTTCCCTGCTCGGCTCCTGCGGACCTTGAACCTTCTGGTCAACTGTCTCGGACATGGTGGTAACATAGCCCGGATCGGCGACCAGGAAAGCAGTTTTTCGGCATCGGCTGGTTCGCGGGCGATGCCGGGCGCGACCCAGGGTTTCGACGCTTTTCAGCCTTGCATCCTTTTCCGGGACCCGTTCGTATTCCTGTTGCCGGATCAGGCGACAGTGCTCTTTCGGACGAAGTGGGAATTAACCGAGATGACAGGAACAATCATTGGGGCAAACTGGCTCGAGGGCCGCTGGCGCAACCTGGTGGCGGCAGCCGCCATGGCGGCCGGAACCGCCTCGGCCGAGGCACCGGAGACCCTCGAGCTTGACACCGTCACGGTCGAACCTCGCCAGGTCCGCGCAGCACTGCGCCTCGCCTTCTGACCGGCCACCCGGTTCAGAACCCATGCGTCCAGGCGAGTGCAATCTTGAAATTGCGCCCGGGCTGGCTCACGCCTGCATTGACGACCTCGAAATCGGTATCGGCGACATTGTCGATGCCAAGGTCGAGACGCACGCCGTCAAGGGCCTCGATCGGCGGTTCCCAGACTGCATAGACATCGCCGAACACGAAGCCGGTGCGCTCCTGCCCCGGATCGTTCACTTCGGTGAAATCGTCGGCGAGCGTCACGCGAACCCCGCCGCGCAGGCCCCATGGCGCCCATTTGAGCCCCGTGTCGACAAACAGCGAATTCGGCGCGAGGACGCCTTCCAGGAAGGCCCCGGTGTCTTCGTCGCGGCCATTGATCGTCGTCAGGTTGCCGCGCGCATAGAACAGGTCCGAAACATAGGTGAACTCGAGCTCGACACCCTCGATCTCGGCATTGGCGATATTCACGTTCTGGCTCGTATTGCCGAAGGCAGGACCGGTGCCGCAGGGCATGATGGCGGCGAAAGCGGGCACGAAACAGCCAAGCGGCGTCTGCACGTCGAGCCCGATCAGGTTATCGACATCGGAATTATAATACGACGCCTTGGCCGTTAACACGTCGCCATCGGCGAGCACGCCGTCGAAATCAATGCCCGCTCCGATCTCCCAGGTCTGGGAATCTTCCGGCACGAGGTCCGGATTGCCGATGAAGAGATTGGCGACAAAGACCGGACCGAACGGCCCCGGAGGAACCGACAGGTTCGGCACCGTGAAGTGCGTGCCGTCGGCGAAGGCTTCGTTGAACGAGGGCGCGCGGAAGCCTTCGGCATAGTTGCCGAAGAAGAGGAATTGCGGCAGCGGCTTGTAGGCAATGCCGATCTTCGGGGAGACCTCGTTCTCGTTCACGTCAAACGTGCCTCCTGGTTCGCTCGTTTCAAAGCTGTCCCAGCGGATGCCCGGGATGATGTTCAGTTTGCCCGGTACCGGTCCGAGGTCCGCCAGGGACAAGTCGGCCTGCAGGAAGAGGCCATAGAAATCGGTCGTCGCATCCGGCACGCCACCGCGCGTTCCGTCGGCCGTTTCGGTATCCGTGCCGGTCTGCTCGTCCTGATAATACTCGCCGCCATAGGTGAAGGTCAGAGACGCCGTGTCGCCAAGGGACAGCCGGGACCGGTTGTCGATCGCAAGCCCGAAGGTCTCGACCGCGCGGTCGGTGACGCGCGGATCGCCAACCTCGTCCTCCTCGACAGAGTTCTCCGAATAATAGCCGACAAGGTTCAGGTTGATGAGGTCATTGGCAGCCGGATTCCAGTTAAGCCCGGATTGGAGCGTATTGTTCTCGGCGTCGCGGAAGACAAGCTCGTTGCCCGGCCCGGCGACATTCACCCCTTGCGGGTTTTGCGGGTCGCTTGAATCCGCGCCGTAGCGCACCCAGGACGCATAAAGCTCGAGGTCATCGCTTGGGCGGATAGTGGTCTTCAGCAGCGAGGACAGGATTTCGTCATCGGCGGGGAGCGTGAAATCACTGCCAAGCTCGATGCTGCCGGAATCGCGATAGGTCAGGTGCGCCACGACATCGACGAGGCCCCCCTCCGACTGCCAGACGCCCGTGCCGCCGACCCGGTATTCATCATTGACCGACTGGTAGCCCGAGACGACGCGAAGGCTTGCCCGTTCGCCCTCGTCCAGAACGTCGCGTGCCGTGATCGTCCGCGTCGCGATGACCCCGCCGAGCGCACCAGAGCCGTAGAGCGCCGAGGTCGGCCCGCGCACGACCTCGACAGCCTGCACGAGTTCGGGATCGACAAAGAACCGGCCGTCATGGCCGGAGACGAAGCTCTGGCGCGCGCCGTCGAGGAAGATGAGAACGCCATTGCCCGTCAGCCCGCGAACGGTCGGCGCGTCCCCTGTCCGCCGCGGTCCGGAATCGAACTGCGCGCCCGGCACGGCCTGGAATACCTCCTGCAGGCTCGACGGGTTGAAGTCGAGCACGATGTCGCGGTCGATGACCGTCACCTGGCCGGGATAGTCGAAAGCCGGGAGCGGGTTGCGCGTCGCATAGACCGATATCGGCTGGAGCCGGATTTCGTCCTCGTCTGCCGGTTCGGCTCCCTCCTGTCCAAATGCAGCAGCGGATACAAGGACGACCGTGGAGCCAAGCAGCGCCTTGCGCAGGCAGGATGTCAGGATCGGACGGAATTTGGAACGGCGCATGGCTTGACTCTTTCCTTATTTGCAAGTGATTCTCATTCGCTATGACAAAGATGAAATCATATTGCAAGTGATTCTCATTCGCGTTAATCGAGACCCAATTCACACCAGACCCGAGAGACGAGCCATGCCTTCCAGCCGAACCGCCATAATCCTGATCGCAGCCACCAGCCTGTTCGCAGCCTGCGCGACCGTCACGCCGGCCGCTGAAGCTCCGGTTGCCGAAGCCCAAGCCACAGAGAGACCCGCGAGCGAGACCTTCGAGCGCGACCGCAAGTCGATCCTCGCCATGACGGGGAACTTCGAGGTGACATTCGATTTCACCGAGACCGTTTCGTTCGTCCCGGGTTATGAGCTGAAGGACCCGAAAGTCTCCGGCGGCCATGAAGCGGTCCGCGTCGTCGAGGATCGCGGCGACTTCATCAGCCTGCAGCATCTCCTCGTGGTCGGCCCGCCGGACAATCCGTTCGTCGTGAAACACTGGCGGCAGGACTGGACCTATGAGCCGGAACGCGTGCTCGTCTTCATCGGCGGCAATGCCTGGGAATGGCGCGACCTGCCGGAAGCCGAGCGCAAGGGCCGCTGGTCGCAGACCGTCTACCAGGTCGATGACGCCCCTCGCTACGGCGCGGTCGGAGCCTGGACCTATGAGGACGGGCTTGCCGAGTGGACCCCGCCCCGGGAATGGCGCCCGCTGCCCCGCCGCGACATGACCACGCGCGATGACTACCATGCCATCGATGCGGTAAACCGGCATGTCATAACACCCTGGGGCTGGGTGCATGAACAGGACAATTCCAAGCTTGTTCTTTCGGGCGAGCCGCAGGTTCTGGTGCGGGAAGTCGGGGTCAACACCTATCGCCGGGACGATGATTTCGCTGTATCGGCCGCCGAAGAATACTGGCAGGCCACCGAGACGTTCTGGGCCGAAATCCGCAAGGAATGGGACGGGGTCGCCGCTTCGGACGAACAGTTCGCCATCACCATCAAAGGCGAGACCGAAGCGCTCTACACGCCGCTCCTCGGGCTTGCCGAAGCCTATGGCAGCGGTGACATGGACCTTGAAAGCGCCGTCGGGGAAGCCCGGAGCGTGATCGACGGGTTCGTTACAGCAGACATCGGCACACTCGCCAATCGGCTCCGTCTCGCCACCCCTGTGGTTGCGAGCACAAAATGAGGCCCGTCCGTCCGGTTCTCTTGGCGATCCTGGCTTTAGCGGGCGTCTTTGCTCCGGATCGGGCGGCTGCCGATGCCGGGTTCCTGCTGCCCAATGTGTTTGCCGCCGCAGACGGCGATCCCGTGACCCTTGTGGCAAGTTTCAGCGACCGGTTCCCGGCCCCGGATACCGCCCTTGCAAGCGACCGCTTCGTGCATGTCGGCCCGGACGGCAAGGATCGCCCCTTCGTCCGGACCGAGCCCCTGACATCCGCGACGAACTTCGAAGCCACGCTCGAGGGTGCCGGCATACATGCTTTCTCGACGGGCGAACGCCTCGGCCGTACCGGCGAGGTGGCCTTGGTCGAGGGCCGCTATGTGCGCCTCGGCCCGGACGGCGAAAATCCGGCGAGCGTGCCGGAGGACGCCCCGCGCCTCGCCTCGCAGACCGCAACCGTGTCCGAAACCCGGGTCGCGGTCGGCAGGGCGGTCCTGCCATCGGTCATTGCGACAACGGGACGGCTCGCGCTCCGCCTGGAGACCGGCCCGGGCGGCTTCGTGCCAGGCGAGCCCTTTGCCGTCCGGATTGACTTCGACGGCGAGCCGCTCAGCAATACGCCTGTCTTCGTGATCGAAGCGCATGACGACTTTCGCGGCCTTGCCGACGGCCGGTCCCATGCCACGGACGAATCGGGTACCGCCCTCGCCGAGCTCACGCGCCCGGGTCCCTTCGTCGTCCTCGTGCGCCACATCGCGCCCGCGCCGGAAGGGGCCGCAACCGATGTGCGCAGCTATTCGACGACACTGACCCTGCCCGCAGTCTTGCCGGGCGACAGCCGCAGCCCGCCGGACTGATCCCGTCAGTACTCGAACCCGATCCGGATCGAGGCGACATTCTCGGTGAAATTCGCGCTCGGAAGGTTCGAGTCGAGGATGCGCAGGCGGTACTCCGCCGTCACGTAGAGGATATCGCCGACCGGCACTTCCCATTCGGCCGACAGGCTCGTTCGCTTGTCGTCGCGGATCTCGCCGATCGACGGGGTGATCGCCGAGTAGTCCCGGGTCTCGAAGTCGACATCGAAGCGCAGCCGGTTGTCGGGCGGGCCAAACGGGGCCCGCGTCCGCAGGCCCGCGTTCAGGATCACCGCATCGAAATCGAACTGCTCGGCAACCGCATCCTCGGACTCGTACTGGATCGCACCGGTCAGGAAAGTGTCGATCCCGTCTACGAAGACAAAGCCCGAAAGGCGTCCCGAATGGGTGTCCGCATCGCGGTCGGGATTGTCCTCCAGTTCCTTGTCCCGGTAGGTGTATTCGCCACGCAGCGACAGGCGCTTATGGGGCCGCGCGCTGACAAAAGGCGTCAGCCTGTGGATGCGCAGCAGCGGATCGCCAGCAAGGTTTGCCAGGAAGAAGCGATGGGTCGCCCCGACCGTGAAAGGACCGAAATCGTGCTGGTAACCGAGGTTCGTGCCATGAAGCTGCAGGTCGAAATCGGTCTGCTCGAACTGGAGGCTCTGGTTGAAGCTGTAGCCGGCGCTGAACGCGTCCGACGGGCCCACCTCGATATCGAGATCAACGGACGCTTCGAGCAGGGCCGAAAAGTCCCCGATCGAGGTCTCGAGGTCGAGTTCGTCGACCGTGATATTGCTGTCATACTCGATTCCTGCCGCACCCTCGAAGGACAGGTCTGACCGGACCTGCGCCTGTGCGCCAATCGAAAAGCCTGCGAGCCCGAGCGCGAGAAGGCTCGCGCGTCCCGTGCCCCTGCCGGGCCTGGTCGTGTTGAGCAACATGCCTGCAATCCCCCTCTTCTTGCGCCATGGCTTCGATCCTGCCGGCATCAGGCCTTCCGGAACCGGATTGCCCGCGCCGGAACCTCGGCCGGACTGTTCCGGACTATCGATGAACCAACGTTTCAGGCCGCCGCTTTATTCCCTGCCCGGACCAGGTTTTTCGTCTCCGGTGTCTGCCACGGGCAGATCGTCCGGCAGATAGCCCCATCCGTACACCGGGTCGCGGCCGGGATCGCCAAGGTCGGTCGCCTCGTCCGCGAGCCCGGCAATCGCTTCGTCAGGTGTCGAAGCCTGCAGCCGCCCGGCCAGTTGCCGGGCCACGATCGGCGTGGCGAGCGAGGTTCCGCTCTGCGGCTGGTATCCGCCGCCCGGCACGGCGACAGGCACGTTGACGCCGTCAGCCGAGAAGGTGACATGCGGGCCGCGCACGGCGCGCCGGTAGATGTTTTGCCCGGAATCGACGGCCGTGACCGCGACGACGCTGTCATAGGCCGCCGGATAACGCGGCGGGGCGGCTGGCCCGTCATTGCCCACGGCCGCGACAATCGGGATGCCGGCCTCCCCGGTCTTGCGGACCGCATGGTCAAGCACGTCATTGGACGGACCCGAGATCGACATGTTGATGACGTGGACCTTCTGGGCGATCAGCCATTCCAGGGCCTCGACCAGGCGCGCCGCAGACGAGGCCGGCGTGTCACCCGCCATGCCGATCAGGACAGAGGCATTGTAGAGGTCAGAGCGCTGACCCGCCGGGAGGCCGCACCCAACGAGCAGCGAGGCGACCGCTGTGACGTGCATGCGCGCCCGTTCGGGGATCTGGTCGAGGTCGCGCTGTTCGGTCAGAGACGTGTTGGCAAAGCAGGGATGGTCCCGGTCAAGTCCGGCTTCCGTCAGGCCGAGGCGGAGGGGCGGCGCGTCCGGCGGCGTTCGCGACGCCTCCGGCGGCTGCCAGCCTTCGGGGTTCTGCGGGCCGGCAGAGCGGGCTTCCCCGGCGATCCCGTAGACATGGTTATAATCAACCGCGACGGCATTGGTAGCCGTCCTGAAATCCTCGATGACCACAAGCGACGGGCGGGCATCGGCAACGGCAACCCGCACGAGGCGCTGCCCGAATTCGGCGAGAACCACCGTCTCGATCACAGCATACCCGGCCTCGCCGATACGTCCGGCATCTGCCTCGTTGAGTATCGCGATGATTTCTCCGGCGATGACCGCTTCGCCATTATCATCAAAGGCGAGTGCAAGGGCTGCCTCGAGTTCGCTCAGGCCCGTGCGTTCTGAAGCGTCCGCACGCAGTTCGGCCTCGTCATCATCGTCATCATCGTCATCATCGTCATCATCGTCATCATCGTCATCATCGTCGTCATCGTCGTCATCGTCGTCATCGTCATCGCTGCCGTCGTCATCGTCTACGTCATCGTCGCCGCTCTCGCCGTCATCAAGGTCGCTGTCATCATCGTCGAGGTCGTCATCGCCGAAATCGCCCTCCAGCGAACTCTCGATCAGGTCGTCGAGATCGTCTTCAGCCTCATCCTCAGCCTCATCCTCGGCTTCGTCCTCAGCTTCATCTTCAGCCTCATCCTCTGCCTCGCCTTCAGCCTGATCCTCAGCTTCCTCCTCGGCTTCCTCCTCGGCTTCCTCCTCGGCTTCCTCCTCGGCTTCCT
>CAYSED010000021.1:8023-33753 GCA_964429935.1 uncultured Hyphomonadaceae bacterium
GCTTCCTCCTCGGCTTCCTCCTCGGCTTCCTCCTCGGCTTCCTCCTCGGCTTCCTGTTCAGCTTCCTCCTCGGCTTCCTCCTCAGCCTCCTGCTCAGCCTCCTCCTCAGCTTCCTCCTCAGCTTCCTGCTCAGCCTCCTCCTCAGCTTCCTGTTCAGCCTCCTCCTCGGCCTCCTCTTCAGCTTCCTCCTCAGCTTCCTCCTCAGCTTCCTGCTCAGCCTCCTCCTCAGCTTCCTGTTCAGCCTCCTCCTCGGCCTCCTCTTCAGCTTCCTGCGCCGATGCACCATGCGGGGACACTGTCCCGCGCACCGCGGGCATCTCAGCTCCGGCGAACCAGCAAGCGAGCGCGCCGCTCAGCGCCAGAACCTTCCAGAACAGTCCCCGGTCCTTCATGGCGATGCACGTCTTTCTCTCAGAAACTGCCATCTTGATACCCGGACGATCGGCAAGATCGCCAGCGTCGTCCGATGAAGGGCACAGGATGATAGAAATCCCTTGTTGCGCAAGGGACCACCCGATCATGGCCCGATTATGGCCGCCCGGGCGTGCCGCAAGCCGGACCTCGCGCCGCCTAGGGAACCGTTCCGGCCAAGCCCCAGAACCGCGGCTGACGAGGATTGAAAAGAAATTCACATCCCTGTGGAATAAGACGCGCCGGGACCACGTTGTCTGCGGGACAAAGAACATGACGGCTGATCGATCGCTGAGACGTGACATTGTGGACCTGATCCCGCGCCTGAGACGGTTCGCGCTCGGGCTCACGGGGTCTCCGGCCGATGCGGACGACCTTGTCCAGACGGCCCTTGAAAAGGCCCTGTCGCGCCTCGACCAGTACGTGCCGGGCACGCGGCTGGATAGCTGGCTCTGCCGGATCGTTCAGACAAGCTGGATTGACAATCGCCGCAAGGCGTCACGACGGGAAGACACGATGGACACGGAGGCTATGGACCGCATCACCGACACGGGCATCACGAATCATGCCGACCGTCACGGCATCCGCGCCGATGTCGATCGGGCGCTTGCTACCCTGTCGGACGACCAGCGCGCGCTCGTGATCCTGGTCCTCGTCGAGGGCTATTCCTACCAGGAAGCTGCCGACCTCTCGGGCGTCCCGGTTGGCACGGTGATGAGCCGCCTGTCGCGGGCGCGCATGCAGATGACCCGTTTCCTCACGCAGCCGGGAGAACTCGCATGACCAGGCCATACTCCTATCCTGAAGGCATCACGAGCGAGATCCTGATGGCCTATGCCGACGGCGCACTGCAGGACGCCGACCGCGCGAGGGTCGAAGCGGCGCTCGCCGCGGTGCCGGAACTCGGCGCGGAAATCGCGGCCTACCGTCAAAGCCTCGCCATGCTCGACGGCGCCTTCGACGCGCCCTTGCGCGAACCCGTTCCGGCCCATCTAGAAGCGCTGGTCATGGGCCACGCTGCTGCGCCAGGGCCAGCGGTCGTCTCGCTCGATGCCGCACGCGCCCGGCGGGCGAACCGGGGCTTTCCCGCCTGGGCGCAGGGGCTTGCCGCCTGTCTTGTCTTCGGCATGGGGGCCCTTCTCGGTTCCGGTGCGACCGGCGGCGATCCGGCAACGCCGGACACGCTGCTGGTGGCCGGCCGTCTCGCTCCATCACACCCTATCGCCCGCGCGCTCGAGACAGCCGTTTCGGCCGAACCCGTCTCACTCGATGGCGGCCGCTTCGTTGCCTATGCGACCTTCGTCGCGGGTTCCGGCGCGCCCTGCCGCGAATATGAGGCGTTCGGGGAAAGCGACGCCGTCACCGGCCTTGCCTGCCGCAGCGGCAGCGGCTGGCAGGTCGAGTTCCTGCAAAGGGGTAATCCGGCGAGCAGTCCGGACGGCGGCTACCAGCTCGCCTCGTCCGCCGATCCCGCCCTGCTCGATGCCGCGCTCCTGACGCTCCGCGCCGGCCCCGGCCTCGCAGCGGACGCGGAAGCCTGCCTCATCGCCAATGGCTGGAACCCTGCCGCCTGCCCTGCCGAATAAGGCTATCTATTTTTCGCGGAAGCCCTTGGCTGGCTCAACCGCTGCGCGTCGTGCCACGGCTCCGAGATTGCGGCGTATGGCCGCCTGTCGCTGCGGGATAAAGATTGCAGGGTGGCGCGACATAGCCGCTTCATGCGACGCGTCATGGCTTCCGGCCGCCGTCGCCCCCCAACAAAAAAGCGTCCTTCCGGGAGCCCCGGCACGGTCAGGGACCGGCCCGGGCAACCCGAAAGGACGCCAAGCAGGCTGGCGGGAGGGCTGTCAGCCCGCCAGCCCTGAGCGGGTCAGAACGCGATCTGCAGCCGTCCGGCGAAGGCCGATGCGGTCTCCTGGAAACCGCCATCATTCGGGTCGGCCTTGGCGCGCACCCAGTTACCGGAAAGCTTGACATTGCGTGTCAGGTACCAGTTGACGCCGAGCGTGATGCTGTCCTGAACGCCGCCGGCGACAAGCTCGTCCGTCAGGTCGAGCCGGCTGTACCGGGCGGCCACTTCAAGCGCGCCGAACCGGCTGCGCGGGCGCACCTCGCCGAAGGTCGCCGACGAGCGGCTGTAGCGCTGGCGCTCGCCGGTCAGCACCCAGGCCGCTTCCGCCGATGCGCCCCAGAAGTTCGGGTCGCCGAGTGCGGGCGCGTCATTGATCCTCGTGATGAAGTGCCCCTGAAGCGAAACCGGCCCGAATGAAGCTCCGGCCTCGCCGGAGATGTTCACATAGCTCTCCACGCCGTCGAGGTTCCCGGTATCGATGAGGTTCGTGAAGTCGAGCCCGAATTCGGGGATTGCCTGCACTTCGGACAAGGCATTCTGGTCGAGCTTGCGGCGCTCGACGCCGGCCGCGACGAACACCGTCCGGCCGCGCTCGCGCACCGGCGACCAGGAGATCCTCCCGGCAAAGCTCTGGCCGTCATCGTCCGGGGCCACGTCGTCCGTCGACAGGGCGTTCCGGAAATATCCCGCCGAGACAATCACGTCGCCACCGTCATAGGTCACGCCGCCGCCGAGCAGGAAGCCCGGAGCGAGCGAGGCCGGAGCCGATCGTTCGAGAAATTTCAGGTCGTTTGAACTCTTCAGGTTCTCGCCGAGCACGGGGGCAATGAAATTGCCGCCCTTGATCTTCAGGTCGCCGAAGCCGCTATACTCTGCCCAGACATTGCGGAAACCTGTCGAGATGCCCGCGACGTCGCCATCGACCTTGACGCGGAAGTCGTCGAACAGCGTCAGCGTCGCATCGATGCGCAGGCGGCGAATGTCGACCTCGTCATCGAACAGGGTCAGGTCGTCATCGACCGTCACGCCGTCGAGGTGCAGGCGTCCGCCGACCTGGAAATTGTAATTGTCGCCTTCGACCACAAAGCCGCGATGGTCGAAGGTCTGCGCGCTCGCCGGGGCCGCGATGGCCACAGCGCCCGCAAGGGTCAGTGCAAGGTTTCTCATGTCATTTCTCCAGTTTGAACAGGGTTGCAATTGGGGACGGGGAGACCGGCCGGACGGCTGGCCGTGAGCCAGTTGAAGACCGCCGGGGCGATCGCGTGGTTCAGTATGTTGCGGCTGAAGTCATGGCCGGCATCTTCAAGGACGATGAGGTCCGCCGATGCCTCGACCAGGGGCGAGGCCTGAAGGGCCGCCGTCCAGCGCCGCGCGCGCTCGAGCCGGTTGCGGCCCTGCAGCCGGTCGATCCGCGCCCGCTTGTTGAGCGAGGCATCCCGCTGGACATCGCGGCCGCCGACAAAGAGGCCGATCTCGCTCCCGGCAAGGCCCTCAGCATGGAGCAGGCGCCCGTTCAGGGCGGCAGAGTTGCCGAGGCCATAGGGAAACGGCAGCGCCGGGTCCGGCCAGGTATACCAGCCGGGTGCGAAGAGGGCGGCCCGGCGAACCCGGCCGGGACGGCGCATCAGGTAGCGGTGCAGGAACTGGCCGCCGCCGGAATAGCCAAAGGCATCGATCCGCGCGACATCCAGCCCGAAGCGGACCGAGGCGTCGCGCAGGATCCCGTCGAACGCCGCTTCCGGTGTCACCCCTGCGGCATCCGGCCCGAGCTGCTGGTAGCGGGCAAAGCGTTCCCGCGTGAACAGCGGCACGACGAGCACGCAGCCGCGCGCCTCGGCCTGCGGGGAGAGATGGAAGGCATGCTCGGCGGCGTTGCGCGTATAGCCATGCAGGCTCGCGATCACCGGCGAAGCCGCCGATGCCCCCGTGGGCAGGTAGGCGAAGTAATCGAGGCCGCAGCCTTGGCTGTCGCACAGGGAAAGAATGCGTCCTTCCGGCAGGGCGGATGTCATGTCAGGCGGCTCCTTGTTCGGGTGTGCCGGTCGCATCGCGGGCGGACAGGCGGGGCTCATGGCCGAGGGTCCAGTGGCGGGTCGCCAGTGCCACGAGGGCTGGCTCGCGGGTCGCCATGATGACTGTCCCGGCAAATTCGGCGAGAAAGCCGGCAAGGTGTTCCAGCCCAGCCTCGTCGAGATTGTCTTCCGGCCGGTCGAGCAGCAGCACTTTCGGATCGCCGACGAGTGCCGGTGCACGGGCGAGCCGCGCCCGCTCTCCCGTGCTGAGATTCGCGCCGCCTTCCTGCACGAGGCGTTCGCCTTGATAGGGCGAGCCCGGTGCCGCAAGGTCGATGCCGCCGAGCCGGGCAGCCCGTGCGAGGTCCTCAGGTTTCGCCTTGGCACTGCCATAGGCGAGGTTCTCGGCAATCGAGCCACGCAGAAGGGGCAGGTCGGCCGACATCATCGACACCGTGCGCCGCAGTTCGCCCGTGCGGACGGCCCTGAGGTCCCGCCCGTCAAGCGTGACGCGGCCAGTATCGGGGTCCATCAGGCGCAGCGCGAGGTGCAGTATGGTCGACTTGCCCGCTCCGGCCGGTCCGCTCAGGCAGACTTTGTCACCTGGCTCGGCAACCGCCGAAAAGCCCTGCAACACGCCGTTGACGGACACCTTGTGGAAAGCGAGCGCGCCCTGCACCCTGCGCAGCGGGCGCGGATTGGTCGATTTCGGCATGACCGGCCCCAGCCGGAAAAGCGCGGCGGTCTTCTCGCGCGCCACGACATAGTTGCGCCGGTATTCGTAGATGCGACCGAAATCGAAGAGCGACGGGGCCGCCAGCGTCAGGACGCCGATGGCCGCAGCGAGTTCGCCCGGCGAGGCCGATCCGCTAGCGACCGCCACGGCACCTGCCGCCGCGCCGCCTGCAAGGCCCGCCCCGATCACGAGATGCACGAACCCCCGCAGCAGTCCGGACGCCGATGCCCGGCGCACCATCGCGTCGCGCAGGGCGCGCGACTGCCGCCGCACGGTCCGCCGCTCGCGGACCCGCTGGGCAAAAGCCTGAACAAGGGTCATCTGCTGCAGCTTCTCGGCAATGTTGGCCGCGCTCGCGCCGCGCCGCCGCCGGGCCTCGCGGATGCGCGTATCAAGTAGGCCGCCGAGGGCCAGGGCGCCGAGCGCGCCGAGGCAGATCGCGAGCGCGAACGCGCCGCCGATCAGGGGCTGCATGACAGCGAGCGCCGCTGCAACGCCGATCACCGTCACGCCGGACACCGCGCCGCGCGCGAGGCCGAGGCTGATCCATTCGCGCAGGGCCGTCAGGTCGTTGACGAAGCGCAGCATAACGAGCCCGCGCCGCATGTCGTCGATCGCCCGCACCGACAGGGCGCTGACATGGTGGAAAACCCGCACTCGCGTGTCGTGGACATAGTCCTGGCCGAGCGCTTCTGTATCGATGCGCTCGCGCCATTTCAGGAGGCCGACGGCGAGCGACAGGCCGATGATCGCCAGCGGCGCGGCATGGCTCGCCTGAGCACCGTCCGCGAGCCCGTCGAAGTGGACCCGCAGCGCCTGCCCGACGCCGACCATGGCAGCGGCCTGACCGGCCCCGTTGGCGGCGAGCGCTGCGAAGCGGCGCGTGCGCCGCCGGTTAAAGAGAGGCGGCAAGCCGGACATGGGCCCGTGTCTCCCCTGGATGGGCGCTGCGCATCACGATGCTGACCGAGCGCTCGCCCCGTTCGAGGTCGTCGATGGACAGCACCGGCACATCGACGGCTGCACCGGCCTCCCGAGCCGCGAGGGGGGACGCGGTCAGGAGGCCGGACACCGCGGCAGGCCGGAGACCCAGCGCCGTCAGGTAGGAAACGCCCGCCAGGGCCGCCATCGCATCGGCAGCGGCGAACACCAGGCTGTCAAACTGCCGCCGGAACGCCTCGGAAGCGATCAGCGCCGCCGTCTCGGCCTGAAGGAGGCCGTCGGCAATCTCGGCCACGATGATCCGGGCATGGCCGGACGCGTGGCCGAGAAGCGTCTCGGAGACTGCCAGAAGCTCCTCCAGGGAGGCCCCGGCGGTCGAGGCATGGCCGGCATCGGTAAAGTCGAACACCGCCGCTGCGCCGGCATCGAGATAAGTCCACATGTCGCCGCCCGCGCCAGTGCCGGTCAGCTTGACCGCAGCAGCCGGCAAGCCTGCCGCGCAGCAGGCCCGGACGATGGAAGCGACCGTCGTCGTCTTGCCGGCATTCATGCCGGAGCCAACGACGACAATCACATGCGGACGGGGCAGGATTGTCCTCTGCCCGCTCCGGATGGGCATGACGGCCCAGTCGCGGACATTGCAGGGACGCCCGTCGAGGTCGCAGACAAGGCCGGCCGGCCGGATCTCGGTCGGCATGCGGGTGGACCGGTGGCGCGACACGAGCGCCGAGGCGATACCCCCCGCCGCTACGAGCCGGCACGGCTCCAGCGACTGGGGCACGAGGCTCTCGAACTGGTCCGTCGCATAGCGGTTCCCGTAGCAGACGAGGATCTCGTCTCCGACATGCAGCTTGGCGCGGCGGCCGTTCACCAGTTCGAGGCGCTCGTGATGGCCGATCTTCTCGACCCGGGCGAGGCAGAGGTCGCCGGGCTGCGGGGCAAGATCAGTCCGCAGGGCCTGGCGGCCGAGTTCGATGCGCCGCGTGACATAGGAGCGTTTTGCCGCATCCAGACGGCCTGGCGATAGTTCGGGTGTCACGATCATCTCCTCTGGAAGTGCCGGCCACACTTGCTGCCGATGCAGGGAGAACGCGCACGCGGCCGAACTTATTCCTGATGATCGGGATTTTTGTTTTGCGGGGGCCTGCCCCAGGCGCGGGCAATCTGGTAGCCCAGTCCCGGTCGCCGCTGCTGAATCGCCGCTGGTCCTGCCTATCGGGATACAGGCGCGACAGTCGCGAGAAGCTGCGCAACCGTGACCGGAGACACGGCAGGACCGGCAGCGGATTGCATCCGGTTGCCTCTCCGGACTTTTGCGGTCTCAACCCGCAATCGCTCGCCGGAATTCGGTTACAGAAGCATAGCCGCCGGTTCCTCGACGAACGCCTTGAATGCCGCGAGGAACGCCGCGCCGACCGCGCCGTCCACGACCCTGTGATCGCAAGTCAATGTCACCGTCATCATGGTGCGGATGGCGACCTGCCCCTCTCGCACGACAACCCGATCCCCGGCGGCACCGACCGAGAGGATCGCCCCCTGTGGCTGGTTGACGATCGATGCAAAGGACGTGATCCCGAACATGCCGAGATTCGAGACGGAAAACGTGCCGCCCTGATAGTCCTCCGGCTTCAGTTTCTTCTGGCGGGCGCGCCCGGCCATGTCCTTCACTTCGGAAGATATCTGTTTCAGCCCCTTCGTATCGGCCTTCCAGACAATCGGTGTGATAAGCCCCCCGTCGATCGCCACCGCGACGCCGATATCCGCGTGCCTGTGCAACAGTATCGCATCGTCTGTATAGCTTGCATTAGCACCCGGCACGGCTTTCAGCGCCATCGCCGACGCCTTGATGACGAAGTCGTTGACCGACAGTTTTAAGCTGCCGTCTCCGCCTTTCAGCGACGCGTCATTGATGCTTGCGCGCGCGGCGAGGAGGTTCGTCAACTCGCAATCGATGTTGAGCGGAAAATGCGGAACGTCGTGGTTGAAACTCTGGTGCAACCGCCGTGCGATCGTCCGGCGCATGTCGTCGAGTTTAACCGCCAGATAACTTTCGGGCGGGTAGAGCCGTGCCTCCATGCCCTTTGCGTGGCCTGTCGCCGGTACAGCTTCCGCCGCCAGTGCAACTCCGCCGTCCTTGGCTTGTTCAACGTCCCGACGCACGATGCGACCCTTCGGCCCGGTGCCTTTCAGTACGGCAAGGTCGATCTTCGCCTGCGCGGCAAGCCGTTTGGCCAGAGGTGACGCAAGGATGCGGACGGCAGGCGCTGGCGGCGGGGGCATTTCCTCGCCTGATCGCACGGCTTCAGGCGCAGCGCCTGTCTCGCGCGCCTTGGCCCTGGCACGGCCGTTGCGCCTAGCAGACGCCACCCCGGCCCCGCTCTCGCCCGCAGCGATTAACATGGCAATCGCCGTGTTGATCTTCACGTTCCGGGTCCCGGCCGGAACGAGTATTTTCCCGATGACTCCGTCGCCGGCAGCCTCGATCTCCAGCGTCGCCTTGTCAGTCTCGATCTCGGCTATGACGTCGCCGTAGGCGACCTTGTCGCCTTCCTTGACGTTCCACCTCGACAGCGTGCCCTCCTCCATGGTCGGCGACAGTGCGGGCAGGAGGACAGGTGTCGGCATCTTCGTCAGCTCACCAATTGGCTGCAATGTACTTGGTCTCCAGAAACGCCTTCAGCCCCTCATGGCCGCCTTCGCGTCCGAGCCCGCTCTGCTTGACGCCTCCGAATGGGGCTGCCGGATCGGAGACAATGCCCTTGTTGAGTGCAACCATGCCGCATTCGAGTGCCGCGCATATGCCAAGGCCTGCCTGCATGTTGCCTGTGAAGACATAGGCGACGAGGCCATAATCGACGGCGTTGGCACGGGTGATCGCCTCGCCGATCTCCTTGAAACGCATGATCGGCGCAATCGGCCCGAAAACTTCGTCGTCCACGAGTTCTCGCCCGTCGGCCGATGTCATGACCGTCGGTTCGAAGAAGAAGCCCTTCCGCTGCGGTGCCGCTCCGCCACAGACAAGTTCGGCGCCGCGGGCCAGAGCGTCCTCAACCATGGCAGCCATGGAATCCTGCGCGGCGTGATTGATCAGCGGGCCGAGCTCGACGCCGCGTTCGAGCCCGGGACCTGACTTCAATCCCCTCATGCGCGCCTGGAATCCGGCGAGGAATTTTTCCCATATGCCAGCCTGAACATAGAGCCGGTTTGCTGCCGTGCAGGCCTGGCCGCCATTGCGCATCTTCGCGGTCATCGCGCCCTCGATGGCCAGGTCGAGATCAGCGTCATCGAGAACGATCAGCGGCGCATCGCCGCCCAGTTCCATGGAGCAATTGATGACCCTGTTCGCAGCCTGCGCCAGCAGCAAGCGGCCAATTTTTGTCGAACCGGTAAAGGACAGCTTTCTGACCCGCCGGTCCTTCAGGATTTCGGCGACGAGCGGACCCGAGCGCTGCGAGGGAACGACGTTGACGACACCGGCGGGCGTGCCTGCCTCTTCGAGAATGCCGGCAATCGCGAGCGCAGTCAGTGGCGTCTCGGCAGCCGGCTTCAGAACGCAGGTGCAGCCAGCGGCGAGCGCTGGCCCGATCTTCCGGGTCGCCATTGCGGCAGGGAAATTCCACGGCGTGACGAATAGGCAGACGCCAACAGGTTCCTGGATGACGAGGATCTTGCCGGATCCGTTCGGTGCCGGGACAAGGTCGCCATTCGCGCGCACGGCCTCCTCCGAATACCAGCGGAAAAATTCTGCCGCATAGTCGACCTCCGAGAGCGCATCCCGCAAACTCTTGCCGTTCTCCCGTACGATCAGTTCCCCAAGCCATTCGCGGCGGAACAACATAATCTCGAAGGCCCGCCGCAGGATCTCGCCGCGCTGTCGCGGCGGCGTCGCTGACCATGGCGGCAATGCGGCGGCGGCGGCATCGACGGCTGAGATCCCGTCGGCAGGATCGGCGTCGGCGACTTCTGCGAGAAGTTCCTCCGTCGCCGGATCAAGAACATTGAAGCGGCGGCCGCTTCCGGCGTCTTTCGCAACGCCGCCGATGAGCAGCCTGTTCAACCCGCCGATTTTCACTGCGCTGGCCGCGCCTACCGACATTTCGTCACTCCTTCCAGATGTCCCCGAGGCGGCTTACCTGACAGCCAGGCCCGTTACGTCCTCAACATTGCTTGCGACCGCCCGCCCATCGCCGGCCCCGCCGCCGACAGCGATAGGCGCAGCCGAGGCGCGCTTTCTGTCAGCCCCGCCGCTAGAAGCCGAAGGTCGCACGAACATATAGAATGCGCCCCCGCGGATCATGGACGCGGCTCTCAAACCCGATTGGCTCATTGACTGGCGGCGGCTCGACACTCGTCAGATTGGTGCCGCCTACGGACAATACGGCTCTTGATTCGAGCTTCAGCAGTTCAGAAACATCGAGACTGTATTGCGCATCTAGAGTAATTTGCGACGACAGGTTGTTGACGAGCGGCGCTAGCGGGTTCGCGGCCGGCAAGGCTTCATCATTTCTGAGGCTGCCGACATATCTGCCAAACACGTTGGCCGAGTGAAGGCCACTGGTCCATCCGAGGCCCGCATTGAACCGCAGGCGCGGCGTCGGCACGCCGAAATTTGCGCCGTTTCGAGAGCCGAGCCCGTCGATCTGCCCGGCGAAGGGATCCTCAAGATCATAATTCAGGAGATAGGTGCCGACAAAGCTTGGCGCGAACACGCCGAGCGGGGTCTCGATGTCATAGTTGACCTTGAAATCGATGCCATCAGTCTCAACGGAGGCGGCATTCGTAAAGTCGACATTGACCGACAGGATCGCGCCGGTTCCAGCCCCGCCAAGGCCGGACGAACGCACGATATCAGGCGACAGGGGGTTGGCGTTAATCAGTGCCTGGCCGTTTTCGACGATGATCACGTCATCGAATTCAAAGCGGAAGTAATCAAGGTCAATCCTCAACCGGTCGATAGGCTCGGCCGAGAAGCCGACATTGAACGCGCGGGACGTTTCAGGCTGGATACTGGAACTTCCTGAGGCGACCTGAGACACGAAATTCAGCCCGCTGCCGGGAAGCAAGGGGTCTGAAAAGGGAACAAGCGTCACTTGCGTTCCGAAAACCTGGAACAGGGACGGGGCGCGGAAGGAGGTCGAGTAGGAGCCCCGCAGGGAAAGCCAGTCCGCCGGGCGATAGAGCAGCGCGACTTTGGGATCGACAGTCGTGCCGATGTCTCCATCAAAGGATTCCACGCGCCCGGCTGCCTGCAGTTCCAGATTCTTGAGGATCGGGATCGAAACTTCCGCGAAAACGGCGATGGTTCGCCGGTTGCCCGAGAAATTGTCCTGCTGCGGCCGTTGTGCGAACCCCGTCGAATTGGTGACGGCGTCGAATGTGCGCGACAGCGATTCGAACCTTGCCTGGAACCCTACAGCAAGTCCGACATCGCCCGCGGGCAAGGAAAAGAGGCTGCTGTTAGAGGCGATGGCATCGAAAACCTCCAGTTCGGACGCCGCATCGATCGTCTGGAACTGGATGAAAGAGTCCAGTACTGCCGGATCGTTCGGAACAGCTCCGGAAAGCGCTGTCGAGAAGGGGTTGTAGAACAGGCACGGCCCTGTGCCGGCCGGCACGCTCCCGAGCGGTCCGGGACAGCTTCCGCCGCCGAAGCCGTTAAGGGCATTGAGAAATGCCTGTGGCACGGCGTCGATCGCCAGCAGGTCGAAATCGTTCGACGCATAGCTGAACGATGTATCGAGGAACCATCCCCGGATGTCCGCCTCAAAGCCTATCACGGCTCTGTAGGTGTCGGAGTCGAAGTCGAACTCGGACGGCTCCGACGGTGTGATACCGTCCTGGCTCAGAGCTGCAACCGGGCGGCCAATGAAAGTCGAAGCCTGGCCAGTCTGGATAGATTGCGCACCTGTCAACGGGTCGGTGACGATCGAGGGAACATTGCCAATCGAGAAGCCGCCATTCGGGCCTCCGAGAAGCGGGAACTGCGTCGCCAGAGCACCCGGATTGTCGGCCGGTACCAGCGCAAACGGCAATGCAAGAAACGGATTTGTCGGCGACCCGGTACTGTCGGTGCGGTTGCGGGCAAAACCGAGTTCGCCGTACAGATCGACCGCTTCGTTCAGCTCATAGTCGAACCGTGCGAAGCCGTTGATCCGCTCCTCTTCCGGCACAAGCTGGAAGAAGGGTCCGAAGTTGAAGAAACAGTTGCCGCGCCCGCTCCCCGGGACTGTCGCTGCGGGCGCTCCCGGCGACCCGCCGAAAGCGAGGCATCCCGGATCGGTCAGCCCGGGCGGAAACCCGACAGGCACGGCCGTATTTCGCACGAATGTGCCGTCCGGATTCTGCAACGGCACACCATTGGCATCGACTGCGGCGACGGGCAGTGTCAGGCCGAATGCACCGGGATTGCCAAAGCCGCTGGATGCAAATTGCGGCAGGAACAGAGGACGCTCGGCAGAACTCAGCGATGTCCGGTCGAGATAACTCAAGGCGGCGATGATACTGCCACGTTCGCCCTGCACCCCGAACAGGGTCTCGAACGACAGGTCGCGCTGGCTGCCCTGGTCGACCTGGGGCCGGTACTCCGCCGAAATCTCGAAGCCGTCGAAATTGTCGCGCGTTATGAAATTGGCGACGCCGGCAACCGCGTCGGAACCGTAAAGGGCCGAAGCGCCATCCGTCACGATCTCAAGCCGCTCGATCGCGATGGCCGGAACGAGCGAAGCCGTATCCACAAAGCTAATGCCGTCGGCTGTCGTTGTCGCCGTCAGGACCTGGCGCTTGCCGTTCAGCAGGACGAGCGTGGACTGCACGCCCAGCCCGCGCAGGTTGATGTTTTCGGTTCCAAGCGTTTGCTGGCCGTTAAGGGCGTCCGAGAAATTCTCCGCGCCCGTATTGATGGTCAGTGTCTGAGTGAGATCGGCGATGCGGTTTGCGCCGACGGCGTCGAATTCTTCCTGGCCGACGGTGGTCAAGGGCGAAGGCGATGCGCTCTGGGACTGGCGGCGGATGAACGATCCGGTGACCACAACCTGGTCGAGGGTCTTCTCGCCGACGGCCTCTTCCGCGGCGGGGGTCCGCGTGGGCTCCTGCGCGAAGGCCGGGGATGCCGCCATTGACGTGCCCATGACAAGGGCCCCGAGCGCAACATGACTTGCCTGCTTCTTCTTGTGCATCCTCAACCTCCCTATGTGCCGGTCCTTGTTTGCAGGACAGGTCAACAATTCTTCTCTAGCTTCCGTTTATATCGGTTTCAAGATACTTGTCAAAGAGACATATTGGCGTGCGCACTTATTTCCTGTATCGAGGTGCTTGACGGTCAGGCGACTCAACATTCCTTCGTAAGGTGGCACTCATGTTCTCCTCCTCGGTCGCAAATGTCGCGGCTCTCGCGTCGGCAGCCGCCCTTGCCGCACTCTCCGTGCCGCCCGCCGCGGCAGATGTGCTCGCGGTCAAGCGACTGATCTATGACCTGCCTCCCCTTGCCGACATCGTGCCGGCTCACGGGATCAGCCCGGGTACGCCGGTTCTCAATAGCAATCCCGACCAACGGCCGGACATCGCCGGAAGGACCCTTGTCGAGGGCTTCGAGACGGATGCAGGCTTGACCCTGTCGCTCGAAGGTCCGGTCGCCGCGTCTGTGAGCGAAACCCGGCCCGAGGGAATTGCAACACCTGCGGGGGACAGGATCCGCAATTTCTGGGTTCCGGCGGGTCAGCAGACTGAGGGTGCCATGGCGCTGATCGGTCTCGACGTCGCTGTCGGCGTCGATAATGCGGTCTCGGTTGACGTTCAGTTCTCCGGGCCGGTCACAGGTGCTGCCGGGACCGCCAATGACTTCCTACTGGTCGAGCTTTTTGGCGATGACTCTGTTGAGGTCCTGCCGCTTGACGCTTCGGGAAACGTCATTGGCGTCGGCATGATCATCGCGTCGGGACCCGGACTTGCGGCCATCGAGACCGACGATCCAGGCCAGTGGGGCTGGGTCGGAACCGATCTTGTCGTAACCATCGAAAACCTGCCGCCTATCCTCTTCGGCGAGATGGCGGGCGAAGGCGCTGTTCTCGACAACCTGAAAATTGCGGCGGTCGCGTTCGACGTCGAAGACCTGTTCGGCGGTGAAAGCCACACGCTGCCGGTCCACGGCCTCCGCATCCGCGGCATCGAGCTCGGGTCGGGCAAGGGAACCATTGATCTTGCCGTCGTCGCGGCCAACCGGTCCGCTTTCGGCCGCTGACAAGCTCGCCTGGCGCAGTTTTTGCGGTGCACAATTTTAAACTTGCTGTCGAGCGAACATCGGTGCTATCTAAGGTGACAGGTCAGGGTATCCAGGTGGATCATGCCTGCAGAATCTGACATTTCGGCAGCTTGTGCGATTGTCCTGTGGACCGCTCATGGAAACAGCCGGACACCGCCCCGTGATATCCTGCACAACCTTTGGAATACGAGATGATAATCGAAGCGCAGGACGAGGTCGACAAGATCGTAGAGGCGTGGCGGCGCGAACTGCCCGATGCGGATTTCGGCCAGAAGGCACTTGTGCTGAGGCTCATCTCCGTATCTGCCAATCTCGAGGTCGTCGCCGCGCAGGCCTGCAGCGAACTCGGCATCGACCTCAGCCTGTACAAGATACTTTCCGAATTGCGCCGTGCGAGTCCAGCGTTTGAACTGAAACCCAAAGAACTCATCAGGTGCCTGCCGATCTCGTCAGGCGGCTTGACTAGCCTGATTGACCGAGCGGAATCTGCCGGTCTGGCTGTGCGGCGCCCCGACCCGGATGACCGGCGAGGCGTCGTAGTAGCGCTGACTGAGCGTGGCAAGCGAACCATCGAGGCCGCGGCGACAAAGCGCGCCCAGGCTGAGGATCGTGCGCTAAATCTCCTGGCCGTCGGCGAACAGCAGGCCCTGAACACCCTGCTCAAGCGGCTCCTTAGCCAGTTTCCCAGTCTGGCACCCCGATAGGGCATCCCGCTATTGTCGGGCGGCATCGGACCGTGCCGCCTCCGCAAGGGTAACGAACGCATCTGTCTTTTTATTTCGCCATCTAGATACTAGATGTCGACAAAGCGATTGCCATGTTTCTCGAAGATGAGCATAGTGCGCCATAGGTCGGACAGCAGCCTCTGTCCGAATTCACTGGTCGAGGAACAGATGTCCGCTCTTTCAGATGTTTCCATGAGGGCGGGCGCGGGGCGCTCGGGTCAATGTGCACGCATGTCAGGGAAGGCGAGCCGGTGCTGAGCATCGATGGAAATACCCGTTTGGTCGGCTTGCTTGCCGATCCGATTGCTCAGGTTCGCACGCCTTCGGCCTTGAACCCGCTTCTCGCTTCCCGCGGGGCGAACATGATCGTCGTGCCGCTGCATGTCGCTGCGGACGGGCTTGAAGCGGCGCTTTCGGGTCTGCGTCAGGTTTGCAGCTTTACCGGCTTTCTCGCTTCGGTCCCGCACAAGCAGAATATTCCGGCGCTATGCGACATAATCGAAGCCTCGGCCAGGCAGGTTGGCGCCGCCAACTCGGTTCGCCGGCAAGCGGACGGGAAGCTCGTTTGCGCAACTTTCGATGGCCAGGGTTTCGTCAGCGGGCTGAAGAGCCAGATGATCGACCCGAGCGGCATGCGGGTTCTTCTTGCCGGAGCGGGTGGCGCAGCTTCCGCCGTGGCATATGCGCTTGCCAAGTCAGGCATATCCGAACTCGCCATCACAAATCGCACGCAGGAAAAGTCTGCAGCCCTCGCTGCCGGCGTCGGTGCGGAATATCCGGGCGTGAGCGCCTATTCGGCGGGGCCTGAGGCCACCGGCTTCGACCTAGTCGTCAACGCAACATCCCTCGGAATGCGCCCAGGCGATGCACTTCCAGTGGATCTTGCGAGCCTTGCGCCATCGATGATCGTCGCCGAGGTCATCATGGTACCGGAGATGACGCCGCTCCTCCAGCATGCGCAGAAGATCGGCGCGCGCGTTCACGGCGGTCAGCATATGCTTTCCGGCCAACTGAACAGCATTGCCGACTTCCTTCTGGCCGACTCTGGACATGAAGAAACACCGGCACCGAAATCGCAGGGATTGCCACATGCCGCAAACTGAAAACCTCAGCGTTCAGGCTCCCTGGATTTCACTGCAGACGACGGAGGAGGACTATTCTGCCGCCGACCCTGCCTTGCTTGGCAGCATGCTGAGCCAGATGCATCTCGTGCGGGCTTTTGAAGAGCGTGTCCTCGATCTTGACCGCGAGGGCCTGATCCATGGACCGGCGCATTCGAGCATCGGCCAGGAAGGCGGCGCGGTCGGTTCGATTATCGGCTTGCGTCCGGCCGACCAGATAAACGGCTCGCATCGGGGCCATCACCAGTTTCTTGCCAAGGCCATTGGCTATGTCGAACCTTCAGGCCTTGACCCGCTGGCGGAGTTCTCCGACCAGGTCGAGCACGTGCTGCTGCGAACGCTTGCAGAAATCATGGGGCTTTCGCAGGGCTTCTGCAAGGGCCGGGGCGGCTCCATGCACCTGCGCTGGCTCGAGGCCGGGTGTCTCGGCACGAATGCGATCGTCGGCGGCGGCGTTCCCCTCGCGGCCGGCGGCGCATGGTGTCACCGGCGGGCAGCTCGGGGCGATGTCGTTGTCACTTATTTCGGCGACGGCGCAGTCAATATAGGCTCCGCGCTCGAGACGATGAACCTTGCTGCGGCATGGTCGCTGCCGATGTGCTTCTTCATCGAAAACAACCTTTACGCTGTTGCAACAAGCGTTGCAGAGGTCACTGCCGAGGCCAGGCTGTCGAGCCGGGGACCGGCCTTCGGCATACCCGCCTGGCGGATCGACGGCATGGATCCGCTCGCCGTTCACCTTGCAATGCGCGATGCAGTGGCGCACATGCGGAACGGGCGCGGCCCAACTCTTATAGAGGCGGAAGTCTACCGCTATTTCCATCAGTCCGGCCCCCTTCCGGGCTCGGCCTTCGGCTACCGCACCAAGGCCGAAGAGGCCGCCTGGCGCGCGCGCGATCCTCTGGACGCCCTTGCCAAGCGGATGGTTGATCGCGGCCTGATTGGTGACGCCGACATTTTGCGGCTTCGCCAGCGCGCGGTCGACAAGATGAGCGCCCTCTCCGATCATCTGACCGAACCTGAGCGCAATGGACGCCGCATCAGGGACGAGTTCTGGCCGAGCCCGGACTTTCGCGACTTTGGCCTGCGGGGAGATCTTTCGGAGCTTGATGGCGTGAGAACCGCCGAGATCGAAACGTTCGAGGGCGCTGTCGTCGAGTCGAAGTTTGTCGATGCGATCGCTCGGGTCATCGGTCGGCGCATGGAAACCGACAGCCGCATCGTTGTGCTGGGCGAGGACATCCACCGGCTGCGCGGCGGCACCAATGGGGCAACGCGGGGCCTTGCCGACCTCTATCCGGACCGCATCCTCGGAACGCCGATCTCCGAGAACGCGTTTGCCGGCCTTGGCGGCGGCATGGCGATGGACGGGCGCTGTCGCCCAATCGTCGAGTTCATGTATGCCGACTTCATGTGGGTTGCCGCCGACCAGGTCTTCAACCAGATCGGCAAGGCGCGCCACATGTTCGGAGGGGACCATCCAATGCCGCTCGTCCTGCGCTCGAAATGCGCCATCGGCACGGGTTACGGCTCGCAGCATTCGATGGACCCGGCTGGAATTTACGCAACGTCGCCTGGCTGGCGTATCATCGCTCCTTCGACGCCGTTCGACTATGTCGGGCTGATGAACAGTGCGCTCGCGTGTGAAGATCCGGTCCTTGTGATCGAGCACGTCGGCCTTTATCAGACATCTGGGCCGGTGCCCAAGGACGATCTCGACTTCTTCATTCCGCTCGGAAAGGCGAAAGTCGTTCGCACCGGTCGAACACTGACAATCATCACCTATCTCGGCATGGTCCGGCATTGCATGGACGCGGCAGAAGCTATGGGTGTCGATGCCGAGATCATTGACCTGCGTTCCCTTGACAGGGCTGGGATCGACTGGACGACAATCGAAACGAGCGTGCGCAAGACGAACAATGTCCTCATCGTCGAGCAGGGCTCGCTCGGAACGTCTTATGGTACGATTCTTGGTGACGAAATTCAGCGCAGGCTGTTCGACTGGCTCGATCAGCCGATCATACGCGTCTTCGGCGGCGAGGCGTCCCCGAGCGTCTCGAAAGTGCTGGAACGCGCAGCCATGGCTGGACGCGCCGAAGTCGAAGCCGGATTGCGCGCCGCAATGGCAAACGCCGGCCTGCTGCCGCCGGACACGCTCGCGCTCGCATGCTGAATTTCAATCACAGACCAGGGACCTGAAAATGATCGAGCTTTATGACCTTGCCGCCGCTGACGACACCGTACGGATGAGCCCCTATTGCTGGCGGACGCGGCTGGCCCTTGAACACAAGCAGCTTCCATACAGGACCGTTCCATGGCGATTTGTCGATAAGGATGTCATTGCCTTTTCCGGACAGGGTGCCTGCCCCGTCATCACCGACGGCGACAAGCACGTGCATGATTCATGGGCCATCATGGAATATCTCGAGGCGGCTTATCCGGAGAGACCGAAACTATTCGACAGCCCGCAAGCCAAGGCCGAAGCCCTCTTCATCAAGGCGTGGACCGAGCAGGTTCTCCATCCCGGCCTTACAAAACAGGTCATCCTCGAGCTTTACGCCATGCTCGACGAGCGCGACAAGCCGCATTTCCGGACAACACGCGAGGCGCGCTTCGGCATGACGCTCGAAGCCTTTGCGCAGGATGCCGATGAAGCTCTGCCGGGCCTGCGCAAGTCGATGACGCCGCTGCGTGCGGCACTGGCCCAGCAGAAATGGCTTGGCGGCGCATCGCCGAACTATGCCGACTACATTGTTTTCGGCGGCTTCCAGTGGGCTCGGACCTCCTCCGCGAAGGATGTTCTTGAAGCGGACGATCTGATCGGCGAATGGCGCGGGCGCATGCTTGGCCTGTTCAACGGGCTTGGTGCCGGGGTTCCCGCCCGGCGCGCCTCCTGAAAGTCATCAGCCATGATTGATGTATTTTTCTGGACGACCCCGAACGGCTACAAGGTCACCATCTTCTGCGAGGAAGCCGGGCTTGACTACAGGACGGTGCCGATCGACATCGGCGCAGGCGACCAGTTCAAGCCGGACTTCCTGAAAATTTCGCCGAACAACAAGATACCGGCGATTGTTGATCACGTGCCTGCTGACGCCGGTGCGCCGCTCGCTGTCTTCGAATCCGGCGAGATCCTTCTCTACCTCGCCGAAAAGACCGGCCGCTTTCTGTCGCCGGAACTCCGTACAAGGACGACGACGCTTGAATGGCTGTTCTGGCAGATGAGCGGTTTCGGCCCGATGCTCGGCCAGAACCATCATTTCGGCCGCTATGCGCCGGAGGTTATTCCCTACGCAATCGATAGATATGTAAACGAATCGAAGCGTCTTTACGCCGTTCTCGACAGGCGGCTTGACGGGCTGGCGTATGTTGCCGGCACAGACTATTCGATCGCCGACATGGCCATTTATCCTTGGGTGGTTCCACATCCCCGCCAGCAACTGAGTCTCAGCGATTTTCCCAATGTCGAACGCTGGTTCAATGCCATCGGCGATCGCCCCGCCGTCCGGCTCGCCTATGAAAAGGGTCTCGCGATCAATGCCGGTCCCGTGGTCAACGAGCAGAACAAATCGGTCCTGTTCGGTCAGACCGCTCCGGTGAAACCGTGAACCATCCCGGTCCGGAGGAAATGCAGACCAATGACTGACTTTGTCGTCCACACGCCGGCAACAGCGCCGGACGATGCGCGCAAGCTGATGGAGCAGTCGTTGCAACGCTTTGGCGGGGTACCGAACCTGCACGCGGTCATGGCGGAAAGCCCCCAACTGTTAGAGGCCTATAAGCTCATAACCGATCTCTACCGTGCCTGCTCGCTTTCCGTGCTTGAACGCCAGATCATCCTTCTGACGATCAATCGCGAAAATGGGTGCGAATACTGCATGGCCGCGCACAGCGTCATCGCGGAACGCGAAAAGATGCCGCCGGACGTCCTCTCGGCGCTGCGCGACGGCAGACCGCTGCCTGACGCCCGGCTCCAGGCCTTGAGCAAGTTTACGCAGATCATGGTCGAGCGGCGCGGCCGGCTTAGTGATGCTGACTTGGATGAGTTCAGGGCGGCCGGATACGGGAACCGCCAGGTGCTCGATATCGTTCTTGCCGTCGGCTACAAAACTCTGAGCAACTACACCAACCATGTTGCTGAAACACCCCTCGACGCGATGTTTGAGAGCGGGCGCTGGGCACCCGCTGCCCCGCCTGCCTGAACTTGCGAGACCTCTCTCCAGGGCCGATTTGAAGGAAAAGCATCCGTGCCGACGAAACAGCCCGCGCTCAACAGACCCTACCGGTTCGATCCGGTCGGTTTCTGCGTGAGGATAGCTGAGCGTTGGCTTCCCGACGCCTTTGTCATCGCCATCCTCCTCTCGATCGTCACGTTCGCCCTCGCAACGATCATTGCTGGCTACTCACCGCACAAGACCATCGAGGCGTGGGGCGACGGCTTCTGGTCGCTGCTGACCTTCACGAACCAAATCGTCCTTGCCCTGCTGTTCGGCTATGCCCTTGCCCATACGCGGCCGATGATCCGTGTCATGACCTTCGTCGCCTCGCAGGCGCGTTCGGCGACGGCAGCCTATCTGATCGTTGGATTTGCAAGCCTCATCACCGCCATCTTCTCCTGGGCCTTGTGTCTCGTCGCCGGGGCGATCCTTGCACGGCGCATGGCGGCGGCATGCGCCGAACGCGACATTAAGGTTCATTATCCCCTTCTGGTCGCCATGGGATTCAGCGGCATGGTTGTCTGGCATCAGGGCCTGTCGAGTTCAATCGGCCTGACGATCGCGACCGAGGGACACTTCCTGCAGGACGTGATCGGAATTGTGCCGACCAGCGCCACGATCTTCGCGCCATGGAACCTGTTTGCAGTTGTCGTCGTGGTCGGAACCTTGCCCTTCGTGATGCGCTTTCTCGCACCGCCCGATTCAGAGATCCGGACTTTTCCCGCTGGCGAGGACGCCGACGAAGGCAAATCCGAACCCGGGCACGTGTCGGCCGCCCACCCGGCAGAAGCCATGGAAAGGTCGCGATTGATCTCGGCACTGGTTGTCGCCGCTGGCGGCTATTACCTCGCGATACACTTTTTCTTGCGCCAGAAGGGGCTCGATCTCAATACGCTCAATCTATGCTTCCTTGTCCTTGGCATCGCCTTCGCCGGAACGCCCGAGCGGTATGCAAGATTGGTCACGGACGCTGCGCGCGTCTGCAGTCCCTTCCTGCTGCAGTATCCGTTCTATGCAGGCATCGCCGGCATGATGGCGAGTTCCGGGCTTGCCGAGATGATCGTCGAGATGTTCGTGAAGATCGCGACGCCTCATTCCTTGCCATTCTTCACTTTTCTCTCGGGCGGCCTCCTCAATATCTTCATACCCTCCGGTGGCGGACAATGGGCTGTGCAGGGGCCTATAGCGATGGCCGCCGCAGTCGAGATCGGTGCCGATGTTCCGAAGGTCGCGATGGCGGTCGCGATGGGAGACCAGTGGACGAATATGATCCAGCCCTTTGTCGCCTTGCCTGCCCTTGCCGTCGCCGGGCTGAAGGTTCGCGACATCATGGGTTACTGCGTCATCGCCCTCGTTTTCACGGGTGTCGTTTACAGCGCCGTGCTTCTTCTTTCCTGAGGGTCCGCCAGCACCCTGTCGGCCAGGACGTGCTCCGTCGGCTGCCGGCCGTCACTAGGCCGGAATTAGCAGTGTCTCGTAATCTGTAAAGGTCGGCGCTTCACGTTGGTAGCTCATGTAAATTGCTGAATCGCCCCGGGCTGCACGCCACGCCCGATAAGCCAACTGGTCCTCCTTCGAGCGCCAGAGTTCATGCAGGATAACCACGGCCTCGCTGCTCTGAACGGCTACGGAAAGGCCAAGGCTTCCTTCAAAACTGCGCGTTTCCTGCAAAGAGCGTTTTAGGAATTCGGTAAAGGCGGGGAATTTCGACGGCTCAACCTTGAACGTGACGATGACCGATAAAGACATATTCTGCTCGCGTGGCTTCCGGGATTGTTGATGACCCTATTTCAAGTGCAATCTCCGGACAATAAGAACCGGTCGAACTTCTTCCCGCGATGACAATATTTGCCCTCGCCAGCGGCGTCGCGTGCGCGGCGGCGTCAGCCGCCCCGCCGGAAATAAAGTGCGATGCGGGCGACTATCCTTTACAGACTTGTCCGGCATGACACCTGACAGTTTCCTGATCGAGCAGGTTGCGACCGGCGACCGCACCGCCATGAAGGCGCTCTACGAGCGGTATTCGGGATCGCTTCAGCGCTTCGTCCGGGCCTGGCTCGCCGACCCGCATGAGGCTGCCGATGTCATGCAGGAAACGCTGCTGGAAGTCTGGACCGGTGCCGGCCGGTATTCCGGCCGGTCATCCGTCAAGTCCTGGATGTTCGGGATAGCCCGGAACAAAGCCATCGACCGCAGCCGCAGGGCGGCCCGAACGGTCAGCCGGGAGGCCGATCCTGACATTTCCGACGAGGCGCCGACGCCGCCCGAAGGCCTCGCGGCTTTCCAGGATGCCGAGCGCGTCCGGGCCTGTATCGAGACGCTGAGCGCGCCGCACAGGGCGGCGATCCACCTCGCCTTCTACGAGGACCTCACCTATGCCGAAATCGCCGGGCTAGAATCCTGTCCTGTCGGCACGGTGAAGACGCGTATAATGCACGCCAAGTCCCTGCTCCTGCATTGCCTCCGGAAGTCCGGGGACTGACAGCAGGGCAGAAGCAGTCCCGCCTCACTCGGCTGCGGCGCTCTCCACGAGGCCGGGTAACCCGGTGAAATGGCCGAGTGCCGCGGTGCGGGCCATCTCGTCCTCAAACCTGACCCGATAGAGGCCGACCCGGCTCGGCCCGGACACGATCTCCCCGCCCGACCGGAGGAGAAGCGCTCTCATGTCAGCTTCCCGGGCGTCCGGATTGAACGAGATCTGCACGAGATAGCCGGTAGACGATCCGGTGACAGGCACATAGACCGCGTTTTCCTGATGGTCCGGACGGGGGCCGGCGATGAGGACCATGGCCTGCGCTGCGGCGACCAGCCCCAGCGCCAGCGTTGCCCATTTCCACGCTCCGGGCCCGCCGTCATTTGCGGCAGCAGGCCGTGCGGGAGCCGTGGCTCCAGCCGCATCCAGCGCCTTCGACAGGCGCGCCCAGCCGAGGCCCGTGTCGCTCCTGCCATCGGCCGCCCGCTGTAGCCGCGCCGCGCCGTCAAGGCCCTGAAGATAGGCGATCTCGCCAGCAATGGCCGCATCGGCCGCCATCAGGCGTTCGATCTCCCGCCTCTGCTCCCCGTTCAGCCGGTCCTTGACATAATCGAGGAGATGCCCGCTCAACTCGTCCGGGGACATGTTTTCCGGTTTCCTCGACAAAGTGCATCTCCGCAATATTGAAGGCGATGCGATCATGCCCGGAAATGCGGACATGCCTCGCGTTGCCAAATGGTAATTAGTCGCACAGTTCGGCATTCTGGTTCAAATAGAACCCCGGAAGCAAGTGCAGGGGCGTGAATCGGCCGGCGGAGTTCGGGAGAAGCCGGGACGTCTCCCCCGGGTTGGCGAGGGTACGAGGTGGTGCTGCGGTCTTTGTCCTGGATTGCCGGGGTCATCCTGTCGCCTGCAGGTACAGCGCTTGCCGAGGACCTGCCGTTGAGGTTCGGCGGCGAGGCGCGCCTGCGCTACGAATTCGCAGATGAGACTGCCCGCCCGGACGATGCGCATGGCGTGACCCAGCTCGTCAGGATCGCGGCGGAGAGCCGTCCCGTCCCACGCCTGACAGTGCTCGTCGAAGGCGAAGCTGTCTTTGCGCTTGTCGACCGGTTCGATGACGGCACCGGCAATGACCCGGCAAGGCCGGTCATTCTCGATCCGGGCGGGCTGGAACTGAACCGGGCGCTCGTCTCCTACCGGATCCTGGACGAGGCGAACATCACGATTGGCCGGCAGAAGCTCAATCTTGACGACCAGCGCTTCATCGGCTCCTCGGCATTCCGCCAGAACGACCTGACGCTTGACGGGGTACACCTGTCGTCCCGGCTTCCCGGCTCGGCGACCCTGCAGGCCGGCTATTTCCGCCGGGCCAACCGTCCTCCCGGCGGCGACAATCCGGCAGGCCGCCTTCGCGGCGATTCCTACTATGCCAATCTCAACCTGCCGACACTTCTCGGCCGCCTCGGCGCCTTCCATTATGCCTTCGACGTCGGCATCGATGCTGGCGGCACCGCGATCGACATTTTCTCGTCGCAGACCTCCGGCGTGCGGCTCGACGGCCGCTGGGACGGGGACCGGTCCGGCCTTGAATGGGAAGCGTCCTATGCAAGGCAGACCGACTTTGCCGCCAATCCGGTCGATTATTCGGCCGACTATTATCTCGGCGGCCTGCGCGCCTATGCCGGGCGATACGAACTTGGCGGCCGCCTCGAAGTGCTTGGCGCAGGCGACGGCCAGTCCTTCCAGACCCCAGTCGGCACGCTGCACAGGTTCCAGGGATTTGCCGACGTCTTCCTTGTCACCCCGCCCGACGGCATCATCGACGCGCAGGTCTCCGGACAGGCCGCCTTGGGCTCGGCCGGGCCATTTGAAAAGATCACACTGGCACTGGCGCAGCACTGGTTCGGGGCCGAGCGCGGCGATGCAGTCTACGGGCGCGAAACGGATGTCAGCCTGACGGCCAGTGTCGCGGCCTTCGAGCTTGCGCTTGTCCTTGCCGACTACCGCGCTGAAGACTTTGCCTCAGACACCACACGGGTTTTCCTCAGCCTCTCATGGGCGTTCTGAACGAGGGGCAATCGGCGCGATGTTTGAACCGGCGGCAGCCTTCATGCGACAAAGGTATCAAGGTCCATAAAAGGGTTCCCGCATGCTCTCCGGCATTCGCCGCATCCTGCCTGCCGTCTTCGCCCTGGTCCTGTCGGCCTGCCAGGGTGGAACACTTCCCGGCGGCCCCGATCCGGCCGCCGGGCTCCTTTCGGACGAGACGAACGTCCTCGTGCTTGTCGAGTCGGCACTCGCAGCCAATGCGCTGGAAGTGAACGCGGCACGCCGCAGCTATGTTCTTGTCTCCCGCGAGACGCTTCCCGGCCTCGGCATGGTCCTGCTGGATTTCCGCCGGCCGCCGGGCACGTCGGGAAGCATCGCCATTCGGGACATGCAGCGCATGGAGGGGACCGCGACAGCAGGCCTCGACCACATCTTCAGGCGCGAGGAGCCCGAGGCGGAGGCCCGCAGGCCCGGCGGGCGGCGCTATGCGGACATGCTCATCGGCTGGCCGTCATCCGGCTGCAAGGCCGTCATGTCCGTTGGCATGATCGACGGCGCAATCGATGAAACTTCGGCAATCTTCGAGGGTCGCGCGATCGTCACGCGCGACTTTACGGATGTATGGCAGGAACCGTCGGTACACGGAACGGCGGTTGCCGAACTGCTCGTGGGCGACGGCCGCCTGCAGGGTTCGCGCCTTCATGCCGCGTCCGTCATCCTTCCCGGATCGCCGGATCGGCAGGCCGGCGCAGGCGTTTCGGAAGTGATACGGGCACTGTCATGGCTCGATGGCGAAGGGGTCGACATCATCAATATCAGCCTGGCTTTTATGTTCTGCCTGTATCAGCGCCAGACGCAGCGGCCGATGCTGAGTTTTCTGCTTGCACCTGCCAGCCTGGTTATTCTGTTCGTCGCTATCCATTTCCAGCTTG
>CAYSED010000021.1:33763-34076 GCA_964429935.1 uncultured Hyphomonadaceae bacterium
CTACAACCGCTTGCTGGAGCGCGCCATCAACGCTTCCGTCCGGCGCGGAACCATCATCGTTGCGGCTGTCGGCAATGATGGTCCGGGGGCCCCGCCGCGTTATCCGGCCGCCTTCGAGAACGTGATTGCCGTCACAGCGATCGACAGCGCCCGGGAAGTCTATGGCCGGGCTGTTCGCGGCGAGCATCTCGACTTTGCGGCGCCAGGCGTCGACATCTTTGTCGATGCTGCACCTGCCGGACGATATTTCAGCGGAACCTCCGTTGCCGCCCCCTTCGTGACGGCCCTCATCGCGACCGGCACGACGGCCCGC
>CAYSED010000021.1:34086-34743 GCA_964429935.1 uncultured Hyphomonadaceae bacterium
GAAGTGCGAGCGCGCCTCGGCCGCGATGCTGTCGATCTCGGTCCGGCCGGGCGGGATCCGATCTTCGGCACCGGCCTGATCCGGGCCTCCGGTGCCTGCGAGCAGCCTGACTGAACCGGTCCTGTCGCCGGACCCCTCCCCGCCTCACGAGAGCGTGAACAGCAATTTTTGAACGCCCGGAGGCCGTCATTCGACGAACCCTCGTGACCAGCGGATGGGCTGGGCGAGCGGACGGCTGATCGAGGCCGGTCATGCTCGCCACGTTCCCCTCCCTGCGGCCGGTTCGCTGGTCACGCCAAACCGTTTCGCAGCTTTTTCCCGAAGGACGATTATCATGACCCAACCAACCGCTAGACCTGCGCCCCGGACGGCACTCGCCCTCGGCCTGCGCACCTCGGCATCGTCACTTACCCTGCTCGCCGCCTCCGCCGCGCTCTGCCCGGCCATGGCCCAGACCATCATCAATGACGGCGACAATGCCACGGTCACGAGCGCCGCGAACGGCGAGACGATTTCCGCAGCCCCCGGCGTAACGAGCACGGTCGTCGGCGCGCCCGTCGTGGTCGTCGCAACCGATGGCGTCATACTCGACAATGCCGGAACGCTCGCAACGCTCGGCCTTACCCAGACCGTGCAGGTCAACGAGAACACGACCGG
>CAYSED010000021.1:34753-35039 GCA_964429935.1 uncultured Hyphomonadaceae bacterium
CAGCAATGCGGCAACCGGAACCCTCGCCGCCGACAGCCGCGTCATCGACCTGCGCGGCGACAATGTGACCCTGAACAATCTCGGCACGATCCTCGGCACCGGCGACCAGCGCAACGGCACGGTTTATTCAGACTCCGCCGCCACCGGCATCACGATCAACAATTCCGGCACGATCGATGCTGGCGCCGGCAATCTCGGCGCCGGCTTCTCGGCCGAGACATCGGACACGGGCACCCTGGTTGCCATCGACAATTCCGGCACGATCCAGGGCCGCGGCAATGCCGGG
>CAYSED010000022.1:0-34275 GCA_964429935.1 uncultured Hyphomonadaceae bacterium
CCTCAAGGACGAGCTGATGCCGCGCTATGCCGAGCTGATCTACAATGGCTTCTGGTGGAGCCCGGAGCGCGACATGCTCCAGGCCGCCATCGACACGTCACAGGCCATGGTGACGGGCGAGGTCACCTTGCGGCTCTACAAGGGCAATGCGAGCCTGACGGGCCGCACCTCGCCCTACAGCCTCTATTCCGAAGCCCACGTCACCTTCGAAGACGACGCCGGCGCCTACGACCAGAAAGACGCCGCCGGCTTCATCAAGCTGAACGCGCTGCGGCTGAGACTGCTCGCGGCACGGGACAGGAGGGTGGGGCGGAATTGAGGAATTCAGATTTCCATCTCAAGCGACTATTTTATCTCAATACAGAGAAGGTGTGCTCCTTGTACGCACAACTCTATGGCGAATTGCCGCAACTCTCCAAAAATTCAACTAAACTTGGTGCGAACATGAGCATACGGCCAATGTTTACTGTGGGCGCTGGTTTGGGAGCTAGTACGTCAAAGTCCCAGGAGAACATCATTCCAGCCGATGCATTAGCTATCCGCATATTAGAAAAGATTCGGAAAAGTCGTGGATATGTCCCTCATACTCAGCCTCGCAAATTGGCGAAATACTTACGGGCAAAGAGCACCTCGATTCTCGCCACTATTGAGGGAAAATTCTCTATCGCGGACGTTCCAGAACCGACAGCAGAGGAAGACTGGCTACAAAAACTTATGGAGCCTGGCTACGTTTCTATTGGTTTGTCATCTCAGTCTAATCTCTTCAAAAGAACAAGAAAGCGCATTGGAATAGATTTCCTTTGGCTTAGTATGAACACTGCTCATATCATCGAACAGAGAGCATACCACGGAGGGCATATCGCTGTAGTGTTGCGCCGCTCAGAAGGGTCACTCCAACTTTCCGTGACTGGCTGGATCGAGCCATCCGGATATATTAATCCGCTAGTTGCGTATTGGTAGTTTAGGCGGGGAGTATACAAATTTGGAATTAACCACAATAATGCCTCTGTCACTCACAATCGAGGGTTCGGCGGTTAAGTTGAGTAGGATAAACCTTGCTCCCTAACTTGCCCCATCCGCGCCCCACGCGCCTCCCTTCTCCCCTCGGGAGAAGGGCCGGGGATGAGGGGGAGCGAGCGTGAAGCAGTGAGCGCACCAAGCGGCGATGTCCCGTCCCCTCACCCCTGCCCCTCTCCCGAGGGAGAGGGGAAAGCGAACAGCGCATGCTGGACGACACGGATCCTGCCGCAGCATCCGCCGCCTTCACTTGATCCGCCCCGGCCTGTCATCCCGGAATTTGCGCCAGCAAATATCCGGGACCCATGGCGAGGCGGACCGCCGCTGCCCCGCCCCTGCCGGGGCGTTCGTGCCTTCATTTGATCCGGAGGATCAAATGATCGCTTCGCGACCGGCACTCACCCCATCTTGCACACGCAGATCTTGTGGCCGTCGGGGTCGCGGAAATAGGCGCCGTAGAAGAAGTTCGGGATGCGTTCGCCCGGCGCGCCCTCGTCGGCAGCGCCAAGCTCGATCGCCTTCCTGTACACCCGGTCGACCGTCTCGCGGTCCGGCGCGGCAAGGGCCGGCATCACGCCGTTGCCGCAGGTCGCCGGCGAGCCGTCATACGTGCCGCCGATCGCCAGCATGGGCTTGCCCTGCCCGGCCGAGTAAAAATAGAGGCGGCCATTGTCGAAGCCGCGCTTGGCGCCAAGCTCGGCCATCAGTCCGTCATAGAAGGCGAGCGCCTTTTCCACATTGTTCGATCCGAGCGTCACATAAGCCAGCATGTCGTCTCACTCCTCATCCCAGTCGGCCACCCTTGGCCTGCCGCTAGCAACACCACCCGCGCGGCCCGCGCAAGAGGTCACGAAAGCTTGTGCTTGACGTTTACGTGAACGGATGCTGCAAACCCGCCACGCCTCTTCTCTCCCCCTCCCAGGAGCCCTTTCATGACTGACATCCGTTTCGACAATCGCGTCGCCATCGTCACCGGCGCCGGCGGCGGTCTTGGCCGCTGCCATGCGCTCGAGCTTGCCCGGCGCGGCGCGAAGGTCGTCATCAATGATCTCGGCGGCGCGCTCGACGGGACCGGCGGCAATTCGGCCGCCGCCGAGGCCGTGGTCGCCGAGATCCGGGCCATGGGCGGGGAAGCGATCGCCAACGGCTCCTCCGTCACCGATGATGCCGGCGTCGGGAAGATGATCGGCGACACGATGGCCGCCTTCGGTCGGATCGACATCGTCATCGCCAATGCCGGCATCCTGCGCGACAAGTCCTTCTCCAAGATGACCATGGACGACGTGAACCTCGTCGTCGGCGTCCACCTCCTCGGCACGTTCAAGCCGTTCAAGGCCGCCTGGGACATCATGAAGGAACAGAATTATGGCCGCCTCGTCGTCACGACGTCCTCGACCGGCCTTTACGGCAATTTCGGCCAGGCCAATTACGGCGCGGCCAAGCTCGGCCTCGTCGGCCTCATGAACTCGCTGAAGATCGAGGGCGCGAAATACAATATCCGCGTCAATGCCGTCTGCCCGATCGCCGCGACCCGCATGACCGAGGGCCTCATGCCGCCCGCCATGCTGGAAGCCCTGAAGCCCGACTATGTCACGCCCGGCGTCATCAACCTCGTCAAGGAAGATGCCCCGTCCGGGGTCATCCTCTCGGCCGGTGCGGGCGCCTTCTCCATGGCGCAGATCGTCGAGACGAGGGGCGCCTATGTCGGCCAGGGCGAGGCCCTCACCGCCGAAGCCGTCGCGGCCAAATGGGACGAGATCACCGACACCTCCGCCGGCCAGACCCATTTCGAGGCCGGCAACGGCCATGGCGCAAACATCTTCGCGCGCGTCAGCGAAGCCGCCCGGGGCTAGGGTCCGGACTTCATCCCTAACAAGGCTCGGACCCTGTTCAGGAACCGACCATGCCGAGCCTGTCGAAGGAAGGGCCTGCCCGCCCTGCGAAAGGCGGGGTCGAAGGCTGAAACCGCCGTGCCCCGGCACCACTCAGCCTATCGCGTGCAGGCCTGCACCTTCGTTGCGCAGCCAGCGGCGGGCGCGCTTCCAGTCGGGACACGTCCTCTCCACCGTCGCCCAGAAGGCCGGGGAGTGGTTCATCTCGACGAGATGGGCGACCTCGTGGGCGGCGACATAGTCGAGAATGTCGGGGCTGGCGAAGACAAGCCGCCAGGAAAAGGCGAGATTGCCGTCCGCCGAGCAGGAACCCCAGCGGGACCGCGTGTCCTTGACGCTGATCCGCCGCCACGTAACCCCGAGCCGTCCGGCATGGCGCGCCACGGCCGCCGCGAGGTCGTCCTTCGCCGCACGCCGGAAATAGCGCTCCGCCCGGGCCGCGAGGGTTTCGGGCGCGCCAGGCAGGCGGAGGACCTGCGGGTCACCGGCGTCCAGCGAGGGCAGCCGCCCGGGACCCTCGCGCGTCAGCCGCGTCGGCACGCCGCGCAGGGGCACCACCGCGCCCTCCGACAGGGGAAGGGCGGCGGCGGACGCGGCATCGATCTGCCGGACGATCCAGTCGAGCCGGGCCTCGGCAAAGGCGGCCGCCTCGGGCAGGAGGCGCTTCGAGGGGGCGACCGCCACCGCCTCGCCGGCCGCCCGGTCGAGCCGCAGGATCAGCCGCCGGGCGCGCGGATTGACCTCGAGCCGCACGGCAACCTGCCGTCCGGCGGGTGTCACCAGGGTCTTGATTTTGCCTTTATCGATAAACACTATATTGTCGCACTTGCCGTTTACACGCAGACTGACGCTAACTGATTCCCCGGGGAGACATGACATGAAACACTGGATTTACTGCGCGGTTGCTGCCACCGCCCTAGTCGCCGCTTGCGGCGGCAAGAAGGACGACGCCGCGACCGGCGAGGCGGCAGCCCCGGCAACGGTCGGCGACGTTCGCCTTCCGGGCCTGTCGCTGCGCTCCGGGAATGCCTCCGAAGCCTCCGCCGCCCTCGCGGCCTTCTCGATGCAGGAGACCGGTTCGGGCCGTGTCAGCTTCGCCTCCAAAGATGTCAGCGGCGCAAATGCCACCTTCCGCGACATTGCCATCGAGGTCGAGGACGGCGAGACGCCGATCCGCGCATCGAGCCTCGAATTCGTCGGCCTCGAGATGACCGATGCCGGGGCGGCCTTCTCGCAGATGACGCTCAGCGGCATCACGCTTGCCCCCGAGGACGAGGAGGGCGAGGTCGCCATCAGCGAGGTCCGGCTCACCAACCCGTCCCCGGCGCTGGCTGCCTGGGTCGCAGGCCTCTTCGGCGAGGGCGAGCCGGGCGACCTGCCGTCCGGCGAGGCGCTCAGCTTTGACGGGCTCAGCCTTGCGGGCCTTGCCTTTTCGGGCACCGACGCCGAAGAGCTCGAGCGCTTCGAGATCGGCAGGATCGACCTGCGCGGCATGGGCCCCGAAAAGCTTGCCGCCATGGTGATCGAGGACATCGCCTTCGAGGCCCGCGACGAGGGCGAGGACATGGATCTCGCCTTCTCGGTCAAGTCGGTCCAGGTCGCCGGGGCGGGCACGAAAGTCATCCAGGCACTGCAGGAGAGCGGCGGCGACGAAGAGGCGATGTTGGCCTCGATCATGTCCCTCACGGCCAGCAATCCGGGCGATCCGGGCTATGACACGGTGCTGATCGACGCGCTCGACATGAATGTCGGCGGCGTCGCCTTCAGCCTGCCGAGCATGGAATCCGGCGTCACCCGGAATGCCGCCGGCCAGGCCGTGCGCGGCGTGACGAAACCTTTCGAGATGACCGTTACCGCCGACCCGGAGGGCACGCTCGGCGGCCAGCTTGCCGGCCCGCTCGGCCTCATGGGCTATGAACAGCTTGCCTTCCGCGCCGCGCAGGATGTTGCCATCGACCCGGAGGCCGACGCCGTCACGTCAAGGTCCGCCGGCAATTATCTCGAACTCGTCGACGGCTTCCGCCTTTCCGGCGGCGGCAAGATTTCCGGCCTTGCCGAGTATAACAGGCAGATCGCCGAGCTAGCTCTCTCGGACGAGGCCGGCACAGACCCGGCCGCCGCGCTCGAACCGTTCTCGTCCCTCTCTCTCTATGACATGGAAATCATGATCGAGGACAAGTCGATCGTCGAGCGCGCCTTCACCGCGATCGCGGCGATGAACGGGGACACGCCCGAGAACATGAAGGCGCAGGCCCAGATGAGCCTCGGCTTCCCGCCCATGGTGGCGGCCCAGCCCGGCCTCGGCCCGGCGATCCCCACCGAACTCGCCGGCGCGCTGTCGAGCTTCCTGGCCAAGCCCGGCACGCTGACGATCAAGCTCGACCCGGAGGCCCCGATCACCGGCGCATCCTTCACCGAGCCCTCGCAGGTCACCAAGGCCTCCCTCGGCTTCTCCGCCAAGGCCGAATAGGGCCCCGGCGGCGTCGCCTGCCCTTCGGCCCGGGCTTTCGCCGGGGCCATCACGCCGAAGGTTAGGCCCCGTCGCATGACGGGGCTGAAGGATGAGCGGCCAGGGGGGCAGCCGCAGGGCCATCGCTTCCCTTTCCTGTCCGATCCGGGCATAGAGCCCGCATGCGCATCGCATATTTCGGGGATGTCGTCGGCCGTCCGGGCCGCGAGGCCGTGCAGGACCATCTCGGGGCCCTGCGCGCCCGGCTGCGCCTCGACTTCGTCATCGTCAATGCCGAGAACGCGGCGGGCGGCTTCGGCATCACCGAGGCGGTCGCGACCGAACTCTTCGCCGCCGGGGCAGACTGCCTCACCCTCGGCGACCATGCCTGGGACCAGCGCGAGGCGCTGACCTATATCCTCCGCGAGGACCGGCTCCTGCGGCCCTATAACTACCCGGCGGCGGCCGCCGCCCCCGGGCGCGGGGCGCATCTCTTTTCGACGCCTGATGGCCGCCGGGTCGGCGTTGTCCTCATCCAGGGCAATGTCTTCATGAAGCAGACGCTCGACAATCCCTTCCACGCTGCCGACCGCGCGCTCGACGCCATGCCCCTCGGGCTCGTCGCCGACGCCCTCATCATCGACATGCATTGCGAGGCAACGTCCGAGAAAATGGCCATGGGCCACCATTGCGACGGCCGCGCGAGCCTAGTGGTCGGCTCGCACACCCATGTCCCCACGGCCGACACGATGATCCTCGAACACGGCACGGCCTACCAGACCGATGCCGGCATGTGCGGCGACTATGACAGCGTCATCGGCATGAAGAAGGACATCTCCCTCTACCGCTTCCAGACCCAGCTCCCCGGCGAGCGCTACCAGCCCGCCAGCGGTGAAGGCACGCTGTGCGGCACCTATGTGGAAACCGACGACGCGACCGGGCTCGCAAGGCGGGTCGAGATGATCCGCGTCGGGGGAAGGCTCAGCGAGGCGCTGCCGGGATAGGGGGAAGCCAGGCGAGGTTCACGCCGATGAAGTACCGCAGGACAGCCATGGAAGCTGCACAATCGCTGGCCTGCCGCTTCGCCATCCGCCGCCGCCACACCGGCGCGCGCGGGATCCGGCCCTACGCGCCCGCCTCCGCCAGCTTCTCGCTCAGGGCCTCCGGCGGGCCGAAGCTGATGAGGACGACGCCCTCCCCGCCTTTCGCCTCGCGGGTCGGGCCGAGGAACTGGATCGCCCCGTCGGGCCGGATTTCAGCGATGATGTCGGATTTCGGCCGGTCGGCGCGGAACTCCCTGAGGTCGTATTTCGCCGTCAGCGGCGTGCGGGCGAATGTCCAGCCACGATAATGGTCGCGCAGGAGCGAATCATAGCTGCGGCCGCGCTTGATGAGCGTGCGCCCTCGCGCGCCGAGGCTGATGCCCTTGGGGTCCTCTTCCTCGCCTTCCTGCGAGGATAACTGGTAGACCTTGTGGCGGCCAAGTTCCGGCGCGAAATGGCCGGAAACGAGCGCATTGTAGGGCTCGTTGGCCGACAGGGCGAGCGCGGTGTCGAAGCGGGCATGGTCGAGCCGGAGTTCAGCCTCCTCGGACAGCACCTCGCCGAAATAGACCTCGAGCCCGGCGTCGCGGGCCGGCTTCAGCCGCCGCCAGTTGCTGTCGGCGAGTGTCGTCTCGATCCCGGCCTTGTTGAGCGCCTTGGCGAAATCGACGCTCCACGGATTGACGCCGATCAAGAGAACGCCCGGCCGCTCGGAACGAGAGAGTTTCAGCCGCCTCGCGAGCGGGCCGATCGAGAAGCCGTGCAGGACAACCGTCGAGAACACCATGGCAAAGGCAAGCGGGGTAATCATCTCCGCGCCGTAGAAATCGAAGCTGCTCTCGCGGTCGAGTTCGGTCAGCAATTGCCCGAAGAGCCCCGACACGGCGACCGCGACAATGCCGCGCGGCGCGATCCAGCCGAGGAGGATCGCCTCGTTGCGGGTCAGCGTTCCCCAGGTCGATATCCAGATCGACAGCGGCCGGACGATGAACAGCATGCAGACAAGGAAGGCGAGCGTGCGCCAGTTGAGCGCCGCGCCGATGGTCTCCGGGGTGAGGTTCGCCGTCAGGATGACGAACACGCCGGAGACCAGCAGGACGGCAATGTCCTCCTTGAACTTGCGCAGCTCGACAAGGCCCGCAAGCCGGGAATTGGCGAGCGTCATGCCATAGGCCGTCACCGCGACGAGGCCGATCTCGCTCTCGATTTCCTCGGCAATCGCATAGCACAGGATGACGCTGGCAAAGATCAGCGGCGCCTTCAGGTATTCCGGTGTCCAGCCTGCCCGGAAGGCGCGCACGATCCCGTAGCCGAACAGCATGCCGAGCAGGGTCCCGAGCGCCGCCGCCATCATGACCCATCCGGTCGCGGCGATGACGCTGCCGCCGCCGGAGACGACGCGAACGACCTCGAAGGCGGCAACCGCGAACAGCGCGCCGATCGGGTCGTTGACAATGCCTTCCCATTTCAGGGCAGCGCTCGGACGCCCCGAGAGCTTCGACTGCCTGAGGAGCGGCATGATGACCGTCGGCCCGGTCACCACCATGACCCCGGCAAAGACGATGGAGCTCGCCCAGTCGAGACCGGCGGCATAATGGGCGGCAAGCGTGCCGAGGCCCCAGGCCAGCGGTCCGCCCGCGAACACCATGCGCCGCACGGCGGGGCCGGCATCTTTCAGATTGTCGAATTTCAGGACGAGCCCGCCCTCGAACAGGATGACGGCGACGGCGAGCGACACGATGGGGCGCAGGAGGTCGCCGAATTCCTCGTCGGGATTGAGCAGCGGCGCGCCGGTCACGATGGACCAGAGCGGACCGACCGTGAGGCCGGCAAGCGCCATCAGCACGATAGCCGGGGCCTGCAGCCGCCAGGCGAGCCATTGCGCCCCCAGCCCGAGCGCGCCGATCAGCGCAACCGACAGGATCAGCGTGTCCGGTCCGGCGGCAAGAAAGAGGGGGGCGTGAGGCATGAATCTGGTCCCGGCGGGCCCGTGCGCGCCCAGCTGGCCAGACAACTGGCATCATTTCCGGCAGAATCAAACCCGGTGTCGCAACCGGCTTGCCCCGCAGCGACCCGGCTGGCAGGCAGGGGCGGTGCTCCGGATCACGCCCGGCATCTGGCCAGGGGCGAGCCGTCAGGCCGGGACCTTGCCCTCGGCGGGCCGGGCCCCGGCGCGCCAGGCACAGAGCTGGAGGCCGCAATAGGCGACAACGATGCCGAGATTGGCCGAGGCGAGCGTGCCGAACAGGGGCCCCCGCGACGGCACGAGGACAAGGTCGAGAAAGCTCGCAAAGGCAAGGCTCGCCATTGCGGCGATGCCCGACCGCTCGATGCCGAAGGCAAAGGCGAGCCAGATCGTCAGGGAGGCAAAGGCCGTCAGGCGGGCGACGTGAAGCTGCAGCACGGGCGTCGAGGCAAGGTCCGGCTGGTAGCCGGCCGCGAGGATGGCGAGCACCACGGCAAGAAGCCCCGAGACGCCGACGAGAACGGTCCGCCGCCCGCCCGCCTCCCGCAAGCCTGCGCTGACCGGAAATGCCTCTGTATGGCCGCTCATGGCGCCCTCCTGGATCCTGTGTCCGGTAAGGAGCCTACACGGTCCGGTTTGCAATCTGGCTAAAAGGACCGGCAAAATTTGACCGGTCAGGCGGCGGCCTGCCGGGTGTCGAACCGGGCGCGCTGGATCGCCTGGCCGAGCAGGTCGGCGTCCGGGCGAACCCGCGCATCGATCGAGGCGCGGGCAAGCTCGACGCAGGTCAGCGGCGGATGCCCTGCCCCATAGGCGGAGAGAACCGCCCGGATCGCCTCGAGCAGGCCGTCCTCCTCCTCGAGCACCTGCCCGAACCGCGTGGCGATGGGCCCGACAATGCCATAGGAGAGAAACACGCCGAGAAACGTTCCGAGCAGGGCCGCCGCGATCATCGCGCCGATGACGCTTGGCGACTGGTCGATGACGCCCATGGCGCGGATGATGCCGATCACGGCGACGACGATGCCGAGGGCCGGCAGCGCATCGGCCATCGTGTGCAGGGCCGACACGGCGCGCTGGCGGGCATCGGCATGGGTGGCAAGCCGCCGTGCCATGGCGTCCTCGGCCCGTGCCGGATCGGAGAGGTCGAGCCCGATGAGCCTGAACGTATCGCAGATGAGGCCCCTTGCCGCCGCGTCGGCGAGAAGGCGCGGCGCAGCCTGGAACGCGGCCGACCCCTCCGGATGCTCGATGTCGTCCTCGATGGCGACAAGGCCGCCCCGCCGGGCCCGCAGCGTCAGGGAGTGCATCAGGACAAGGAGGGCGACATAGTCCGCCTTGCGCCATTTCGGCCCGCGCAGGGCGACCCAGAAGCCCTTCAGCGCCTCCCCGGCGACCGCAGGCGCATTGCCGACCAGAAGCGTGCCGAGCGCCGCCCCGCAGAGCAGGAACAGCTCGAACGGCAGGGCGCGGGCGATCCCGGTCCCGGAGGCGAGCAGCGCACCGAAGACCAGCGCGACGAGGGCGAGGAGGGCGACAATCTGGACCATGGGCGTGACGGCCTGCCTGCTTGCGGACATATGCGGGCAACCTAGCCCGGCAGGATTAACCAAGCCCTTCTGCAGGCTTGATCTTTCGCCGCTGCGGCCCGAAGAAAGCCGATGGAAATCGATCCCGGATCCGACATCAGGGCGCCGCGCAATCCCGAACGCGGCGCCTTTTCCCTGCTGTTTGCCGCCCTGCTCGCGATCGGGGCGGGCAATACGATGCTGATCGCCGCCGTCATCCCGATCATCACGCGGCAATTGTCCATGCCGGACTGGATGGCCGGGGCGATCTTCTCGCTCTCGGCAGCCCTGTGGACCGTATCCAGCCCGTTCTGGGGCAAGAAGTCCAATGACTGGGGCCGCCGCCGGGTCGCCGCCCTCGGGCTCGCCGGATACTCGCTTTCGATGCTGCTGATCGGCACGTTCGGCTGGCTTGCCCTCAGCGGGCAGATCACCGGCGCGTTCGTGATCTTCGGCTGCCTGCTGTTCTCGCGGTCCTTTTTCGGCCTCATCGGCTCCGGCACGAGTCCGGCGGCGCAGGCCTATGTCGCCGACCGGACGAGCCCCGAGCGGCGCACGCAGGAGATCGCTTCGGTCACGTCCGGCTTCAGCGTCGGCACGGTGGCAGGGCCCGCCTTCGCGGCGGCCATGGTGGCCGTGTTCGGCATCCTCAGCCCGGTCTTCTTCACCTGCATCGCCGCCGGCATCATGTCCTTCCTCATCTACACCCGCCTGCCAGAGAAGACGCCGCCCCGCTCTGGTGCGCGAGGGCCGCGGGTCGAGATTGCCGGGGCGCGCGGGCTCTGGCGCGACCCGCGCGTGTTCCCCTTCCTTGTCTATGCGGTCGGGCTCTCGGTCATCACCGGGGTGCTGACCCAGACCTTCATATTCGCGGTGATCGACAAGATGGGCGTCGAGGGCGCAGCGGCGGCGCAGTTCACCGGGCCCGCCTTCTCGGTCGGGGCGATGGCGACCCTGCTTGCCCAGCTCGTCATCATTCCCCGCTTTCCGATGGGGACCCGGACGCTGATGACGGTCGGGGCGATCTCGCTCGGCATCGGGGCCGTCCTGATTATCCCGACGAGCAATTTTGCCGTGCTGATCGTCGCCCAGTTTGCCATCGGCCTCGGGCAGGGGCTTGCCCGGCCGGGCTTTTCGAGCGGTGCCTCGCTCGCTGTCGGGCCGGACCTGCAGGGCAATGTCGCCGGCCTCGTGATCGCCGCCAATGGCATGGGCTTCGTCGTGTCGCCCTTCCTCGGGCCCTATGTCTACGAATATGTCGATCCGGCCGCGCCGTTCGTGATCGCGGCGGTCCTTCTTGCCGCGCTTGCCCTGTTTGCCCGGTTCGTCCTGCCGGTTCAGCCGGGCGAGGCACCAAGCGAGGACACGCCCGGCTGAGCGGCCGCCAGCACCTGCTCGAAGGCCTCGCGGGACGGATAGCCGTCGGCGAGATGGCCCCGCGACGCCTGGAACCGCTGCAACGCCTGCCGCGTGCCGGACCCGGCCACGCCGTCCGGCGTTCCGGCTGCGAAGCCCATCTGGTTCAGGCGGTCCTGCAGCACCTTCACGTCGGCCACCGAAAGGGGCGCAAGATCGGTCGGCCACGGCACCTGCGGCGCGGGCCGCCCGGCAATCGAGTCAGCCAGGAGCCCGACCGCCAGGGCATAGGAGAGCGACCGGTTATAGGTGAGGAACACGTCGAAATTGCTGAAGATCAGGTATCTCGGCCCGCGCGCTCCGGCCGGCAGCCACAGGCGGCCGGGCGTGTCCGGATTGTCCGGCAAAACGGTGCCCGGCAACGGGTCGAGGCCAAGCGCCCGCCACTCGGCGACGGCGCGCTCCTCGCCATTGGCGAGGGCGAAGTCGAACCCATTGGGAACGGCCATCTCGGTGCCCCAGGGCACGCCGGCAAGATAGCCGGACGCGGCAAGATAGTTCGCCGCAGAGGCGAGCGCGTCGGCTTGCGAGCGCCAGACATCGCGCCGCCCGTCGCCGTCGAAGTCGACCGCATGGGCGAGATAGGTCGTCGGCATGAACTGGGTCTGGCCCATCGCCCCGGCCCAGCCCGCCACGAGGTCCTCGCGCGCGGCATGGCCCTCTCCCACGATCGCCATGGCGGCGAGAAGCTCGCTTTCGGCAAGGCTGCGCCTGCGGCCCTCGACCGCCATGCTGGCGAGCGCCTCCGGGCCATAATAGTTGCCGATGTTCGAGCCGAAATTCGATTCCATGCCCCAGATGGCGAGGACGACATCGCCATCGACGCCGTGGCGGGCGCGGATGTCCGCGAGCAGGCCCGACAGGCCGGCGGCATGGCCGGTCCCGGTCTCGACCCGCGCCGGGCTGACCGCCGAGCGCAGATAGTCCCAGACAGGCTTGGCAAACTCGGCCTGTTCGGACACCGCGCTCCTCGGCGGGACGGCCTGCGGCTCGGCCGGCAGGTAGATCTCGACCGGTTTCAGGTCGCGCAGGACCTCATAGACGATCGCCGGATCATGCCCGGCGAGAACGGCGCGGCCGGCAAAGTCGGCGCGCCAGGCATCGAAATCATCCCGCCCGGAGGTCTCAAACGGCGGCAGGGAGGCAACCGTCGGCCGGGCTGCGGCCGTGCCGGGCGCCCCTGCGTCCGGCGAGGGACCGGCGGCACAGGCGGCCAGTCCGCCGACAATGCAGGCAAGGCCGAGGCCCTGCGCGCGATGGAAGGCATGACGGGTTTTCATGGCGCTTTGTCCTTTTCTGCTGGCTCAGGGGGGCATTGCGATTGCGGCGTTGACTTGGCAGCGGGGCTCATCTATCACGCGGCCTCTTGAACAAGCCATGAATCCCTTTGCCCCACTCTAGAAGGCCGGTCCCCGCGATGAAAGTCAGATCCTCACTCAAAGCTCTGAAGGCGCGCCACCGCGACTGCAAGATCGTGCGCCGCCGCGGCCGGGTGTTCATCATCAACAAAACCGACCCGCGCTTCAAGGCGAAACAGGCCTAGACTGTCTGCCGCGCTGCCTGCGGGCAAGTCGCTCTCATGGTTCGACAACCTCACCATGAGGTCTCCCAAGGTTGGCTCACCACGAGTCTAATGCAAGACCGGACTCATGCTGAGCCTGCCTGCCCCGACCTTCGTCGGGGTCGAAGCATCGCATCCGCGCCTTGAAACCGGCCTGATTGGGCTTACACTCCGAACACGTCGGCCTGATTTCAGGCGACGAAGCTGACCCCCGCCGGAGCGCCATGCTGAAACTTCTCGTCCTGCTCGGTGCCATCCTCGTGTCGGGGCCGTCTGACGACATGTTCGAGGCCCTTGCCGGGGCGGCGACCGAGGAGGCCGCCGCCCGGGCCGAGGCGGACATCGTCGCGTCCTGGAACGACAGCGGCTCGGCAACCGTCGATCTCCTCATGGAGCGGGCAGGCCTTGCCGAGCAGGCGGGCGACATGGCAACAGCCCGCGCGCTCTATGACCGCATCGTGATGATCGACCCCGAATTTGCGGAAGGCTGGTATCGCCGCGCGGCCCTGTTCCTGCGGGACGAGAATTATGCCGAGGCCCTGCGGGACATTAACGAGGTCCTCGTCCATGAACCGCGCCATTTCCCGGCCTGGACCGGGCTCGGCCACATTCTCGAGACCCTGGGCTCCACCGAGGAAGCTCTCGAAGCCTACAGGGCGGCCCTCGACATCCATCCCTTCCTTGTTCCGGCGAAGCGCGGCGCAGCGCGTCTGTCGAGGGACGCGGGCGGGACGGCGCTTTGAAACTCGTCCTTGCCTGCCTCGTCCTTCTCGCCCTCGTCCCGGCGCTGTCGGCCTGCGTGCACAGCGCGATCTATTCCTCCCGCGCCGAAACGGCGCACCCGCCGGGCGGCATCTTTCTCGAACTGAACGGGGCGAAGACGCATGTCGTGCGGCGCGGCGAAACCGGCCCGCCGGTCCTCATGATCCACGGGGCGAGCGCCAATGCCGAGGAGTTCACGGGCAGTCTCGCCCCGCATCTCGAGGACGACTTCCGCGTGCTCATGCCGGACAGGCCGGGCCATGGCTATTCGGCGCGGCTGGCGAACAGCCATGAACTGCAGGTTCAGGCAGCCCAGATGGCGGCCGTGCTGGAAGCGCTCGCACCCGGCGAGCGGGCGGTCGTGGTCGGCCATTCCTTTGGCGGCGGCGTTGCCTTGCGCCTCGCGCTCGACCGGCCGGACCTTGTCGCCGGGCTCGTGCTGGTCGCGCCGGTCAGCCATGACTGGGGCGGCGGCGGGGTCGCCTGGCATACGCGCGCTGCGGCCGCACCGGTTTTCGGTCCCGTTTTCAGCCAGCTCGTCCCGATCGTCGGGCCGGGACATGCCGATGCGGGCGTGGCGGGCGTCTTCGATCCGGCGGCGGCCCCGGAAAACTATGCCCGCGAGGCCGGGCTGCCGCTCCTGTTCCGCCCGTCACATTTCCGGGCCAATGCGCGGGATGTGGCGCACCTGCGCGAGGAACTGCGTCTTCAGCAAAGCCGCTATGGCGAGCTCGGCATGCCGGTCACGGTCTGGTCGGGCCTCCGGGACACGGTCATCAAGCCGGACCTGCATGTCGGCCGCCTGACGGTCGTCCTGCCCCGGCTCGACCTGATCGAACTGCCCGAAGCCGGGCACATGCCGCATCATACCCACAGCGAAGAAATCGCCAGCTCTGTGCGCCGTCTGGCCAGCGTCGCCCCTGCAGGCTAAGGCTCGCGCACGATCCCGATTCCCTTCTTGCAAACCCTGGAGACACTGCCCGATGGATGATGCCCAAGCGACCGCCATGACCGAAACCGCCCGCGAGAAACTGCGCCAGACCGTCGCCCGCATCGAGCGGCTGGAGGAGGAAAAGGCCGAGGTCGCGAGCCAGATCAAGGACGTCTACGCCGAGGCGAAGGCGTTCGGCTATGACACCAAGGCGCTTCGCCAGGTCGTTCGCCTGCGCAAGGTCGACCGGGCCGAACGCGAAGAGCAGGAAGCGATCCTCGAAACCTACCTTCTGGCCATGGGCGAGATCTGAAGCGGCTTTCTAAACGCGGCGACGCTGGCTAGAGTTAATTTATGCCGCGCGAAATCGACGACCGGAAAAAACGCAAGGCCCTGCGCAAGCTGCGACAGGCAGCCGACCGGGCGCAGGCCGAAGGCGGGCCCGGCCTGTCGGACTGGGAGCAGGGCTTTGTCGAGGAGGTCGAAACGCGGATCGAGACCTATGGATCGGCCTTTGCCGACCCGGAAAAAGGCTCGCTCGACGAGCCGCTCTCGGCGCTGCAGTCGCGCAAGCTGAAAGAGATCGACAGGAAGTCGCGCGGAAAGGCCAGCGGCCTGAAGCGCGGCAAGCCGATGGGCCAGTCGAGACAACCGGTCCCGGCCCCGCGCGTGCGCGACATCAACGAGGATGCGCCTGCCGAACCGCCGCCGGCCGTGAAACCCGCAGCGCCGCGCCTCGTCGCCGTGCTGCCGCCCGGCACCGGTCCCGGCCCCTCGCTGGCCGTGCGGCGGGCCGGGAGCCGTCCCCGCCTGAGGCTTGTCCGCCCGGAGGACAACACTTGAGGGCAGTATTCCTTCCGGGACTTCTCTGGGCGCTTGCCGCCTGCGCGCCGGGCGAGACCGCCGCGCCGCAACGCCCCCCGGAAGCGGCCGCTCCGGCCCCTGAGGCCGCCGCGCCTGCACCCGTCATCACGCCCCGCCAGCTTCCCTACGAGATTGTCGCGACCTATCCGCATGATCCGGACGCGTTCACCCAGGGGCTCCTTTATGAGGATGGCAAGCTCTATGAAAGCACCGGCCGGAATGGGGCATCGAGCGTCCGCCGCGTCGCCCTGCGGACCGGCGAGGTGGAACAGATCCGGATGCTTCCGGACGCCTATTTCGGCGAAGGCCTCGCATCGGTCGGCGACCGGCTCGTCATGGTCACCTGGCGGTCCGGCATCGGCTTCGTCTTCGACAAGGAGACGTTCCGCCCGGAAACGACCTTCCGCTATGCCGGCGAAGGCTGGGGCCTGACCGGCGACGGGTCGGTGCTCTACCTCTCGGACGGCACGGCCACCCTGCGCAAGCTTGACCCGGAAACCCTGCGCGCCTCGGGTGAAATCGATGTCACCTATGAAGGCAGGCCGATCAATGCGCTGAACGAGCTTGAGTGGATCGATGGCCATGTCTGGGCAAATGTCTGGCAGACCGACCGGATCGTGCAGATCGATCCGGCGAGCGGCGCGGTCACCGGCGAGATCGACCTGTCGGCGCTCTATCCGCAGGCAGCGCGCCCGGACCCGTTCGAGCAGGTCCTGAACGGCATCGCCCATGACCCTGAAACCGGGCATTTTTTCGTGACCGGCAAGCTCTGGCCCGCGCTATTTGAAATCCGGCTCGTAACCGAGTGAGACGACCTGTGCTTGCCGGACAGGCCTTTCGGGCCAAGTTCCGTCCGGCATCAACCCGCAAAGGCAAAGCGACATGAGATCAGTTGTCATTACCGGCGCATCGAGCGGCATAGGCCGCGCCACGGCGGAGCATCTTGCCAGCCGGGGCTGGACCGTCTTTGCCGGCGTGCGCAAGGCCGAGGACGGCGAGCCGCTCGTCCGCGCGCAAGCCTCGATCAGGCCGGTCATTCTCGACGTAACGAAACGCGATCAGGTCGAGGCGGCGGCAAGGCTTGTCGGCACGGCGCTTGACGGCCGCAAGCTCTCCGGCCTCGTCAACAATGCCGGGATCGCCGCGATCGGCCCGCTCGCCGTCCAGCCCATGGACGAGATCCGCCAGCATTTCGACATCAACGTGCTCGGCCTGCTCGAAGCGACGCAAGGCTTTGCCGGCCTGCTCGGCATGGACACCGAGCGGACCGGCCCGCCGGGACGCATCGTCAACATATCGAGCTTTGGCGGGCGCATTTCCGCGCCCTTCCTCAGCGCCTATTCGGCGACCAAGGCGGCGGTCGAGAGCCTGACGGACTCGCTCCGGCGCGAGCTTGTCGTCTACGGCATCGACGCGATCTGCATAGCGCCCGGCGCGATCAGGACACCGATCTGGGACAAGGCCGAGGAGCGCGAGCAGGCCCTGCCCTATGCCAACACGCCCTGGGCCGAGCCCATTCGCACCTTCACCAGGGGCTTTCTCGAGGCCGGGGAAAGCGGCTGGCCGGCGGAGCGCATGGCCGAACTCGTCGAACATGCCCTCACCGATGCCTCGCCGAAGGCCTTCTACGCGCGCGGCCCCGGCAAGCTCGTGAACTACACGATCGCGACACGGCTGCCCAAGCGCCTGCTCGACAAGGGCTTCTGGAGCCGCTTCGGCATGAGCCCGCCGAAAGGCTGACGGGCACCGGCCGAGCGGCCTCAACCCGGCTTGCCGGCTTGTCCGCTCCGCGCATATTCCTGCATCTGCCGGCCAAAGGCATAGGCGGCCATGCCCCGGCCGCGCTGGAAGGTGTAGAGGCGGCGGGCGGTGGCCGTGTTCATCCGCAGCCCGCCTGCAGCAAAGGCGAGGGCGGCCAGCGCTCCGCCCGCCGACAGGCGCAGAAGGCCGTCAAACAGGGAACCGGCCCGCCGGACAAGGACAGGCCTGCCATGATATTTCACCATCGCGTCCGTGCCCCCTTCCCGCCGCCAGCGCTTCATCTGCCAGGCAAAGGTCGCCCGCTCGGGCGGGACGGTTTCGAGCACGGCCGCATCGGCGCACTCGGCAAGCACCGCCCCGCGCCGATGCATCAGCGTGAAGAGAAGCGTGTCCTCCCCGCCGGTCAGCGACGTGGCCGGGTCGAACTGCAAGCCGGTGGCCTTCAGCGCCGCCATGTCGATGAGGCTGTTGCCGACGCTGCCTGGCCTTTTGCCGGTTCGCGTTCGGGCATAGCGGACCGACTGAAAATCGCCGGCACGGAGCCAGTCCGGCGTTTCAGGCGGATACTGCGCCAGGATCGGTCCGTGACAAACGGCCGAGCCAGTCCCGCGCTGGCAGGCAAGCAGCGCGGCAAGCCAGTCTGTCGTCGCAATCTGGTCATCATCGATGAAAGCGACGAAATCGGCATCGTCCGAGCGCCTGAGCGCCGTGTTGCGGACATGGACGACGCCCGGTTGCGGCTCCTGCCAGCAGGCAAGCTTCAGGTCCGGAAAATCAGCCTGCGCCCGCCGGAAAACGGCGTCGGCGCGCTGATCGGGATTGTTGTCGACAATGCAGACGGTGAGGTCGATGCCTTCAAGGCCTGACAGGTCCTGCGCCGCGAGGGAGGCCACGGTCCGGTAGAGCTGGTCATTGCGATCATAGGTCGCGATGCAGACATTGATCTTCGGCATTCAGGTCGGCCCTGTCTCGGCTCCGGCGCAGGCTGCAGCCTGCCGCGCAAGGCAGAGCAAGTCACATACCAGAACGGTAGCGCCCCGGCATCGTTTACGATGCCGGGGCGTCACGCTGTCTCGCCCGAAGCTTAAGCGCTCTTCTTCTCGTCGTCGACTTCCTCGAAATCGGCATCGAGCACGTCATCGTCGCCCGCGGCGTCGGCGGCCGCATCGGCATGGGCGGCGGCTTCCTGCTGGCTCGAATAGATCGCCTCGCCAAGCTTCATGGCGGCGGTCATGAGCGCCTGCGTCTTCGTCCGGATTTCCTCGACATCCTGGGCGTCCAGCACCTTTTTCAGCCCGTCCGAGGCCGCTTCTATGTCGGCCTTGACCTGGGCATCGACCTTGCCGCCATGCTCGGCGACCTGCTTGCCGGTCTGGTGGATCAGCGCCTCGGCATGGTTGCGGGCCTCGACGAGGTCCCGGCGCTTCCGGTCGGCGTCGGCATTCGCCTCGGCCTCCTTCATCATGGCGTTGATCTCCTGTTCGGAGAGCCCGCCATTCGCCTGGATCGTGATCTGCTGTTCCTTGCCGGTCGCCTTGTCCTTGGCCGAGACGTTGACGATGCCGTTCGCGTCGATGTCGAACGTCACCTCGATCTGCGGCATGCCGCGCGGCGCCGGGGCGATGCCTTCGAGGTTGAACATGCCGAGCATCTTGTTGTCGCTCGCCATTTCGCGCTCGCCCTGGAAGACGCGGATGGTCACGGCCGGCTGGTTGTCGTCGGCCGTCGAGAAGGTCTGCGACTTCTTGGTCGGGATCGTCGTGTTGCGGTCGATCAGGCGCGTGAACACGCCGCCCAGCGTTTCGATGCCGAGCGACAGCGGGGTGACATCGAGCAGGACCACGTCCTTGACATCGCCCTGCAACACGCCGGCCTGGATCGCCGCGCCGAGCGCGACGACCTCGTCCGGGTTGACGCCCTTGTGCGGCGGCTTGCCGAACCGTTTCTCGACAGCGCCCTGCACGGCCGGCATGCGCGTCATGCCGCCGACAAGGACAACCTCGTCGATCTGCGACACGGACTTGCCGGCATCCTTCAGGGCTTTCTGGCACGGGTCCATGGTCCGCTTGATGAGATCCTCCACGAGGCTCTCGAACTTCGCGCGCGTCAGCTTGACGTTGAGGTGCTTCGGTTCCTTGGTTTCCATGTCCATCGTGATGAAGGGCAGGTTCACTTCATAGGACGAGGCCGAAGACAGCTCCTTCTTGGCCTTCTCGGCTTCTTCCTTGAGGCGCTGGAGGGCGTCCTTCTGCTTCTTCAGGTCGATGCCGGTATTCTGGCGGAACTCGTCGGCCAGGAAATCGACGATGCGCAGGTCAAAGTCCTCGCCGCCGAGGAATGTGTCGCCATTGGTCGAGAGCACTTCAAACACGCCGTCGCCAATGTCGAGGATCGAGACGTCGAACGTGCCGCCGCCAAGGTCATAGACGGCGATCGTCTTGCCTTCCGACTTGTCGAGCCCGTAGGCGAGCGCGGCCGCCGTCGGCTCGTTGATGATGCGCAGGACCTCGAGCCCGGCAATCTGGCCGGCGTCCTTGGTCGCCTGGCGCTGGGCATCATTGAAATAGGCCGGCACGGTAATCACGGCCTGCGTCACGGTCTCGCCGAGATAGGCCTCGGCGGTTTCCTTCATCTTCTGCAGGATGAAGGCCGAAATTTCCTGCGGGGCATAATCCTTGTCGCGGCCCTTGACCCAGGCGTCGCCATTCGGGCCCTTCACGATGCCGAACGGCGAGAGCTCCTTGTCCTTCTGCGCGGTCGGGTCGTTGTACATGCGCCCGATCAGGCGCTTGATGGCATAATAGGTGAAATCCGGATTGGTCACGGCCTGGCGGCGGGCCGGCATGCCGATCAGGCGCTCATTGTCCCTGTTGAAGGCGACGACGGACGGCGTCGTCCGCGCGCCTTCGGAATTCTCGATGACCTTGGCGGTGCCGCCTTCCATGACGGCGACGCAGGAATTGGTGGTTCCGAGATCGATGCCGATGATCTTTGCCATGATGTGTCTTCCTTGTCTTTCGGCTGTTCCTGTCCGGCTTGCCCGGCCTGCAATGCAGCGCCTCCGCACGGGAACTCCACTGGATTAGGCAGGCTGTGCCGCCTCAGGGGCAGGCTTGGCCTGTTCGAGAGCGATATGGTGATGGCCCGGTCCGTCGCAAGTGGCAAGCGCCATTAAGATGCAGGGCCGGTGCTGACGGTGACAATGGCCGCGCGCAGCGTCCGCTCGCCGATCTTCCAGCCGGACTGGAAAGGCTCGGCGACGCAGCCTTCGGGCTCGCCGGACGCGACCTGCTGGATCGCCTGGTGCACGTTCGGGTCGAACGGCGTGCCGGGCGAGGCCTCGACCGGCGTGACGCCATGGCGCTGCAGGGCGGCGATGAGGTCGCGCTCGGTCATCTCGATCCCGGCGAGGAGGCTGGTGCCGGCCTCCGACAGCGCGGCGCGGGCCTCATCGTCGAGTGCGCTCAGCGCGCGGGCGAGATTGTCGGCAACCGACAGCATGTCGCGGGCGAACTTCTCGACCGCATAGACCCGCTCGTCGGCGACCTGGCGTTCAGCCCGCTTGCGGACATTCTCGGTTTCGGCAAGGGTCCTGAGGACCTTGTCCTTCAGGTCGGCGTTCTCCCGCTGCAGGGCCTCGACCGGGTCCGGGCCGGCCGGCGCTTCGGGGGCGGCGTCCGGCTGCAGTCCGTCCTGATGGCTGCCATTCGCCTTGCGGCCGTCCTCGCCCGCCTCCGTGCCAGTTTCGATGTCCGTTCCGGTGCCCGTCTCCGGGTCCGCAATGCTGCTTGTATCCGTCTCCGTCTCGGTCGTCATGGTCCTGTCACCTCTCCTCCTTGCGTCCGCCGCGCGCGACGATCTCGCCCACGACTTTCGCCGTATAGTCCACCATCGGGATCACCCGGGCATAATTGATGCGGGTCGGCCCGATCACCCCTAGCGCGCCGATCAGCCGCCTTTGCGGGCTCATATAGGGAGCCACGATCAGGCTTGAACCCGTCAGCGAAAAAAGCCGGTTCTCGGCCCCGATGAACAGCCTGACGCCCTCCGCCTCGCGGGCCGAGTTCAGGACATCGAGAAGGCTTTGCTGGCGCTCCATGGCCTCGAACAGTTCGCCGACGCGGGCAAGGTCCTCGGCTGCGCGGGCATCTTCGAGGAGATTGGCCCGGCCGCGCACGATGAGCGACCGGTTCTGCCCGGGGGCCGCCCCGGACCATTCGGCGAGACCGGCCTCGACAAGGCCAGCCGCAGCAGCGTCGAGTTCGGCCTTGTTCTCGCGCAGTTCGGCCCGGATCGTCTCTCGCACCTCTGTCAGGGTCCGCCCCTTCATGCGGGCGGACAGGTAGTTGCCGGCCTCGATGAGGCTCGTCGCCGGCACGCCTGCGGGCAGCCGCAGGATGCGGTTCTCGACATCGCCGTCATCGGTGACCAGAATGCACAGCGCCTCGCCCGAGCCGAGCGGGACGAATTCGACATGGCGCACCGGCGCGTCCCGCTTCGGCGAGGAGACGAGCCCCGCTCCGCCGGTCAGCCCGGACAGGATGTCGGACGCCTCGTGCAGGACATTGTCGAGATCGCGCCCGGCCGCTTCGAGCCGGGCGAGGATGCCGCGCTTGTCCTCCTCGGACGGCTCGCCAAGCTCGAGGAAACCGTCGACGAAGACCCGGAGGCCCGCATGGGTCGGCATCCGCCCGGCGCTGACATGCGGCGCATCGAGGAGGCCAAGGCTCGCCAGGTCGGCCATGACATTGCGGATCGAGGCTGGCGACAGGCTGATCCCGCCCTTCGAGAGCGTGCGCGACCCGACCGGCTCGCCGGTCGCGAGGTAAGTCTCGACGATTTCGCGGAAGATGCTGCGCGCGCGCGCATCCATGCCCTGCAGGATCGACACCGTGTCCATGGCTGCGAGACTTAGGCACAACCGCAGGCCGGGGCAATGCCGGGCATATCCCGCGCCGGACTGATCCAAAGGCCTGTTCCGCCGTAGACAAAGCCGTTACGTTCGCAACTCACCGGTTCAGCCAGAGGCCCCCCGCACCATGCCAGACCGCTCTCCTGCCGAAGAGACCTCCCTCATTGTCGGCTTTGCCCGGCAATTGCTCGGCAGCGCGTCCGCCACCGATCCGAAGGAGGAGGCCGCAGCCAGGGGGTGGCTCGATGCGGCCGGACTGCCGACCGAAGACGGGCGCAAGCTGATCGATTCCCTGACAGGCCAGGACGGAACGCGCTCGGTTTTCAGGAATTACTGAGCTTGCGGCAAGGGCCGGCCCGCACGCAGGTCGCCGGACCTCCCGGTGCGTGCTAACTGAGTCCCCGCAAAGGGAATCAGGAAAGCCATGGCTGCAAAGAAAACCCAGATCGTCGTTGTCGGCGGCGGCGCGGGCGGGCTCGAACTCGTCGCCCGGCTCGGCGCGCGCTATGGCCGGGAGCGCTATGACATCATCCTGCTCGAAAAGAACCGGACCCATGTCTGGAAGCCGCTATTGCACGAGGTCGCCGCCGGGTCGCTCGATGCCAATCTCGACGAGGTCGGCTATGGTGCCCATGCCCACCGCTGGGGCTACCGCTTCTTCCAGGGCTCGCTGAAGGACATCGACCGGGAGAGACGCCAGGTCGTCGTCGCCCCCCTGCTCGACGATGACGGCAGCGAGATCATGGGCGAGCACCGCATCCGCTATGACTATCTCGTGCTCGCGGTCGGCTCGGTGTCGAACGATTTCGGCGTGCCGGGCGTCGCGGAGCACTGCATGTCGCTCGAGACCCGGCGCGATGCCGACGCCTTCCGCTCGCGCCTCCTGAACCAGTGCCTGCGCTGCTCGCGGCGGATGAGCGCGGACCCGGATGCCGACGAACATGTCCGCATCGCCATTGTCGGGGCCGGGGCGACTGGGGTCGAGCTTTCCGCCGAACTCTACAACGCGGCCGCCGCGCTGCGCTTCTACGGGCTCGAAGTGTTCGACGAGAGCCGCCTGAAGGTGACGCTCATCGAGGCGGGGCCGGCCATCCTGCCCGCCTTGCCCGAAAGGCTGTCCGAGGCGGCCCATGAAGAGCTCGAGGCGCTCGGCGTCGAGGTCGTGACCGGGGCCGTCGTCGCGAAGGTGACGCCGGACGGCATCGAGACCCGGGACGGCCGGCGGTTCCCGGCCGACCTCAAGGTCTGGGCCGCCGGGGTCAAGGCACCGTCATTTCTGCGGGACATTGCCGGGCTCGAGACGAACCGGAACGACCAGATCCTCGTGCGCGACACATTGCAGGTGACCCGCGATGACCGCATCTTCGCGCTTGGCGACTGCGCGTCCTATACGCCGCCAGGGTCCGGGCGGCCCGTGCCGCCGCGCGCCCAGAGCGCGCACCAGATGGCTTCGACCGTGTTTGCCAATATCGACGCCCTGATAAAGAACAAGCCGCTGAAACCCTTCAAATACGAAGACCACGGCTCGCTCGTGTCGCTCAGCCGGTTCGCCACGGTCGGCTCGCTGATGGGCAATCTTGTCGGCGGGCGCATGGCGGTCGAGGGGCGCCTTGCCCGGTTCGTCTATGTCTCCCTCTACCGGATGCACCTGATCGCGATCCACGGAAAGCTCCGCGGCCTCGGCATGATCATCATGGGCCACGTCAACCAGGTCGTGCGGCCGAAACTGAAACTGCATTGAGGGGCTCCGGCAGGTTTCGCTCATGGTTCGACAGGCTCACCACGAGTTCTCCCAGGAACCACCCTGTGCCAGCCCCAGGCACCGACTCATGGTGAGCCTGTCGAACCATGAGTCTGTTCCCGGCTTGCCCCGGCCCGAGCTGTGCTTCACCAATCACCCGAAAGGACGACCGACCCATGAAACCCCTGCTTGCCGGACTTCTTCTAGCACTCGCAGCCTGCGGACAGGGGACCGTGCTGCCCGCAACCGAAGCCCCCGTCCGCCCGGTCGTGATCGCCCATCGCGGCGCAAGCGGCGATATGCCCGAGCATACGCTCGCCGCCTATGAACGCGCCATCGAACAGGGTGCGGACTTCATCGAGCCGGACCTCGTGATGACCAGGGACGGCGTGCTGATCGCCCGGCATGACCTCTATCTCTCGACGACCACCGATGTCGCGGAGCGTGCCGAATTCGCCGACCGCCGCCGCGCTCAGATGCATGACGGCCGGGAGCGGAGCGACTGGTGGGCCGAGGATTTCACGCTCGCGGAAATCCGCACCCTGCGCGCCCGCCAGCCCTTTCCCGGCCGCCCGAAGGATCAGGACGGGCTCCATCCGGTGCCTTCGTTCGACGACGTGCTCGACCTCGTGGTGCGCGAGGCCGGGGCCGGGCGCATTGTCGGCATCTATCCGGAAACCAAGGCGCCCGGCCATCATGCCGCCATCGGCCTCGGCATGGCCGCTCCCCTGCTCGAAGCGCTCGACCGGGCAGGCCTCGCCAGCCGGGGCATCCCGGTCTTTATCCAGTCCTTCGAGCCACAGATTCTGGACGAGCTGTCGGACACGTCCGGCTGGTCGCTCGTGCAGCTCCTCTCCGGCGGGCCGGACGACCCGCCGCTCAACCGCATCGACCATTCCGGCGTCGGGGTGAACAAGGCGCTCCTGTTCGGGCCGGACGGAACGGCGACCGATTTCGTAGCACGCGCCCGTGCCCGGGGGCTCCTCGTGCATGTCTGGACCGTGCGGGACGACGCCGTGCCGCCGCTCTTCGGCTCGCCGGAAGCCGAGCTTGCCGCGCTCCTCGCGCAGGGCATCGACGGCGTCTTCACGGACTTTCCGGGAAACACGGTCTCCCGGCTCACAGACCTGCAGGACCCGCCCCCGGCCTACTGAAACTCCTATAATCTCCTGAGCAGCCAGAGCGAAATTATCACTCGCAGCAAAACGCCGCCCTAATTCGTGTGTGCCATATCGTTGGGTATGCTGCCGACATCCGCTGACACCGACCCAAATTCAACGGATCACGCGATTGATGCGTTATCGGCCCGTCCGGAACTACTCTGGCGTCGCTATACCCTTGCGCTCGGCCTACTTATGGCCCTGTTCATGATCGGGAATATCGCTTTCACGCAGGCGCTCTCGACGGTCGAAATCGATGCAGCCAGTATTAACCAGAGCGGACGGCAGCGCATGCTGTCCCAGCGTATCCTTTATTCTGCAACGGATTATGCCGCGACGCGGAGCGTACACAGCGCCGAGGTCCTTGAGACAAGTCTCGACCAGTTCGAGACCTCGCACCGCCAGCTGCGAGCTATGGCGTGGGATAATGACATGCTGAGCTCTGCCTATTTCGTCGGGACGCCAAGTCTTGACAGGCTAAGCCGGGACTTTGTTGAAGCCGGGCGTAGGCTTTTGGTCTCAAATGATCCTTCTGCCGAGCTAGGAGCCCTTGTCGAGAGAGGAGAGGATCAGCTTCGCGGCCGGCTTGACAGGGCAGTCCGTGCTTTCGTGCAGGTCGCGCAAGCCAAGGCCAAAGCGCTTCGCAGGTCGGCAAACACGCTGCTCCTCTCGGCCGTTCTCGTTATCCTTCTGGAAGGCGCGCTGATCTTCTGGCCCACCTACCGGCTGGTCAACCAGACCTTTGAAACCCTGAGTGAGCGCAACCGGACCAAGCACGCGGCGCTTACGCGGCTCGCGAATTTTGCTTCGATTGCCGCCGACCTTTTCTGGGAGACCGACCTCAAAGGCAACCTCACTTATGCCGAAGGCCAATTCCTGAAAGTGATGAAGGGCTCGCGGGAGAACCTGATCGGCTGCCATTATCTCGACCTGATGATCCTCGAAAGCGAACAATACCAGATCATGGAGGAGGCCGTCCGGACTGCAAAACCCTATTCCGACCTGACCGGAACCTTCACCGACATTGACGGGCGGCACTACATTCTCGAGCTGAGCGGAATGCCCCGGTTCGACGAGAACGGCGAGATTTGCGGCTATCTCGGCACGGCCGACGATATCAGCGAGCGCCAGGCGGCAACGGAGAAGGTCAGGCGCCTCGCCCATACCGATTCCCTCACCGGCCTTTTCAACAAGCGCGGCTTTGACGATTGCCTCACCGCTTGCCTAAAGGCGCGCCAGGAGGGCAGCAGCCTCTTCCTCTTGGCTATCGACCTTGACCAGTTCAAGCCAGTTAACGACACTTATGGCCATGGCGCGGGTGACGAGGTCCTTAAAATCGTAGCGGCGCGCATCAACTCGACACTGCGCGAGCCGGACTGGGCCGCTCGCATCGGCGGCGATGAGTTCTTCGTTGTGTGCAACAATGTCCCGCATCACGAGGCGATCGCTCGCCTTGCCGGTCGCCTTAACAAGACGCTGTCAGAACCCTACGGCCTGTCCATGGAAACCGTGCGCGTCAGTGCATCGATCGGGATTGCCTGCCTGCCGGATGATGGCGGGACGGTCGACGAGGCCCTCGCAGCGGCCGACCGGGCGCTCTATGCCGCGAAGCGGATGGGGCGGAACAATACCCGCTTCGCAAATGACAACATCATCGCAGCAGTCTCGCTCCCGCAGTCGATGCACGAATCAGCCTGACACGGCTGAAATCAAGTGCTCAGGTCAATTCACAGACGACCAGGTCGCGCCGGCTTCGCCGAAATAGCTGGCCCAGAACGTTTTCACTTCGGCCATGGGCAGGTCGTATTGCTGGCGCGGGACGATGCGGGCGACGACCTCGACGCCCTGCATGGCGGGGATTTCCTCGGCGAGCCGGGTTGCGCTGAAGCCCTCGAAGCTCGCGCCGGAGCGGTAGAAGCTGAACGTCTCTGAATGCTGGATCAGGTCGGAGACGATGACGAAGCGGCGGTTTGGCTGGCCGGGCTGGAAGTCGGCCCGGTCAAGCACGGCGAACACGGCCTCGCCGAGCGGCGAGCTTGGCTGCTCGCGATCGGTCAGGGTCGCCTCGACGCTCGACTTGAGCGGCTCGTAGAAGGTTTCCCGCCACGTATCATCGATCATGCGCGGGTTCTGCAGGACCGGATTGGCATCGTCCACGCTGCCCGGCGAGCACTTCGTATAGACCGTGAGCGGATCATACGGGCTTGCCGAGTTCGGCGTGACCACCGTCAGGCGTCCGTATTTCGGCAGGCGGCGCGCCTCGGCATCCATGAATTCGCTGACCCAGCCGAAATCGTTCGGATTGAAAGGATCGGACTGGTCGATCAGCAATACCGTATGGGCCGGATCCCGCCGGTCGACGCGGCAGCCGGTATCCTCGGCGGTAGCGGGCGGCGCGTTGAAGGCGATGAAGGCGAACAGGCCGAATATGCCGAGCACCATGGCGGCGATCACGCCGCGCCAGAAGTTCGGGCTCTTGTCACGGGCACGGGGCATCTCTCGTCTTGCTCCTCAAAAGCGCGCGGGGGGGCTCAGGCCGTCTTTGCCAGCTTGGCCGGTTCCCGGTCCCGCCGGATCGCGTCAATCTCGCCGCCGACCCTCTTCTCGATCGAGGACAGGCCCTGCTGGACGCCCTGGATATGGGTTTCCAGCCATTTGCGGGTCAGCGTCAGGGCGGTGATGTTCTGTTCGATCGTGCGGATCGCGGCGGCGGCCATGTCGCGTTCCTTGGTATATTCAAAGTCCGGCAGGGTCGGGGTGACGATCTCGTCGAAATAGGCCGGACAGGCCGCCTGTTCGCCGAGCTTGTCGCGCAGGTTGTTGCGCTCGCGCCGGTGGGCCTGGCGATAGGCGATCTTCAGGCCGCGCTCCTGGTCGGCGCAGCGCGAGGCGATGGCATGGGCCTGCTCGCGATGGCTTTCGAGCAGAGTCATCGCCTTCTCTATCTCGCGCTTGGCCGCGACATGGCGGGTCTGCTGGGTGTCGAACCAGGCCCGGCAATGGGTGAAGTAGGATGACAGGTCATTGCGCAGCTCGTTGCGCACGGATTGGCGGCGCTCATAGGCCTTGCGTTCCTTGCGCCAGACCCGGCCATAGCCCGGATACTTGTCCGAGATGCGGTCATAGCCCTCGTAGAGCCCGATGGCGAACACGGTGAGCCCGATGAACAGGAGCCCGTAGGCGACGAGCGAAGACAGGCCGAATATGTTCGGGAACATGCCGGCGATGATCTCGCCCGGCGGAATCGCGAACATCGAGAACCCGGCGAGCGACCCGGCCGCCTGGTGCGCGAGAAGGCTCGCTTCCACGGCATCGCGGAAATGGGCGACGAAGAAATTCACGAACAGGCCGAACAGGATGAAAATGCCGGCCACGACGCCGCCCATGATCTTCATCGGCTGGTCGTGGTGGTTGAGATAGCGCAGGCCAAAGAACCCGGCTGAAACCCCGCAGGCGACATTCACCGCGCTGACCCCGAACGCGACCAGCATGCCGCCGAGAAGGCCCGAGCTCTGCGCGTCTTTGAAGAGGAGTGCGTTGAAGCAGCCTTCGAGGATCAGGATGAAAAGCAGAATGGCAAGCGTCTGCTCGACATTCTTCTTGATGTCGGGCGTGCGGTCGCCGATGCGGCCCTGGTGTGTCTCGCGGAAGGACTGGAGCTCGGCCAGGCTCGCCTCGTGGGCCTCGCGCGCCTCGCGGACATCGTCGGTCTCGTGGTGGCGCAGCTCGGACTCCTCGGACTTGATCGCCTCTTCGAGCTGGTCGGGCTCGATGTCGGCCGGCGTCAGGTCATGGATGAAGTTGCGGACATGGGCGGCGGTCGTCCGGAACCAGGTCTCGGCGCCCCGGCGGATGTCGTCGGCCTGTTCGGTGAAGAGCTGCTCGCGTTCCGACCACTGGTCGCGCGTCGTCGCATCGGACACCGGTATGCCGTCACGCGCATCGGCCCGGGCCTGCTTGCGGGTGACCTGGCGGCTGTATTTCAGGTGACCTTTGGCTTTCGGTCCGTTCAGGCCATGCTCCTGCAGGGACGCTTTCGGCCGGAACGGCCTCGTCTCCGACGTGAAGCCCATGTCGAGCGCCCAGCGCGGTGTCTTGCGTGCCATGTGCGACCTGCCCTTAACAGCCAACCCGGTTCTGTTAACCAGGACCGCATAAGGCCGCGATCAGGCTTAAGGATTTCCTAATTTCCGGCGGCAGGCCCGGGGCAGGCATGATTGCTTTTCAGTCATGTTCCGGGATTGGCCCTGACGCATGCCCGAGGCGGCGGGACTCCCGCGCCAAAGCCTGCTAGTGGGGCCGGTTCCTGAGATGCACGAGACAAGACATGACGAGACACAGGCCCGAAATCCGGGACATGCGGACCCTGCTGATCTCGCTGAAGACCTGCACGGAAGGCGACACGATCACGGTCGAGGACCTTCTCGGCGCGGTCGGTCGCCGGGCGTTCGGGCCGCTTCTTGCCCTGCTTGGCTTTGTCGCGATCAGCCCGCTGACCATTGTTCCCGGCGCGAGCTGGCTGGTCGCCCTGGTCACGCTTCTGATCGCCGGACAGGTCGCCGTCGGCCTGCAGCGGCCCTGGCTGCCGCGCAGGGCGCTCGATTTCTCCTTCCCGCGATCGGCCCTCGAAAAGGGCATCGACCAGATGAGCGGCGTCGCCTTCACGATCGACCGGGTGCTGAAGCCGCGCTTCGGCTTCCTCACCGCGCCGCCTTTCATCCAGCTCACCGCGTTCCTCGCCGTCGCCGCCGCCTTCATCACCTTCCCGCTCGGCATCGTGCCGTTCGGGCCTGTCCTGCCGGGCCTTTGCGTCCTCCTGATCGGGCTCGGACTGACGGCCCGCGACGGGGCCATGGTCCTCCTCGCCGGCGGGGCCTTTGCCGGTGCGCTGATGATTGTCAGCCGCGTCATCGAGCGGTTTGTGTGACGAAGCGCTTGATGGCGCGGCCTTCCGGGACGACATAAAGGCGATGACGGATCTCTATCACAACCGCGTCCTGGAACTTGCCGCGAACATTCCGCACCTCGCGCCCCTGCCGGATGCAGAAGGGCAAGCCGAGAAGGTTTCCCGCGTCTGCGGTTCGGTCGTCAGCGTTGCCGTGCGGCTAAATCCCCCCGGAACCCATGTCGAGGCGGTCTCGGTCGATCCGAAGGCCTGCGCACTGGGACAGGCGGCGACGGCGATCCTTGCCGAACACGCGCCGGGCGCGGCCATCGGCGAGATACTGTCCGCGCGCGACGCGCTCCGGACCATGCTGAAGGAAAACGCCCCGCCGCCCTCGGGCCGGTTCCGGGAACTGCGCCATCTTGCGGGCGTCGCCGACTACCCGCCCCGCCACGCCTCGACCCTGCTCGCCTTCGAGGCCGCCGTCGCCGCGATCAATGCCGCCCTTGCCGCGCGCGCCAGGACGCCCGCAGCAGCAACCCGGCCCGGATCAGCGGCAGGCTGAGCTCCACGGCGAGCCTGTGAAACGGCCCGCGCGCGAATTTCCGGAAATAGCGGGCAAATCCGTCGGCCTTGTGGCGCTCGACAAACAGCGTCGGCACGTCGGAAGTCGCGCCGTGATGAAGCGCGCCGGCGTCCGGCTGGTAGATCACCTCGCCCCCCGCCAGAGCGGCCCGCTTGCACAGGTCGAGATCCTCGACATGCAGGAAATAGGCCTCGTCGAACCCGCCGAGGCGCTCGAAGCCTGCCCGGTCGACCAGGAAGAAAGCCCCGGACACCGCATCGCGCCGCACCGGGCCGTCCGGCTGGGGCCTGACCGGATAGTCGATCCCCGCCCCGCCGAGCATTCTGGCGAGCACGCGGGCAAGCGTCGGCTCGCGCCGCTGCGGGCCCGCCTGGTTCCGGCCCTTCAGGTCGAAGATCCGTCCCCCGACGATGACCGGCGAGTGCCGCCCGGCGAGCGCGGCCTGCAAGGCCGGAACCGCATCATGGCGCATGATGCAATCCGGATTGATGACCAGCAAATGGTCTTCGGTTCGCCCCCGCGCGCCGAGATTGACCGCGCGTCCGAAGCCGAGATTGGCCGGGGCGGCGAGATAGCGCGCCTTGGCGTATCGCCCGGGCAAACCGGCAAGCCAGGCCGTCATGTCCGGCGGATTGCCATTGTCGGCGACGACCACGGCATCGACATGCGGATTGGCAAGGAGCGCGGTCAGGCAGTCCTTCAGCACCGGCCCGGTCCGGTAGGTGACGACGATGGCGGCAACGCTCGGCCTCATCCGGCCGGCTTCGTCGCAATGTGCAGGCCGGCAAGGGCACAGAGCACGATGGCGAGGCTCGCCCAGAAGGTCTCGTCCCAGGCGCTGTAGGAGAAGAAGAAAAGGACGACTGCGACGCCGAACACGCCTCCGGCAGCGATCCTGACCGGCAGCGCGAGCGAACGGGCCGGCGGCAGGGCCCGTCCGGCGAGCACGAAGGCCAGCGCCAGGAGGCCCGCGCCGACAAGGCCAAGCTCGGCCCAGACCTGCAGCGCCATGTTGTGCGGGTGTCCGGGCACGAGCTTCACGGCGGCAAAACCCTCCGGCATGCGCTCGAGCATGTCCGGCCGGGAGGCATAGGCGTCCTGCCAGGTGCCGCTCGCGTCGAGCCCGTGCCCGGCAAAGGGCTTGGCCGCGATCTTGCCGAGCGTTGCCTGCCAGATATGGACCCGGTGCTGCGTCGAGAGCGGCACCATCGTCCCGGCCTCGCCAAGGACGCGGGCAAGGAGCCAGAACGCGGGCGGCGCGGCGAGGACCGCCGCCCCGAGCCCCTCGAACAGGCGGCGGAGGCCCTTGTCCGGCCGGGCGGCGAGAAACCCGGCACAGGCAGCCCCGGCCGCAAGCCCGAGAAAGACGGCAAGACCCTCGAAGGCAAAAGCGAAAAGTCCGGCAAGCAGGCAAAGCCCTGCCGCGACGAGGATCGCCGGGCGCGCGGGCAGGCGGATGGCTGCAAGGGCGATGACGACGGGCAGGACCAGCGCGAAGAGATTGGCGTCCCGTCCGGCGCTCTGCGGCGAGGGCAGCCAGCCCGGACCTGTGCCCGCGAGAATGTCGCCCCAGAACCAGGCAAGGCCCGCAAGGCCTGCAGCCTGCACCGCGACAGCCCCCGCCGCGAGGCCCGCGAGCCGGCCGGAGAGCGCGATCCGCCCGCGCCAGAGCGCCGTGCAGGCGACCGCGCCCGCAAGGAGGCTCAGGCCGAGCCGGACCCATGTCGCCTCCACCGCGAAGTCGCCATCGGCAAGGCTGCCGCTCGCAAGGCGCGCCGGCACCGGGGACCAGAGGACAGAGAGCCCCATCCAGAGCAGGAACGCGCCAGGCCCGGCCGCCGCCGGATGCCGCCAGGCCCGCGACCGCGCAAAGGCCGGCAGCCCGGCAAGCCCGGCGAGCGCGAGGAGCGGGACGAACACATTGCCGCCGGTGACGCTGGCATAGGGCCAGGCGAGCCAGATCAGTGCGAAGAGAGCCCCGAACGCCATCATCTTTCCCGGCAAAGAAGCCGAGCGGTAGGCGAATCCTTCCCGTGCTTCAAGGCAGGAGATCATCGCCCCGGAATGGGGACCGGCCGCCTTCATCCTTTGGTAAGACTTTGGGAAGGATTTCGCGCGACAAACGGGAGACCAGACAAGGGGCCCTGCCATGACCATCAAGCTTGAACTCGCCGCCGTTGCCCTGACGGTGCTCGGCGCGGCCGGCTTTCTCGCCTTTGCCCAGCCCTTGAAGGAACCCGCTCCGGCCGAGCGGCAGTCAGGCTTCATCGAGGCTGACTATGCCGCCTTCGATCGCGGTTTCCGGCACGGCTACGAGACCTGCGCGGTCGGCATCGAGAAGAACCGGCTCTGCTTCCAGCCATCGCCGCTTGAAACCCGGCTGGTTGTTGGCGAGGCCATACCGGAGCAGGTCCCGCTCCTGCCAGCGGAGTTTCCGATCATTGCGGCGACATCGGTCAAGACCGAGGGACAGAAACTTGTCCGGTTCGGCCGTTCGCTCGCTTTGGTCGACCGGGAAACCCGCATCGTGCAGGACGTGATCCGGCTGAACGAGCCGAGCTTTGCCGAGGCCATCCGCCCGCGCCCGCAGGACATCGCCTACGGGGACACCCAGGGCGAGGGAGCCTGAGGGGCGGAGCCTTTTGCCCCCTAGTATGCGTTTTCTAATTCCTTTCGGTAGACCGGTCCCATCAGGCGCGTTGCATGATGCAGCCCGCACCGAAAGGAGATTTGACCATGGCCAATGACAAAGCCAAAACCCTGCGTGACCGGACGGCGGAATTTGAAGCCCAGTCGCGTGACGTTGCCCAGAAAATCTGGCTTGCCGGACTTGGCGCCTATGGACGCGCCTTTTCCGAAGCCATTGAAGGCGCCCAGAAGCTGAACGAGAACACGAGCGAACTGTTTGAAGACCTCGTCAAGCGCGGCACCGAGATCGAAGGCGACATGAAGTCCCGGATCAGCTCGAACGAGCGCGTCCAGCAAGCGACCGAAACCGTCTCGAAAGTCACCGAAACGGCCCTGCGCCTGCAGCGCGAACAGCGCGAGCGCTTTGAAGCCCGGATGCAGCGCATGCGCGCCCTGCTCGGCTTCAGCGAAGGCGGCAATGCCAAGAGCGACGAGCTCAATGCCAAGCTTGACCGGCTCGAGGAAGAGATCGCCGAGCTCAGCGCCAGGACGGCGAAAACCCCTAGCACGGACAAGGCTGTCGCGACCCGTCTCGCCCGCCTCGGTGCCGAGATCAGCGCCATCGCCGAAGTGAACGCGCCGAAGAAAAAGACCGTGAAGAAAGCCCCGGCCACGAAAGCCGCTGCGAAAGCTCCGGCCAAAAAAGCCACGGCGACAAAGGCGAAAACCGCCCGCAAGACGGCGAAAGCCTAAGCCCCTTCCTGACGGGGCCGCTCCTTGACGGGGCGGCCCCGCTCAGCCTGTGACCCGGCGATAATGCGCGAGCATCCGGCGCAGCGCGACATGCCCGTCCTCGCCCATATAAGGCACGACGAGCATCATGATCTGGAAGACGGTCTTGTGGATCAGATGGGCCGGCGGCAGGCCCGACTGTTCGATCTGGTCGAGGCTGAGCCAGAAGGTCAGCGTCTGCAGGATCTGCCCGGTCAGGGCCTCGGCAAGCGCCGGGTCGAGCGAGACCGCGCCGCTCGCCGACAGGCCGTCCAGCATGTCCCGGATCGCCGCCCGCGTCGCGACGACAAGGCTGCGGAAGCGGCGGCCAAGGTCCGGATAGCGCGCGAGAAGCGCGCCGA
>CAYSED010000023.1:0-544 GCA_964429935.1 uncultured Hyphomonadaceae bacterium
AGGGGCCGGACGTGTCATAGACGCGGAGCGGCGGCTCCTTGGCGGACGGGTGGAGATCGATCTCGCGATGCGGGACGGCAAGGTCCGGCAGGGGATGGGTGTAGACCTTGCGCGAAGCGGGCAGGGGGCCGGTCGTGACAGACGGCGAGGTGAATTCGGATTGGGGGATCGGCTTGTTCATGTCTGGGTCTCCATGCGTGAAGACCCGGGAAATCGAGCGCTTAACTTCCGTCCCTCGCGCCGGCATGACCCGGATCAGGTTCTAAGGGTGCTCGGGCGGAAGGGCCGTTTCCTCGTTCATCCTTCGACAAGCTCAGGATGAGTTTCGGCCGCGACCACAAGCCCGATCTCAGCGCTTCCGTGCGCGCCCCTCGGATGATTGCAGCCTAAACCTTCTGGCGGGGGCCGCAAGAGGGTGTCTTAGCCGAGGAGCCTTGCCTGCACGTCCGGCGTCCACCCGGCATGGGTTTCGGGGCCTGCCTCGATGACCGGGCGCTTGATGAGGGCCGGGTTGTCTTTGAGGAGAGCGAACGGGTCGCGGGCA
>CAYSED010000023.1:554-19676 GCA_964429935.1 uncultured Hyphomonadaceae bacterium
CGGCTTCCGAGAGCGCGCGCCCGGTCGTGGAGCGGCGGTTGACGAGCCTGTCCGCGCCGGCCGCCCCGAGCCAGCCCGGCAGCTTGCGCGGCAGGTCCGCCTCGGCGCGGATGTCGACGAACGTGACTTTGCGCCCCGCCGCTTCGAGGGCGCTCACCGCCTTCTTGCAGGTGTCGCAGTTTTTCAGGCCGTAGAGCGTCCACGCGGGTATTGCCATGGCGCGGTCCGGATCAGTCGCCTGCATAGGGGCGCATCGCGGCCCCGAGCTCCGGCACGCCTTCGGCATTGGCGAGATAGTCCGGCGCGTGGATGAGGTTTGTTGCCTGCTCGTAGTCATAGCCTGCAGCGAGGACATCACTGTCCTGTCCGGCTGTCCCCATGAAGGAGAGCCCGACCGGCAGGCCGCGCACGAGGCCCATCGGAACGGTGATGTTCGGATAGCCTGCAATGGCGGCGATATAGCCTGCGCCCGTGCCGCCATTGAAATTGTCGCCGTGGACGGCATCGACGAGGAACGCAGGCCCGAGCGAAGGGGCAACCAGCAGGTCGACCTCATTGTCGGCGAGGAACTTGTCGATCCCGTTCGCGCGCGAGGCGGTGAGGATCTTGTCGAGCGATTCCAGATAGGCGTCGTCATCAAGCGGGGGCTGTTCTTCCGACATTTCGAGAATGTCCTGGTTGAACAGGACAAGCTCGATATCGGCATGGGCCTTGTTGAAGGCGATCAGGTCGGCAAGCGTGCGCACCGTGACGGCAGGCGCGGCAGTGGCGAGATAGTCGTTCAGCGTCTTCCTGAATTCGGCCTGGAGGACATGCCGCTCGGCCGGGCCGTAGCCTTCCGGAAGGTCAAGCTCTTCGATGTCGACGAGGATGGCCCCTTCGGCTTCGAGCACGGCGAGGGCGGCCTCGAAGCGGGCCGTGACGTCAGGATTGCTGCCGACCGCAAAGCGCAGGACGCCAAGCCGTTTTCCAGCGAGGAAGTTGTCGTCGAGTGCGGCGGAAAAGTCGGTTGCGGTCTCGCCGGAGGCCATCGCGGTCAGCATCAGGGCGGCATCGCGCACCGAACGGGTCATCGGACCTGCGGTGTCCTGCGTCGAGGAGATCGGGATGATGCCGGTCTGCGGCACAAGGCCGACGGTCGGCTTGAAGCCGACAATGCCGTTGATCGAGGACGGGCAGATGATCGATCCATTGGTCTCGGACCCGACCGTGCCGGCGGCGAGGGCGGCGGCTGCGGCGGCCCCGGACCCCGAGCTCGACCCGCAGGGCGTGCGGTCGAGCATGTGCGGATTGCGGACCTGGCCGCCGAGCGCCGACCAGCCGGAAATGGAGTCGGTGGAGCGGAAATTCGCCCACTGGGAGAGATTGGTCTTGCCGAGAATGATCGCGCCTGCCGCGCGCAGGCCGGCGGCGAGCGGAGCATCGCGGTTGACGTAATTCTCTTTCAGGGCGAGCGCGCCCGCCGTGGTCGGGATGGGGTCGAGCGTCTCGATATTGTCCTTCAGGAGCACCGGCACGCCGTGCAGGGGCCCGAGCGGTTCGCCTGCGGCCCGGCGCGCATCGGCGGCGCGGGCATCGGCGAGCGCGTTAGGATTGACCGAAAGGACCGATTGCAGGGTCGGTCCGGAGCGGTCGATCGTCTCGATGCGGGCAAGATAGGCTTCCACCATGGCTTCGGAGGTGACGTCTCCGGCGGCAATGCCGGCGGCAATGTCGGACAGCGTTCCGGTGGCGAGCGTGTCGGCAAGGCTGGGCTCGGCCATGGCTTCGAGAATCTCGTCTTCGGCGGGCTCCGACACAGCCGGAGCTTCAGGGGCTGCGCCCTGTCCTGCGAGCGCCTGAAACTGGGCGCAGGCCGGGAGCGCGAGAAGGAGCGCAAGGGCCGAGGCGGCGGCGGTCAGCGTGTGTTTCATGGCGGGTTTCCTGTCAGTCGACGGTTTCGAGTGTCATGTGGCGGGCGCGGGCGGCGCGCTCGATGGCGCTTGCGCCCTCATCGCTGACGGCGAGCGCCTCGCGCACCATGTCGAGAATGCGCAGTTCGGTCGAGGCGAGGCCGCCATCGGCGGTGACGACATCGATGACGGCGGCATAGGCGGTCTCGTTCAGGTGCGCCGGGATCGCGCCGCGCGCGGCGGCGAGGACTTTCTGCAGGCCGCCATCCCCGGCCATCAGGCTGCCGCAGCGCCCGGCCGTGCGCACGAGGGCCTGCTCGTCGGCTTCGGTGAAGACGGGAAAGGAGCGAACGACCCGGCCGATGGTGCGCAGCTCCCGGTCATGGATGAGGCCGTCGGAGGCCGAGGCCATCACCATGAGATAGACGATGGCATCCTGCGGGGAGAGGGCGGCGGGCGCGGACATGGGTCACTCCGGTCTGGTTGCGGGGGCAGAGTAACCTGCTTTCACCGCGCGGCAAGCGTGCGGCTGTCCGGATCACTTCGGCTTGCGCGGCCGCATCAGGCCTTCCTGGGCGACGCTGGCGACGAGGGTGCCGTCCTGCTTGAAGATCATGCCGCGATTGAAGCTGCGGGCGCCGCCGGCATGCGGGCTGTCCTGCGTGTACAGGAGCCATTCGTCGGCCCGGGCGGGCGCGTGGAACCACATGGCATGGTCGAGGCTTGCCATCATGGCTTCGCCGGTATGCCACGAGATCGCGTGCGGGCGGGTGCCGGAATCGAGCAGCGACATGTCCGAGGCATAGGCAAGGAGGCACTGGTGGACGGCGGGCGATCCCTCGAAGGGGCGCGTCGCCCGGAACCAGATATTGTTGAGCGCTGGCATCGGCCGGGGGTCCAGGATGTCGGCCGGGTCTATGGGCCGCATCTCGATGGCGCGGGGCCGGGTAAGCTGGTCGCGCAGGGCTTCCGGGAAGAGGTGAATGGCGTCCTCGCGAAGCTGCTGGCGGCTCTTCAGGTCATCGGGACCGGGCACGTCCGGCATGGCGGCCTCGTGGAACCAGCCCTCTTCCGGGACCTGGAAGGAGGCCGAGAAGTTGAAGATCTGCTGGCCGTGCTGGATGGCGACGACGCGCCGGGTGGTGAAGGAGCGCCCGTCGCGGGAATGGTCGACCTGGTAGATGATCGGCACGGAGGGGTCGCCCGGCCGGATGAAATAGGCGTGCATGGAATGGCAGGGCCGGTCATCCTCGACGGTCTGATAGGCGGCCATCATGGCCTGGCCGATGACCTGGCCGCCGAAGACGCGCTGCGAGGTTTCGTCGGGCGAGATGCCGCGAAAGAGATCGACCTCGAGGCGCTCGACGTTCAGGAGGCCGAGGACGATGCTCAGGGGGTCGGGGCTCAGGGTGTCGGGGCTCAGGGGGTCTTGGTCGCTCATGGGCGGGCCTCTCCGGCTCGGGTTCGGGACAGGCAGACGCCCTGCCATCCGCGAGCTAGCGCAGGACGCCGCCGAAGGGAAGCGGCGCGCCGGGAACAGAGCCGTGAACGGGGCCGGGCGGCAGGGTGATTGTCGGGCCGCCGCGTCTATGTGACAAGGGCCTGAACGCCAGACACAACCGGGGATGATGCAGGAGCCATGGGCTTTATCGACAATCTGAAGAGCGACTGGGACACGATCACGGGCATGCGGCGGCTGCTCAAGTATACGGCGGACGTGACCTCGGAGAGCGCGCGCCTCGTTGCCGACGATCTCGAGGCGAGCGTCGACCTGCACCGGGCGAATGTCGCCTTCCGCTTCGAGGGCGCGCTGACGACCTATGGCGAGCTCGATGCGCGCGCCAACCGGTTTGCCGACTGGGCGCTGTCCCAGGGGCTGAAGGCGGGCGATGCCGTCGCGCTTTTCCTCGACAACCGGCCGGACTATGTCGCGGCCTGGTTCGGCCTGTCCAAGGTCGGCGTCGTCACCGCGCTCATCAACAGCAATCTCGCAGGCGAAGCGCTCGCCCATTGCGTCAACATTGCCGGGGCGAGGGCGATGATCCTCGGGTCCGAGCAGGCCGGACAGATGGAGAGCGCGCGGGCGCGGCTCTCCGGCGATCCGGGTTTCTGGTGCCTCGGCAAGGCGGACGGGACGCGGGATCTCGAGGCCGCCCTCGCGCAGGCAAGTCCGGAACGTCCGGACCGGAGCCACCGCGAGGGCCTGCGCGGTCTCGACCTCTGCCTCTATGTCTACACGTCGGGGACGACCGGCCTGCCAAAGGCGGCGCGGCTGACGCAGGCGCGCACGCGCGGCATGATGCGCACCTTCGTGACGCCGACCAACACGACCTCTCGCGACCGGGTCTATGTCGCCCTGCCGCTCTATCACGGCACGGGCGGGATATGCGGGGTTGGCATCGCGCTGAACACGGGCGCGTCCGTGATCCTGAGGCGCAAGTTTTCCGTGACGCATTTCTGGGACGATGTCGCCGACGAGGGGGCGACCGTCTTTGTCTATATCGGCGAGCTCTGCCGCTATCTCCTGAACCAGCCGGCGCACCCGAAGGAGCGGGCGCACCGCCTGCGGACCGGGTTCGGCAACGGGCTTCGGCCCGAGGTCTGGCAGCAATTCCTCGACCGGTTCGCCATTCCGGACCTAGTCGAGTTCTACGGTTCGACGGAAGGCAATGTCTCCTTCCTGAACTTCGACAAGAAGGTCGGTGCGGTCGGACGCATCCCGAAACTCGTGGCGAACAAGTTCGACCATGTCGCCTTCGTGAAGTTCGACGTGGAAAGCGAACAGCCGGTGCGCGGCGAGGACGGGTTCTGCATCCCGGCCTCGGTCGACGAGACGGGCGAGGTGCTCGGACGGGTCGGCGAGGAGACGCGCACCCGGTTCGAGGGCTACAATGATCCGGAAGCTACGAAGAAGAAGCTTCTGCGCGACGTGTTCGAGCCGGGCGACCTGTGGTTCCGCACCGGCGACCTGATGCGCAAGGATGCGCGCGGCTATATCTATTTCGTCGACCGGATCGGCGACACGTTCCGCTGGAAGGGCGAGAATGTCTCGACCAACGAGGTCGGCGAGGCCCTGTCGGCTCTGCCCGGGATCGGCACGGCGAATGTCTACGGCGTCGCCATTCCCGGCATGGACGGCAAGGCCGGGATGGCGGCGATCACGATCACGGGCGAATTGGATTTCTCCGGGCTCTACGGGGCGCTCTCGGCGCGCCTGCCGGCCTATGCCGTGCCGGTCTTCCTGCGCGTGCAGGGCGAGGCCGAGACGACCGGCACGTTCAAGTACCGCAAGGTCGATCTCGTCAAGGACGGCTTCGACCCGGAAGCGGTCGGCGACCCGGTCTGGTTCCTCCACCCGGACAGGAAGGAATATGTGCCGCTGACGACGGACCTTTACGGGTCGGTCGTATCGGGCGGCTTCCGGTTCTGACCGCCGCGCTTGCGGGCTGCCGGGCTTTGCTAGGCCTCTGTCGCGCGGCGGACGAGATAGCCGGCGCGGGGGAAGTGGACATTGATGGTCTCGGCATGGGGGTCGCGGCGCTTGATGACGATGCGCTGGGCGTCGGAGTGCACGAGCGTGCCGGTAACCCAGTCGCGGCCATAATCGTCCGGCGCGACGGCAACCGCCTCGCCCGGACGGATGCCCTGCGGCTCGCCGCCATCGGCGACGGCAGCGGCGAGGCGGGGGCCTGCGGCCTTGGCGATGGCGAGGGCGTCCGTGGCCGACAGCGGGCGGGGCACCTGGCCGGTCGCTTCGCTGAGACGGTTGTACCAGGCGCGGGTGCGGGGGGCCTCGTGCAGGCAGGCCTCGACAAAGTCCGGCACGGACCGGGCGGCGAACCAGATGTTCATGTGGGCATGGATGTCGACGAGGCCGGGCCGGGCCGAGACGAGATAATTGCCGGCCCCGGCCCCCTGTCCGTCGCGCAGGCGTTCCTCGATCCACATCATCTGGGCCCGCCACTGGTCGCGCAGCATTGGCGCGGCAGCGGCCATGGCGGCGGTGTCGAACGGGCGGCCGGAGAGTTTCTCGCGGTCGGCAATGAACTCGGGCGGCACCTTGTCGCCGAGCGCGCCGAAGATGACGGCGACGCTCGTCTGGAACCACTTGCCGTCGGTCCACGCGCCGATCATGGCCGCGAGCCCGTCATGGCCGCCATGGCTGAGCGAAGGCATCTGGAAGCGGTGTTCGAGCTCCCGCAGGATGATGGCCGTGTCGCAATAGACGTCCGCCCCGATCTGCATGACGGGCGTGCGCCGGTAGCCGCCGGTCAGCGGCATCAGGTCCGGCTTCGGCATGATGACCGGAATGTCGACCTTCTCCCAGGCGAGATTCTTCAGCCGGAGGGCAAGGCGGACCTTTTCCGAGAAGGGCGAGGTGTCATACTGGTGCAGGATAATGCTTCTGGCATCCGCCATGGCGATCTGGCCTCCCGAGCCGGTTTGCGGCACGTTAGGGCTTTCCGGGCAGACTTAGAAGCGGCGACTTTAAGGTTGCGCGAACGCCTGGCGTGATAACGAGCCGGGCAGGCCGTGAGGATCGGGAGACAGACATGATCGATTTTGGCGGGATCGCCTGCATTGCCGACTTTGCCCGCCAGCAGGCGCGGACGCGCGGCGGGGCCGCGGCGAGCTGGTTCGAGGGGCGCACGACGACCTTCGGAGAGCTTGACCGGCGGTCCAACCAGGTCGCCCATGCCCTGATCGCGGCGGATGTGCAGCCGGGCGACCGGGTCGCCTATCTCGGCAAGAACATGGACGTCTATTACGAGATCCTGTTCGGCACGGCCAAGGCGCGCGCGGCCCTCGCGGCCATCAACAACCGGCTTGCGCCGCCTGAGCTGAAATTCATCGCCTCGGATGCCGGGGCAAAGGTCCTGTTCGTGGCGAAGGAATTCTATGCCGCCGCGGAAGCGATCGCCGACGACCTGCCGGACCTGCGGGGCATCATCGCGATCGACGGGGGCCATAAGTCCTGGCCGGCCTATGAGGCGGTTCGCGACCGGTTTCCGGAGACCGATCCGGCGCTCGAGGCGCGGCCCGATGATGATGTGGTCCAGCTCTACACGTCCGGCACGACAGGCCTGCCCAAGGGCGTGATGCTGACCAATGACAATTATCTCGCCTTTTTCCGGCAATGCCTCGAGCTTGAATGGGCCGAGTACAAGGCCGGCGACCCGGTGATGAATGCGATGCCGCTGTTCCATGTGGCCGGAGTGAATGTCGGCCTGCTGAGCGTCGCGCAAGGGGCCGAGGCGGTCATCCTGCGCGAGATCAATCCGGCCGAGATCCTGCGGCTCATTCCGGAAAAGAAGATCGCCCATGCCTTCTGGGTGCCGGCGGTCATCCTGATGCTGACGCAGATGCCGAACGTGCGGCAGACCGATTTTTCGAGCCTTCAGCAGGTGTTCTATGGCGCGTCCCCGATTGCCGAGGACCTGTTGCAGGAAGCGCGCGAGATCATGGGGGCGCGGTTCACCCAGCTTTATGGCCTGACCGAGACGGTCGGCGGCGGCACGTTCCTGCCGCCTGAGGCGCACGATCCGGCCTGGGGCAAGCTGCGCTCCTGCGGCGTGCCCTATCCCGGAACGGTGATCCGTTGCGTCGATGCGGACGGCCAGCCGGTGCCGACAGGGGAGGTCGGCGAGATCGTCATCAAGTCCGATTTTGTCATGAAGGGCTACTGGAAGCGCCCGGATGCCACCGCCGAAGCGATCCGGGGCGGGTTCTTCCACACAGGGGACGCCGGCTATTTCGACGCGGACGGCTTCCTGTTCATCCATGACCGGGTCAAGGACATGATCGTCTCGGGCGGCGAGAACATCTATCCGGCCGAGGTCGAGAATGCCGTGTTCGGCCATCCGGATGTCGCCGATGTCGCGGTGATCGGCGTGCCGGATCCGAAATGGGGCGAGGCGGTGAAGGCCATCGTCGTGCGCAAGCCCGGCACGGACCCGTCTCCGGACGACCTGATCGCCTGGGCCCGCGAGCGCATTGCCGGTTACAAGTGCCCGAAAAGCGTGGATTTCCGGGACGCGTTGCCGCGCAATCCGTCCGGCAAGATCCTTCGCAAGGACCTGCGCGAACCCTATTGGGGTGGCGAGACGCGCCGGGTCGGCTGATCCGGGACAGGGTGCCAGACCTAAGGATTTGACAAGGATTGTGCCGCATTCTCTCCCCGGCGATACGGGCGGGAGATGCGGGATATGTATGATGCGACGGGCGGACCCTCGGGACCATCGGGCAATCTGGCGTTCGCAGGCGTCGTCGTCCTCGTCATCACCGGCGTGTTCCTCGCCGTCTGGAAAGGGCCGGACCTGCTTGCCGGGGACGGCGCGGGGGGCGCGAGCCCGGCGAGGGCGGCAGGGGCCGGAAGGCTCGCAGACATCATGCCGGACCTCGGCGTCGAGGGGCTTGACCGGGCGCTCGCCGCCTTCGACCCGGCCGCCCACAAGGCGCTCGTGACAGCCATCGGCGAGGCTGCCCCGGATGATGCCAAGGCCCTTCAGGAGATCGTCGTAACCGCCGTCGGCGACATTGTTGCCGACAATCAGCAGGTTTTCGCCGCCATGCCGGTCAGCCATGTCGACCGCGTGCTGACCCGGACCGTCGACGGGCTTCGCGCAGCGTCCTCCAGCCGCAATCGCTGGTGCCGGGGCCAGACCTATCTCGACTACAGGCCCGCGATCGAGCGCAATGCGGAGATCGGCGCGGCCCGGCTTGCCGGGGACATCAGCCGGGACAATGCCGGGCTCGCCCAGTATCTCGTCGATGTCGGCACGATCATGATCGAGGGCGGCGCGGAGGCCCGCCGCAGCCCGGCCGAGCGCGGCGGCCTGACCCCGCAGGACGAGGCGGCCCTGCAGGGCGTGCTCTTCTCCATGATGGCCGATCCGCAGGTCATGGGCCTGATGCTGTCGGGGCAAGGCGGGGCGGACTCCGAAAAGGCGATGGCCGCGCTTGATTTTTGTGGCCTCGGCGTGACGGCGATGATGGCGCTGCGCACCCTGCCGCAGGAGACCAAGGGCCGGGCCTGGGCCCATGTCGTCCGGCAGGACGGGGCCGATTTCGGGAAACTGTCGGAGCTCGCGGCGTTCTGAGGGTGCGCACACCAAATTTTTGCCATCCCTGAAAATCCACAAGGATTTGTCAGGGACCCAGCCTTTGCCCGGGTGCTTGTTTCATTGCTGGTTCCCGGCTCTCCGCTGCGCTGCGGCCGGGATGACAATTGATGGGTTCGCTTATGGCGCGCCGCTCTCAGCGCCGGGCGACACCGATCTCGCCGAGGCGCCATTCGAGCAGGTCGATCCGGTCCTGCCCGAAAAAGGGTTCGCCATCGAGCACCATGAGCGGGACGCCCCAGTGGCCGCCGGCATCCTGGGCCTTCTGGTTGTCTTCGATCACGGCTGTCAGCCGGTCGGCCTCGGCCTCCTGGCGCCGGTCGAGCTCGGCAAGGTCGAGGCCTGCCCGGGCGGCCGCATCGGCGAGCACGGTGCCGGTTGTCCACGCCTCGCCTGACCAGATGACGCTCGACACCTCGTCAAGGAATGCCCAGCCGGTCTCGTCGCCTTGCTCGCAAGCGAGGATGCCGAGCCTTGTGAGCCGGTGAATGTAAGGCTGGTCGGCGGCGATCTCGCGGGTCGCCATGTCCATGACCACGGGGTCCGGCTTCAGCTGGCCGAGGGGCAGGCCGAGATACTGGGAAACCCTGACAATGTCGCGGAAGAGATAGCGGGTCCATTGCGGGTGGGCACTGGCGAAGAATTCCGGTGTGCGGATCGCGATCGGGTAGACCGGGCGCGGGCGAATGCGCACGTCCCACCTGCCGGGGAGGGCGCGCAGCCGTTTCGTTGCCAGATAGGAATACGGGCTGCGAAACGACCAGAAGACATCGACGGTTTTCATGGCTACGAGATTGGCAGACCCTGCGTTTCAAGTCATCAGGTGCCGCATGGAAATGAACAAGACTCTGAAGGCGATGCTGGATTCGGTCGGGCTCGGCATGCCGGACCTGACGCTGCCCGATTTTTCGGGGCTGTCGATGACACAGACGGCGAGCCGGCTGCGGTCGAGCTTCTTCCGGGCAAGCCGGGCGGTGGAGAAGGACGCGCCCGAGCTTGCCGATGTGTCGGCCCTGGCGGTCGACGGCGCGGCGGGGCCGCTGCCCGCGCGGCTCTACACCCCGCTCGGGGCCGGCATCGCGCCGGGGCCGGGCATCGTCTTTTTTCATGGCGGCGGGTTCGTGCTTGGCGATCTCGACAGCCACGACATGATCTGCAGGAGGCTCGCCGATGCGTCGCGGGCGCGGGTCCTGTCGGTCGACTACCGGCTTGCCCCCGAGCACAGGTTCCCGGCGGCGCATGCCGATGCCGAGGCCGCCTGGCGCTGGGCGGTCGGCCGGGCGGACCTCCTGACCATGGACCCGGAGCGCATGGCGGTCGCCGGGGACAGCGCGGGCGGCAATCTTGCGGCCTTTCTCTGCCAGGAAATGCTGCGCACGGGCGGGCCGCAACCGGCTTTCCAGCTCCTGCTCTATCCGCTGGTCCAGTTTGTCGACATACGGGCGAAGAAGATGAGCTTTCAGGAAGGCGGCTTCTTCATCTCGCCGGGCCTGTTCGACTATTTCCGCGATGCCTATGTCGAGCGCGACACGGACCGGGCCGACCCCCGCGTCTCGCCGCTCTTCGCCTCGCCGGAAGATTTTTCAGGCCTGCCGCCGGCGCACCTCATGCTGTGCGGCTGGGATCCGTTGCGGGACGAGGGCAAGGCCTATGGCGACAAGCTGTCGGCCCACGGCGTGCCGGTGAGCGTGCAGGAACATCTCGGCATGGTGCACGGCTTCCTGAACCTGACGGCGGTTTCGGTGACGGCGCGGGACGCGATCCGCGAGGCCGGGCGCATCACCGGCCGGGCGCTCGGGTCGCGGGACTGATGGCGGGCAGCGGGCCGCCTTTTCTCGAGATCGCCGATGCGTTCGCCGATCCGGTCGAACCGGCGCGCTTTCCGAAGGCGATCGTCCGGTTCCGGAATGATCGCTGGGCGGACAAGCTCGGCCTTGGCGGGCTGAGCGAGGAGGCCTGGGCAGCGCGCTATGCGCAGTTTCCTCCGCTTGCCGACAATCTGCCAAAGCCGCTCGCCATGCGTTATCATGGCCACCAGTTCGGCGTGTACAATCCGGACCTCGGCGACGGGCGCGGCTTTCTCTATGCGCAGGTGCGCGATGCCGGGGGCAAGCTCCATGACCTTGGCACGAAAGGGTCCGGCCAGACGACGTGGTCGCGGCAGGGTGACGGGCGGCTGACCCTGAAGGGCGGGGTGCGGGAGGTCCTGGCGGCAAGCTATCTCGAAGCGCTTGGCGTCAAGACCTCGAAACTCTTTTCGCTGGTCGAAACCGGCGAGGCGCTCGCCCGCAATGACGAGCCGAGCCCGACAAGGTCGGCCGTCATGGTGCGCCTGTCGGAAACCCATATCCGCATCGGGACATTCCAGCGGGCCATGGCGCTCGGGCAGACCGAGAGCCTCGCCCGGCTGGTTGCGCATGTCGTGAAACATTACCATCCGCAGGCGGAAGACCCGGACATGGCGCGCCAGTGTGCGGCGCTCGTCGAATGTGTCGCGCAGGATGTTGCCCGCATGATCGGGCAATGGATGGCGGCAGGCTTTGTTCACGGCGTGATGAACACGGACAATTTCAATCTGACCGGCGAGACGTTCGATTTCGGTCCCTACCGGTTCCTGCCGGCGAGCGACCCGAACTTCACCGCCGCCTATTTTGACGGGCAGGGGCTCTACCGCTTCGGTCGCCAGCCGTTTCAAGGGCTCTGGGCCTTGCAGCAGCTTGCCGCGGCCTTGACGCCGCTCGCCGACACGGACGCGCTCGCCGAAGCGCTCAAGGCCTATGAACCGGCCTATCAGCGCAGCTTTGCCGACCATACGTGCGGCCTACTAGGCGTGAAGGCGGGTGCGCTGAAGGATGACCTCGAATTTCTCGGCCAGTTTTATGGCTGGATGACGGACAGCGGCGCGCCCTGGCCGCAGGTCTTCTTCGACTGGTTCGGCGGACCGGCCAGCGAGCAGCGGGCGGCGGGGAGCCCGGCGGTATCTCATTATGCAGGAGCGGAGTTTGCGCCGGTCCGGGCGCGGCTGATGGCGCGGGAGCCGGACCGGCCCGAGCGTCTCAAGGCGGACTATTTCGCGAGGGCGACCCCGGCGAGCCTGCTGATCGACGAGATCGAGGCGCTCTGGGCCCCGATTGCCGAGGCCGATGACTGGTCGGGTTTCGGGAAGAAGCTCGACGAGATCGAAACGCTGCGGCTGGCGCTTGCGCTGGCGGGGTAGGGCTCACGCCGCCTTGCGGGCCAGCCAGGCGATGATGTCGGCGGTAACCTTGTCCGTGCCCGGTTCGTCGACGATCCAGTGGGCATTGCCGGCATATTCGAGATAGTCGCCGGGCACGGGGCTTGCGGCATATTTTGCGGCGACCTGTCTGACGGCCTTGACCGGGGTGGCGCGGTCCTGCGCGGCACCAATGGTCAGCGTCGGGATGCCGATGGCGGTTTCATCGACCGGAATGCCGTCGGCGATGTCGCCATAGACGCGGCCGGAATCGTAGAGGGCTGTGGCATAGATCACGTCATGACGGGCCTTCGGGACGCAATTGAGGACGCCCCAGTTGAAGCCGGTGCGCCAGACCTTGTGCGATTTCAGGCGGCCCGCTTTCTGCCCTTTGGCGAGGATGTTCGCGAAGGTCCAGAAAACGCCGGGCGTGATGGCGAGAATGCCTTTCGGCTGGGCAGGCGTGAGGAAGACAGCCGCCGAGACGTCACCGCTTGCGGCAAGCACCTGCGCGATGAGGCCGCCCATGGAATGGCCGATCATGGCAGGCTTCGTGCCGGTCTCTGCCGTGATGCGCCTCGCCATGGCGCGGACCGCATCGACATAGTCGCCGAAGCCGAGCCCGGGGAGGCTCGCGGGCGGATTGTCTGCCGTGCGCTGGTCCGGGAGGAGTGTCGGGGCCTCGCAGGTCCAGCCCGCTGCCTCGAAGGCGGGGCGCATCGCGTCCCAGGCATTGCCGCCGCATCCGATCCCGTGGATCATCAGGAGTGTCCTGGTCATGAGCGCCCTTGCCTGCAGCCACCTGTCCCACGCTAGCGCGGATCGGCCGGCGCGGTCCAGCGGGCAAAGCGGGCCGCGACTTCCTCGTAGACAGGGCGCTTGAACGGTATGACGAGGGCCGGGGTGTCCTCAAGCCGCATCCAGCGCCAGGCGTCGAATTCCGGCGTGTGCATGTCGAGCCGGATGTCACCGTCGGAGCCTGTGAAGCGCAGGGCGAACCATTTCTGGCGCTGGCCGAGATAAGGCCCCGGCAGGCGGCGCTTCAGGGCTGGCGGGAAGTCGTAATAGATCCAGTCCTCGGTTTCTTCGAGAATGGCGGCGAGCCTCGCCGGGACGCCGATTTCCTCTTCGAGCTCGCGCAGGGCGGCGTCGGCGGGGGGTTCGCCGGTGTCGATGCCGCCTTGCGGCATCTGCCACTGGTAGGGTCCGCGCGAATTGATCCGGCGACCGAGGAAGACGTGACCCGCGCCGGAAAAGAGCGCCAGCCCGACGTTCGGGCGGTAGAGGGCCGGATCGCGCTTCACGAGCGTCACGGCGTCCGGTCGGGGCGCTCCGCGGCGACCGGCAGGCTGCTGGTTCGCACCGGCGGGACGCGGCGCGCGGCGATGGCCGATGCCGGGGCGAGGCGGATGCCCTTGGCGTCGAGCCGTTCGGCCCAGGCGGCAACCATGTCGACGGTCAGGGGATAGGCAAAGCCCGTCCCGAAGGCGTATCCGTCCTCGAGGGCGAGGGTTTCGAGCCGGAAGAGCTCGGCCTCGATCGTCTCGGCGTCGGCGCGGTCATCGATATTGACCGTGGCGGCGGCGAAGGGAAGGCCGGCCCGGTCGGCCTCGGCCTCGAACGGGGCTTCGCCGAGCGCCGGGTGCTGGACGAAGGCGAGGCCGCGAGCGAAGAGTTCGTCGATGAGTGCACTGCCGGCGGCCCGGTCGGCGGCGAACTTGGTTCCGTCGCTGGAGATGACGCCATAGAGGCCCGGCTTGCGCTGGAGGAGGCTGGCAAGGCGCGCGGCATTGGTCTCGGCAGGCACCCCGGCAAGCAGCGTATGGGCATGCGGGCGCGCCCGGCCGATCATGTCGGCCTCCATGGGCAGTTCCATGAGCGTCTCGTGACCGGTGTCGCGGGCGCGCCGCAGGAGGGTGGGGCTCGCATCCGGGACGAAGGCGAGCGTGATGCCGGACGGCAGGTCGTCGATCGCGGTGATCGACTGGCGCGCCGAGGTGCCAAGCCCGCCGATGACGAGGGCGATGACAGGACGATTGTCCGGGTTCGAGAAGGCTCTCGCATTGTCGGAGAAGGCTTCTGACAGGGCGGCTGGCTGGACGGGCTCCGGGGCCGTTCCGGCCGGCGGTCCGGCGGGCAAGGCGCCCGGGGCGGCCGAGCCCTGCTCGACGGCAAGATAGCTCTGGCCGGGAAGCACCGTGCGCCCGTTGATCCGGACGCCCGCCCCGGCCTCCGCGCGGCTGGCAGCCGGACCGGCCGCACGGGCACCGCTTGCGGCCTCCGGATCCGGCACGCCGAGGCTCGGCTCCTGCGCCTCGCTGCCGGCAAGGGCAAGCCGGGCCGCGCCGAGGGACGGCACCTCGAAACGGTCCTTCAGGGTCGTGCGCGCCTCGCCCGTGGGCGAGAACAGCGCGACGACGCGCTGCGGGCCTGCCTCGGCAGGGTCGCCCGTGACGTGGATGGCGAGCGCGGCGATCGCGGTGACTGCCGAGAAGAAGCCGAAGCTGAGCAGCCCGTGGACAAGGGCGGACGCGACGGGGGAGGGACCGGATGCCGGGGCATTCGCCATGTCAGTAGGACCTCGCTGGACCAGGATTGCACTGCGAAAAACGAGTTTCGCCGCAATCCGTTAACAAGGTGCAAAACCTGGTTAACCGGTTCTTACGGCAGGGCCGCGAGGGTTGCCGGATTGCGAAGGATGTCGAGGGCGCGGTCGAGCTGGTAATCGGTACCCTCATAGTCTTCCGGCGGCTGGTCGGCGGGAATGTGGGGCTCGCGGCGGGCGAGCCCGGCCTCGTTTTCGAGCGCGTTCGGCAGGTCGATCTCGGAGAACAGGCGCAGCCGTTCCAGTTCCTCTTCGGAAATGCGCTCCTGGGCGACCTCGATATCCGGCTCGATGCCGGTTGCCTGGATGGACCGGCCGGCAGGCGTGTAATAGCGCGCCGTGGTCAGCCGCAGCGCGCCGCGGTCGGCCCCGAGCGGGATAATGGTCTGGACCGAGCCCTTGCCGAAGGACGTGACGCCGAGCACCTTGGCGCGCCCGCGATCCTGCAGCGCGCCGGCGACGATCTCGGCCGCCGAGGCCGAGCCGCCATTGATGAGCACGATCACCGGCACGCCCTTGAAGATCTCTCCGGAGCGGGCGTTGTAGCGGTCGATGTCGGTCGGCCGCCGCCCGATTGTCGAGACGACCTCGCCGCCCGAGAGGAAGACGTCAGAGACGCTGACGGCCTGGTCGAGCAGGCCGCCCGGATTGTTGCGCAGGTCGAGGACGAGCCCGTTCGGACGGCCGCCGGTCTCGCTGGCGATTCCCGTCAGGGCCTCTTCGAGGAGGATGGTCGTGCGCTCGTTGAAGCCGGACAGGCGGACATAGCCGATCTTGCCGTCCTCGACGCGGGAGGTGACGTATTTCGGGCGGATGATCTCGCGGGTCAGCGTGACGTCGAAGGCTTCCTCGCCGGGGCGCAGGACCGTGATCGTGATGTCGGTTCCGACCGCGCCGCGCATCTGTTTCAGCGCGTCATTGAAAGGCTGGCCGACAATCTGCTGGCCGTTGATGGCGGTCAGGAGGTCGCCGCTTTTCAGGCCGGCGCGGCTCGCGGGCGTGTCATCGATCGGGGCGACGACCTTGACGAAGCCGTCCTCGGGGATGACTTCGATGCCGAGGCCGCCATACTGGCCGGAGGTGTCGACCTGGATGTCGCGGAAATCATCCGGCGTCAGATAGCTCGAATGCGGGTCGAGCGAGGTGAGCATGCCGTTGATGGCCGCCTCGATCGCCTTGCCCTCGTCGACATCGACAACGTATTTGGACTGCACCTCGGCGAGGGCGTCGCCGAAAACCTCGAGCTTGCCGAAGACGTCTGCGCGGGGGTCCGACCCGGTCGTGTCGGGCCAGGCGAAGGCGGACACGCCGACCATGCCGACACCCAGAACCGCGCCGACGCCGACGCCCGCAAGCCAAGATTTCATCTACGTGTCCTCATGCGTGCCTACCGAACATGTTACTCGCTCTGCAACCAGCGAGCCGGATTCTCCGGCCGGTCATCTTTTCTGAGCTCCAGATAGAGTTCTGGAGGCGGAGACCGGCGGGCACTCATGCGTCCGACAGGCTCCCCGGCGGCGACACGCTGGCCCCTGGTGCCATACGTTTCGGCCAATCCGGTCATTATGACACGGTAATCGTCACTTGTCCGCAAAATCAACATGTTTCCGTAACTTCTGAAGACATCGGCAAACTCGATCTCGCCATCGACGGGCGCGACGACCTGGCTCTCCTGCCGGGTGACGATCGTGATGCCTTCCGCGCGGCTGCCGGTCTGCCGCCGCGCCCCGAATTCCTCGGAAACGAGTCCGGCCACCGGGCGCAGCATGGCACCGAGCGCCTGCGGGCCAAGCGGCTTCAGGGTGTCCGGTCCGGTCCGCAGGGCCGCTTCGGTCACGGCCGTGCCGGCCGGGCTGGCCGCTGCGAGCCGGGGCCTCAGCGCCGGCTTCCGGCCCGGCAGGTCCGGGGCCTCGGCCTCGAGTGCGGCGAGCAGGCCGCGCAGGCCGTCGGCCTCGTCGGCGAGCTTTCGGGCGCGTTCGCGCAGTCTGGCGGCATCGGCTGTCACATCTTCATACTGGGCGCGCTTGGCGGCGGCGAGTTGTTCGATTTCAGCCTGTTTCAGGGCAAGTGTCGCCTCGGCAGCTCCAAGCCTTGCCTGCTGGTGGCGGATGTCGCGCTCGAGCGCGTTCAGCGTGCCGATCTCGGCGGCGAGGGTGCGGGCGCGTTCGTCCAGTTGCGGCGCGGCCGCGCCCATGAGGATGGCGGCGCGCACGGAGTCGTTGGCGCGGTCCGGCGCGACGAGCAGGGCGGGCGGGCGCCCGCGCTCGGCGGCGACGAGGGCGGCAAGAAGATCGGCCAGGGCTTCGCGGTCGGCGAAGAGGGCGTCCCGCGCTTCGGTGCGGCGAAGGGCGAGGCCGATCAGGCGGCGCTCGGCGAGGCTTGCCTGCTCTTCCCGGCGGCGGCTTTCCATGGCCGCCGAGATGAGGCGGCGGTTGAGGGTCGCGACATCGGTCCCGACATCGGCCTCGGCGGCCTCGATCGCGGCGAGGCTTCGCTCGGCCTCGGCCTTTTCCGCTTCGAGGGCGCGCAGTTCGTCCCGCGTGAACGTGTCTTGCCCCGCGGCGGCGAGGACGAGGGCCAGGGGGAGGAGGAAAAGGCGCAGCCGGGCAAGCATGGGGCCAGACTAGAGGCTCAAGCTGACCGGGACATTAACCGGTTCCCGGGCGCGCCGGCCTTCATTGGGAGAGGCTGTCGGTCCCGGCGGCGGGGGCGCGGAAGTCCCAGCCGGTGTCGGCGGCAAGATAGGTGAAGGCGGCCCAGGCGGCGACGTTCTGGCGGAAGGCCGAGGGGTCGATCTTGTCGAACGTGTCGTCGGGGGTGTGATGATAGTCGAAATAGTCCGTGCCGTCCTGCCCGGCCGTGACGACCGGGACGCCGGCCCGGGCGAGCGGGCCGATATCCGGGCCGCCGCCTGCCTCATTGTTGCCGGGGCCGATGCCGAGCGGGGCGAGCACGCCCTGGATAGCGGCGGCATGGGGGAGGGCGGCGTCGGAGAAGCGCGTCTGGAAGCGCCATATGCGGCCCGCGCCGAAATCGGATTCCGAGGCGAAGGCGTGCCGGCCGACTTTGCTGGCATGCGCGGCGGCATAGGCGTTCGCCCCGAGCAGGCCAACTTCTTCCGATCCGAAGAGGACGACGCGGATTGTGCGTTTCGTGCGGCCCGGCAGGTCGGCGATGAGCTTGGCTGCGGCCACGACGATGCCGCAGCCCGCCCCGTCGTCGACCGCGCCGGTGCCAAGGTCCCAGCTATCGAGATGGCAGCCGACAAGGACGATCTCGCCCGCGAGCGCGCCGCGTCCCGGCACCTCGGCGATGACATTGCCGGAGGTCGCGGCCGGCGCGGTCTCGACCTGGATGTTCAGGCGCAAGGTGACAGGGCCGCGCTCGAGAAGCCGGCCGAGCTGGTCGGCGTCCGGCGCGGAGAGGGCGGCGGCCGGACCTGCGCCGACCGCCTCGCCGCGCGCCATCATGCCGGTGTGCGGCATGCGGTGGGCGTGGGTGCCGACCGAGCGGATGAGGCAGGCAAGGCCGCCTTTCTCCATGGTGACGGCGGCGCAGTCGCGGCGCTTGCCAACGGCGGGGCCGTAGCCCGAGCCGTCCTGCGTCCGGGTCATCGCCTCGTCGAGGAAGACGATCCGCCCGGCGACGCCTGCCGGGTCTGCGGCGCGCAGGGCGGCCATGGCCGGGAAGCGGACGATGTCCGCCTCGAGCCCGCCTTCGGGGGTCGAGGTCGATCCGCCAAGCGCCGTGATGACGAGCGGCTGCGGGGCGGGCGAGAGGATTGCCGCCTCTTCGGTGACGCGCGACCAGAACGGTATGTCGAAGGGCTCGACCCGGACATTGCGGAAGCCGAGCGCCTTGAGGCGCGCGACGGCCCAGTCGCGGGCGCGCGCTTCGGCCTGCGTCCCGGCGAGGCGCGGTCCGATTTCGGTCGTCAGGTCCTCGGTGAAACCAAGGCCGGTCTCGTCGGCCAGGCCGCGCTCGATGAGAAGGTTTGCGGTGCGCAGGATGTCAGGCTCGATCCCGGTCGGCGCGGCGCTCTGGGCGAGGGCCGGCAAGGCGAGGAGGGGCGCGAGGAGGAAGGCGGGCAGGGACCGTGTCATCGGGGGCTCCGGCAGATGAAATGTGTCGCAGACCTTAGGGGCGGTGTCCGGTCCGGTCCAGACGCCATTCCGGCGAGGGCCTCAGTCGGTGCGCCGCTCGTTGATCTTGGCGAGGGCGCGGGCATGGGCCATGTCGACCAGCGCCCCGGTTCCGAGCCCCTTCATGTCGACGGCGCTGGCCAGATTG
>CAYSED010000023.1:19686-32552 GCA_964429935.1 uncultured Hyphomonadaceae bacterium
TGATTGCCAATCCCCTGGTTACCAGGACCAAGATGGCCAGATTGTGCGCCTTGGGGACCGAACGGATCTCGGCGGCGCTCATCGCGTCGAAGGTCTTGCGGAAGGCGGCCTCGGATTTCGTCGCGGCCAGTTCGCGCGGGTTGACGAGCCGGGCGGCGAGGGAGCCTTCAAAGCTCACCTCCGCCCCGAGTGCCCTGACGAGGCGGTGTGCCAGTTCGGGATTGGCGCGCAGTTCGAGGCGCAGTTCCTCGAAAAACCGGTCGAGCGCTTCGAGGGCGTCGCGGGGCGGCTCGCCGGACATGGCCTAGTCCCGCACGCGGGGCGGCAGGTCCGCCTGCTGCCGGGCCTTCAGGAAATCGACGAACTCCTCGGCGAGCTTGCGCACATCGCCCTTGACCCGGCCATACTTGCCGCGGAACGTGTCGTGGCTGTCTGCGGCGGGGCGGTCCATCGCGGTGAGAATCTCGACCGATTCAGGAATGGTCGGCCCGCACCAGATGTCTTTCAGCGTGACCGATTGCAACTCGCTGCGCATCTGGCGGGCATAGGCGGTGTTCTTGAACCGGGTGATCACCGAAAAGCTTCGGGCAGCGAGGTCGGCGCGGATGTTCGCGCTGACCCAGGCGACGAACTGCTTGGTGCCCCAGCTCGAGACCGCATCGGCAAGGGTCGGGATGACGAAGACATCGGCCAAGGCAAGCCCGGCCCGGGAGAGCGGCGAGAGGTGCGGCGGGCAGTCGAGCAGGATGACGTCGTAGAGCGGCATGAGGTCGGCAAAGCCGGTCTCGAAGTGGCGGGCGAGCGCGGCCGACAGGGACGCCGGCGTGCCGGTGCGCGAATACCATTCCTCCTCGAGGGACAGTTCGTCCATGCGCAACTGGGGATGGGCGGGCAGGGCGGAGATCCAGCCGAGCCGCTCGGACTTCATCTCGGCGGCCCTCAGCTCTTCGAGCGAGACCGCGTTCGGCATGATGAAGGGAGCGGCGGCGGCTTTCTTGCCGGCGAGGAACTGGCCGAGGAGATGGTGGGCCCCCTTGCCCTGTTCGGAGGCGGCGTGGACGCCCTGTTCGGTGAGCAGCATCTGGCTCGAATTCGCCTGTGCATCGAGATCGATGACAAGGATGTTCAGGCCGTAGAAGTGGGCGAGCCCGTCGGCGAGCATGACCGTGGTCGTCGATTTGCCGACCCCGCCCTTCAGGTTGGCGACAGCAGCGATGGTCGCGGACATCAACTCCCCTTCCTGCCGGGCCGTCCGGCCCTGGCCTGATCTTTTTTGCCGCTGACGCGTGCCCTCTTCGGGACTTTGCCCTGCCTGATCCTAATCGCTTGCCCTGGCCTTCACAACAGGGCGCGCGTCTCACGGTTGCAGCGGCGAGAGGCGCTTGCGGACGCCCGCGGCGACCCGGCTGCCGACATGGGCGAGCACCGGCAGGGGCACGGCAAGGCAGGAGAGCGCGAGGGACACGTCGCGTCCGCGCCACGCTTCGCTGAGGGCGGCATCGGCCCATTTTTTCTGGTTCATCAGCATGTGCGCGGCGATCTCCCGGCGGGCTTCGGCCGACAGGCCCGGCATGTTGAGGAGCCGCCGGTCAGCTTCGATAAAGGCGCTGAAGGCCGAGGCGGCGTGCAGGCGGCTGAGCGAGCCCGGCCTCTCGGCGGCGAAATAGCCGGCCGGATCTACGAGGCCGAAACGGCCGCCATTGGCGAGGATGCGGCAATAGAGGTCATAGTCTTCCCCGAGGCGCATCGCGGGCGCATAGGCAAGGCCCTGCCGGTCGAGGAAGCGCTTGCGCAGGAGCGGCTTGACGAAACCAAGCTCGCGGCCCTGGCCGCAATTGGCGGCGATGTTCTCGCGGACAAACCGGGCGAGGGTCAGTTCGAGGGTCCCGAAATCCTCGTCCGACCAGAGCCGCCTGCGGCTGCCGCCGGGGGCCTCCCGGTACTGGTCGTCGGCGACGGCGTCCCAGTTGCGGGCGACCGCGAGCGCAAGGAGGGTTTCCAGCCGGTCCGGCGCCATCGTGTCGTCGGCATCGAGCGGCGTGACCCAGTCGGTCCGGGCCGCGCCGATCGCCCGGTTGCGGGCGGCCGAGGGGCCCTGATTGGCTTTCTGGACGATCAGGCGCGCACGCGGCTCCCCGGCGATCAGCGCGCGCACCCGGTCTGGCGTCCCGTCGGTCGAGGCATCATCGACGATGATGACGTCAGGGGCGCAGGTCTGCCCCAGCGCGGAGGCAATGGCGCTGCCGACATGGTCGGCCGCGTTCCACGCCGCGATGATGACGGTGATCGTCTGGCTTCCGGGCAACGGCTATCTCCCTCGCCTGACGGCGCTGTCTCATTCCCGCGCAGCGGCGGGACCCTGCTGGGCCTCACTAGCGAACGGCATGCCACGACTTGCGGTCCGGCGCAGCCTTTTCCTCCGGCACAGGACTTGCGAAGGTGCTGCAGCAGGTCTCCTTGTGGTCGGGCAGGGGGCGATTCCGGGCGAGGTCATGGACATCACGGCGATCATACCGACTTATAACCGGGCGTCCCTCGTCCGGGAAACGGTGACCGCCGTGCTGGCGCAGACCCGGAAGCCCGACGAGGTGATCGTCGTCAATGACGGCTCTGACGATGGCACGGCCGACGTGCTGAAGGCGTTCGGCGGCGCGATCCGCGTGCTCGACAAGCCCAATAGCGGCAAGGCCGACAGCCTGAACAAGGCCCTCCGGACAGCCGGCGGCAGCCATATCTGGATCGTCGATGACGACGACCTGCCGCGCGCCGGCGGCCTGAAGGCGCTCGCCGCGCTTCTCGAGCGGCATACGGAAGCCGAGATGGCCTATGGCCGGCACGAGCGCTTCTCGACCGACCCGGCGACGGGCGGGAGGCGCGCCATGGACACCGGATACTGGGATAACCGGCCGAGCGAGTGGTTCCTGATCGCGACGCTGGAGGATTTCTTCGCCCACCAGCCGGCGATGCTGGTCTCGCGCGCCCTCTACGAGCGGGCCGGGCCGTTCAATCCGGGCATGCATGCCTCGGAAGACTACGAGATGCTCGTGCGGCTCGCCCATGCCGGGGTCGCAGTCGGGACCGGCGAGGTCATCTTCGACCAGCGCATCCATGGCGGCGACCGGGGACAGAACGGGTTTCGCTACGGCGCGGCATCGCGGGACCGGAAATGGGCCGAATATGACCGGCTGTTCTTCTCGGCGATCCTCGGGGACTTTCCGCTGTCCGCCTTCCTGCCGCGCGGCATGGCGCTGACGGCGGAGACGGGGCGGCAGGCGCTGTTGCAGCGCGGCACGATCCGGATGCGCCACGGGCTGCGCGAGGCGGGCGTTGCGGACTACCGGGAGGCGGCCGGACTTCGCCCAGGGGTTCCCCTCTCCGGGGCCGAGCGCGACGTGCTCCGGCGCGCGATGACCGGCAAATATGGCTGCGAGGACCTGCCGGACGACGAAGGCGCCCTCGCGGCCCTGCAGGCGCTGCGGCGGGAAGGAGGCCTTGCGGGCGATATAGCGAGGGCTTCCACCCGGGCGCTCGTCTGGCAGATACGAACGGCGCTGCGCTTCGGGCGGCGGGCCCTCGCGCTGCGGCTCCTCGGCTGCTACCTGCAGATCCGGTTTGCTCCTGCCGGGCCCTGATGCCCCGGCAGGCCGGTGGCGGGGCGCGGGCGGGCTGATGGAACGATTTGTGCTAGCAGACCCGGGGCCGCTATACTGGATGGGCCATGACCGGCCGGCTGGCGGCCAGAAGGCGGCAGAGGCAGCAAGACCTGATGGACGAAGTTCGGCGACAACTGGCCCGGATCGGCAATTATGCCGAGGACGCGCGCAAGCGGCTCGCCGGCTTCGCCTATCGGCTTCACGACCGGCTGCTCGAACTGTTCCGGAACGTACTGACCAGCGCACCGGACGCCCGGCCGGGCGAGGCGGCGAGGCCGGCGGCCCGGCCGGTGCCGCCGTCGCGCGTCCCTGACGGCGAGCGTGTTTATGCCTTCGGCGACATTCATGGCCGGGCCGATCTCCTCGAGCGGCTCTTTGCCAGGGTCGAGGCCGATATCGCGGCCAATGCCGGCGGCGACCGGGTCACGCTCGTGTTTCTCGGCGACTATGTCGACCGGGGCTTCCAGTCGAAGGAGGTGATCGACTTCCTTCTCGGTGAGCGGGTGACGCGCCATGGCTGCGTCTACCTGAAGGGCAACCATGAGGAGGCCTTCCTGAAATTCCTCCAGGACCCGGGCTTCGGCCCGCGCTGGGCCGGCTATGGCGGGGCCGAGACGCTGACCTCGTACGGGGTGCGCCCGCCGCGCACGCGCACGCAGGCCGCCGAATGGGGCGCCGCCTGCGAGGCCCTGCGCGCCGCCCTGCCGGTCGAGCACCGGTCCTTTCTCAACCGCCTCGATATTTCCGTCACGATCGGCGACTATCTGTTCGTTCATGCTGGGTTGAGGCCGGGCCGGGCCATTCCCGACCAGACCGAGCAGGACGCCTTGTGGATCCGCGAGGAGTTTCTCAATGACACATCGAGTTTCGGGCCAATCGTGGTACACGGGCATACGCCGATCAGCGCGCCGCACCGCGACCATCGCCGCATTGGCATCGATACCGGGGCCTATCTCACCGGGCGGCTGACGGCGGCATGTTTCGTGCGGGACGAGGTGCACTTTTTGACGACTTAGCCAGCGTATGGCTGAATCTGGTACAGACTGACCAAGAGGGTTTGCAGAATGACGACGCGTTTCCGGGCAATCACCATCCTCCTTGCAGCATGGGCGGCGGGGCTGCTCGCTGCCTGCCAGTCCGCGCCGGCCGCGCCCGGCCCGGCCGCTGCGCCCGCTGAAGTTTCCGAGACCGTTTCTGTTTCCTCGCCGGGTTACGAACTCGGCAATGGCGACAGGCTCCGGGTGACCGTTTTCGACGAGCCGGGCCTCTCGGGCGAATTCCAGGTCGATGGCACGGGGCAGGTCTCGCTTCCCCTCGTGGGGGAAATCTCGGTTGCCGGCAAGAGCGTGCGCGAGTTCCAGCTTGAGTTCGAGCGCCAGCTTCGCGAGGATGGGTTCCTCGTCAATCCGAGGGTCGCCGCCGAGGTCATCAATTTCCGTCCCTATTACATTCTCGGCGAGGTCTCGCGCCCGGGCGAGTATCCCTATACTGACGCCCTGACGGTCATGAATGCCGTGGCGACGGCCCAGGGCTTCACCTATCGCGCCAACAAGCGGACCGTGTTCATCCGCAAGGCGGGCGCCACGAGCGAGGAAGCCGTGCGGCTGACGCCGACCCTGCGCGTCGAGCCCGGCGACACGATCCGGATTGCCGAACGGCTGTTCTGACGCCGGTTCAGGCCGGCGGCGATTCCCCCGGCAGGCGAACGGCTCTCGGGATAACCCGCGCAAGGTGCGCGTCACGGCCTGCGGCCATGTGCGACGAACCGCCTTCAGCCATTGATCTTTGCCCGGTTTTTTGAGCTTGTTGGCGATTGTCGGGGGCGACGAGATCACATGGTGCACCATGGCAGGTACCGGTTTGCGTATTGACGTCAGGGTCGCTGCGGCTCCGGACCGGGGCTGCACGGAATTCGTCCCGGCGTTTACCCCGGTTTCACTCCGGCCGCCGATAAGTGGAGCCGGGCGCCCCGGGGTTAAGGACAGGGTGCCGGCAGACCATGGGGGTGCCCCTGACATGGCACCGTTCTTGAATAGGCCCGGTCCTGAACAGGCCCGGCCGCCATCATTCGGCCGCTCGGCAAGAGGGAAGACACGACAATGCTCGGATACAGAACAGCGATCCTTCTCGGCATCGCCATAACCGCTCCGGCCTTCACGGCCGCCTCGGCCCAGGAATTCTTCCTGCGCAACCGGAATGTGGCCGTGACCGAACGCCCGCAGCCCGAGTTCGATCCGGAGCCGATCCGGCTCGGCGCGTTCCTCGCCCGCCCTGAACTCGGCCTTGGAGGCTATTATACCGACAACGTCTTCGCGACGCCGGACAATGAACAGAGTGACTTTGCCTTTGCCATCCGTCCGTCGATCGACGTGCGCACCGACTGGTCGCGCCACGAGGTCGGCGTCGATGGCGAGGTCCAGCACTTCGAGTTCCTCGACCAGGGCACCGAGAGCGTGACGAACCTGAGGGCCGGCGTGCGCGGCCGCCTCGACGTTACCCGCGACCTGAGCATCCGGGCCCGCGGCTTCGGCGCCCGACGGTTCGAGCCGCGCACGCAGATCTCCGTGCTCGACGATTTCGGCGAGCCGGTCGAGCTCGTCCTGTTCGGCGGCGGCCTCGAGAGCGTGTTCCAGCGGGACCGCATCCAGCTCACGCTCGGCTATGATCTCGTCGACGAGGACTTCAAGGATGTCGAAGGCGTGCCGCCGTTCGGCGACATCGACCAGGACTTCCGCGACAACCTGCGCAACACGGTTCGCGGCCGGGCCGCCTACGCCGTGACGCGCGACTGGGCGGTGTTCACGCAGGCGAGCTATTTCACGCGCGATTTCGATGTGCTGACGCCGGTCGATGGCGGCTTTGAAACGCGGGATTCGGACGGCTTCACCCTTGAGGGCGGCGTCAATTTCGAGCTGAACGGCCCGTTCCGGGGCGATGTCGCCGTCGGCTATCTCGAAGAGAACCGGGACAGCCCGGCCTTTGCCGACATTTCCGGGGTCAGCGTCGACGGCCGGCTGCAATGGTTTCCGACGCGCCTGACCACGGTGACGGCGACCGCCGGCCGCCGCACGACGGATGTCGGCCTGATCGACGCGGCTGCGGCCGTCGCAACGAATGGCGGCCTGCGGATCGACCACGAACTCCTGCGCAATGTCGTGCTCTATGCCCAGGGCAACGTCTTCGACACGCAGTTCGAGGATGTCGCCCGGGACGACACGTTCTTCGAGACCGCGCTCGGGGCCGTCTACAAGCTGAACAAGCGCGTCCACCTCGAAGGCTTCTACCGGCACAATAACCGGGATTCCTCGGTCCCGAGCGAGGACTTTGCCCAGAACGTGGTTGGTTTCGAGCTTCGACTTTTCCCCTGATATCGGCTAGAAAGCCCTTTCGCCTCTGGAGACTGTATAGTGAACAAGGCCTATCCCCCGCTCAATGTGCCGGCCTATCCGGCCTATGGGGCTCCGATCAGCTCGGGCGAAACCTCGCTCGTCGATCTCCAGGCGCTTCTCCAGGCGGGCCGGCGGCGGCTTTGGCTGATGCTGACGGCCTTCGTGCTGACCGTCTCGGTCGTCACGATCCTGACCGTCCGCACCACGCCAGTCTATTCTGCTAGCACGCGTGTCATTGTCGACAACCGGGATGTGCAGGCGGCCGACGTGACCTTCCGCACGGGCGTCGGCACCTCGACGGCGGCGATCGATACCGAAGTCCAGGTCATCATGAGCCGGGCGCTCCTGCGACGCGTCGCCGAGAAGCTGAAACTGACCGAGATCGCCGAGTTCAATCCGTCCCTGCGCGAGGAAGCGTCGCGCGGCCCGAGCTTTCTCGGCAATGTCGCGTCCTTCGTGGCCGGGCTGTTCGGCAGCGGCGAGAACGCGCCCGCCGGACCGGCGCCGACGCCCGAACAGGTCGCCGAGCGGCAGTTGCGCACGGCTGTGGCGATCCTGCGCGGCAAGATCTCCGTCAGCCGTCTCGGCACCACGTTCATCATCGACGTGCAGGCCAACAGCGAGGACCCGCGCCTCGCCGCCGCCATCGCCAATACGGTGGCCAGCGAGTATGAGGTCGACCAGCTCAATGCCAAGTTCGAGGCCACGTCCCGCAATCTCGGCTGGCTGACGACCAAGCTCAACGACCTGCGCACGCAGGTGAACGAGGCGGAGAACGCCGTCACCCAGTACAAGATCAGCAACGGGCTTTCGAGTTCGGAAGGGGTGTCGCTGACTGAACAGGAAATTTCCCGCGTCACCACCGACCTGACGATCGCCGAGGCCGACCTTGCCGAGCGCCAGGCGCGCCTCAACAATGTCCGCAGCATCGTCGCTGGCGGCGGGGCCATAGACGGGGTTGCCGAAGTGCTGAACTCCTCCGTCATCGGAGAACTTCGCCGCCAGCAGGCCGAGGTCGGCCGCCGCCGCGACGAACTGGAGACCCGTTACGGGCCGCGCCATCCGGAGCGCCTGCGGGTCGCCAGCGAACTGGCCGGCATCGACCAGCAGATCACGGCCGAGGTGGACCGCATCGTCAAGGGGCTCGAAGGCGAAGTTCAGGTCGTTCGCGGGCGGATTGCCAGCCTGCGGAGCAACCGTTCTGCGCTGAACAGCGACCTTGACCAGAACAACCGGGCCCAGGTCGGCCTTTCCGAGCTCGAGCGCAATGCCGAATCGGCACGCCAGATATACCAGGAATATCTCGACCGCTTCAACGAGGCCTCCTCGACCGAGGAGAACGCGACGGCGGACGCCCGGGTGCTGTCGGAAGCCGAAGTGCCGAACGAGCCGAGCTTTCCCCGCACGAAACTGAACATCTTTCTCGGCATGGTGCTTGGCGGCGTGCTCGCGGGCGGCCTCGCGCTGCTTGCCGAGCTGCTCGACAACTATTTCTCGACGCCCGAGGACATCGAGCGGATGTTCGGCCTGCCGAGCATCGGGTCGGTCCCGCTGCTGAGCCGCCTCAAGGTGTTCGGCAAGAAGGACATGAGCCCGGCCGACTACCTGATCGCCAATCCCCTGTCCGCCTTCGCCGAGAGCATCCGGAACCTCCGGGCCTCGATCATCTTTGCCGATCTCGACCGGGAGGCGAAGACGGTCGCCATCACGTCGTCGCTGCCGGACGAGGGCAAGACCTCGATGACCTACTGCCTCGGACGGATGTCGGCCATGTCGGGTGCCAAGACCATGGTCATCGACGGCGACTTCCGCCGCCGCCAGCTCACGGAGGTCATCGGCGTCGAACCGGAGCGGGGGTTCATCGAGCACCTGTTCGGCGAGGTCAGCCTTGCCGAGGCGACCATTGTCGACGAGGCGACCGGCCTGCACATTCTGCCCCTGACCAATGCGCGCAACACGCCGCGCGACGTCTTCGGCTCGCGCGCCTTCGATGCGCTGATGAACGACCTCAAGAAATCCTATGACCTCATCGTCATCGATACCGGGCCGATCCTCCTGATGTCGGAATCGCGCGTCGTCGCGAGCAAGGCCGACCAGGTGATCGTGGTCGCCAAATGGCGCTCGACGAGCCGCTGGACCCTGCAGGAAACCCTCAATGTCCTCAAGGAATTCAATGCCAATGTCGCAGGCGTGGCGATGACGTTCGTCGATCTCGCCAAGCGCAAGCGGCTCGGCTATTCCGACGCCGCCTACAAGGCCTACAGCAAGTATTACACAACCGACTGAGCGCGCAGCGTCCGGGCCGCCCTGGCGCGGTCCTGCCAGCTCCAGGATGCCGAGCATGACCCGCATAGCCTTTTTCGGCCACGATGTTCACGACGCGGCCATCAGGCGGCGGGCAGAGGCCTGCCTTGCCGACGGGTTCGAGCTTGACGGCTACATGATGCGGCGGGGCGCGCCGGGCCAGGCCCGCTGGATCGCCGCCGACCTCGGCGAAACCCGCGATGGGGCGTTCGGGCAGCGCCTGCGCCAGATCGTGCGCGGCAGCCGGATCGCGGCAGCGAACGCCGACCGGCTGCGCGCCGCCGACATCCTCCTTGCCCGCAATCTCGACATGCTGGCCTGCGCCTTCCTTGCGCGCCGTAAGCTCGGCCTCGGCGTGCCTGTCGTCTATGAATGCCTCGACGTGCACCGCCTGCTCGTGCGCAAGGGCCCGCTCGGCCTCGCGCTGCGGGCGGCCGAGCGGGCGCTACTGAAGCGGTGCGCCGCGCTAATCGTCAGTTCGCCGGCCTTTGTCCGGGAGCATTTCGGGCCGCGACACGGCGGCCATCCGCGGACGGTCCTTCTGGAGAACCGGCTTGTCGCCGCCATGGACTGTGGACCGCGTCCGGGCAAGGCCCCGCCGGAGGACCGGACGGACCAGCCGTTCCGGCTCGGCTGGTTCGGCATTCTCAGGTGCGCGCGCAGCCTTGGCCTGCTTGTCGCGCTCGCCGATGCCCTCGGTCCGGCGGTCGAGATCGTCATCCGGGGGCGCGTCAGCGAGACCGAAATCCCGGATTTCGCGGCACGCATCGGGACACGGCCCAATATCCGCTTCGGCGGCGCCTATCGGGCCCCGGAAGACCTGCGCGCCCTCTATGCCGGGGTCGATGCGGTCTGGGCCGGGGACTTCATGGAGGCGGGATACAATTCCCTCTGGCTGCTGCCGAACCGGCTTTATGAGGGCGGCTATTTCGGCGTCCCGCCGATCGCGCCCGCCGGGACCGAAACGGCCAGATGGGCGCTTGCCCGCGAGGCCGGATTTGCGGTTGCCGAACCCCTGGAGGAGAGCCTTCCGGCGCTGGTCGCGCGCCTTGCGGCAAATCGCGGCGACCTGATGCAGCGGCGCGCGAGCCTTCTCGCCCTGCCGCACGACACCTTTGTCCAGCCGCCCGGGACAATGCGTGCCGTGATCGCGCAGGCCCTGGGACAGCCGGTTGCGGGCGAAGGACTGAAGGTGACCGCATGACATTCGCCATGCCATCGCCGGGGCCGGCCTCCGAGGTTCGGGTGGTCGAACTGTCGCGCCCGCCGGGCGCGCTGTGGGAACAGGGCCTCGTGGCGCTCTGGTTCCTCGTCACGTTCATTCCGTTCCCGCGCGACGAGCTCCTGCTCTATCCGCTGGCGCTCGCCTTTGCGGGCTGTGTCGCCCTGCGCTACAGGCAGATGATCCCGTCCGCCCTGCGCTGCTGGCCGCTTCTGCTCATTCCGGGCCTGACAGCCTTCTCGATGTTCTGGTCGCCGGTCCCGAGCCAGGCCCTGCGGCTCGGGATCATGATGATCCTCACGCTCGCGATCGCGCTTTACATCTCCGTGCGGCTGACGCCCCGCCAGATCATCCGGTCGGCCTTTGCCGCCTGCGCCGTGTCGGTCTTCATCGCGCTGCCGGAGCTGAACTCGCTCGATGACGAGGTCGGCCTCTATCCCCAGAAGAACATCTTCGCCAACCGGATGATGCTGGCCATGGTCATGGCGACGGGCATCGCGCTCGACCGGGGCCAGCCTGTGCTGCTTCGGCTCGCCGCCGCGCCGTTCATTCCGCTGACCCTGTTCATGATCGTGCGGGCGCAATCGGCGACAGCCCTGCTCCTGGCGACCGGGTCCCTGCTGGTACTTGCAATTGTCTGGCTGTTCTGGTCGAAGCTCAGCCGCATCCGCCACTTGCGGACCTTCGTCGTCACCGTGCTCGCGGCGCTTGGTCTCACGGGGCTCCTCCTGTTCTTCAACCTGCCGAACAATTCGCTCGTGCAGGACGTGCTCTTTGCCCTTGGCAAGGATGCGACGCTGACCGGCCGGACGGAACTATGGGAGGCGGCGGAAAGGATTTCCGCCGAACGCCCCTGGCTCGGCGTTGGGGCCGAGGGCTTCTGGCAGCCCTGGGTCGGAGAGGCCGAGACCATTCTCGACTGGTCCTACAAGCGGCCGGGCAGCAAGTTCTCGTTCCACTCGGCCTATTACGAGGTCCTCGTCCATCTCGGCCTTGTCGGGCTCGCCTTCATCATCGTCCAGGTTGGCTGGGTTACCTTGAATGCGGCGCTCGGCTGGGTGCGCCGGCAGGCGATGCCGCAGTCGGTCCTGCTCGTCATCGCGGCCACGACGGTGGCAACGACCTTCACCGAATCGACCCTGTACGGTGTCTTCAACCTCGGCGTCATCCTGTTCTACGTGACCGGCATCTCGGCGATCTCGGAGAAGCAGCGCAAGAGCCGGGTACTCGTGGCGATGCCGCCGTCCGCCGGCGCGCCCGCCGGGGTCTATGCCGAATGAGCGGCGCGCGGACCGGACCGGACGTCAGCGTCATCACGCCGGCCTGGAATGCCGCAGGCCGCATCGGGCACGCGATCGCATCGCTGCAGGCGCAGGACGACATTGCCTGGGAAATGATCCTGGTCGACGACGCCTCCGCCGACGGGACGATGGCGATCGCCGAAGCGGCGGCCCGGTCCGACCCGCGCATCCGGCCCGTCCGGCAGGCCGTCAATGCCGGGCCTTCGGCGGCGCGGAACCGGGCACTCGGCCTCGCGCGCGCGCCGTTCGTCGCCGTGCTTGATGACGATGACACGATGCCGCCCGGACGGCTGCGGCGCCTCGTCGATCTTGCCGTCGCAAGCGGCGCGGACGTGGTGGCTGACAACATGGCGCGCGTGGCGGACGCGCCGGGCGGGCCGCTGCTCGGGTCCTTCTTCGCGCGCCTTGACGGGGACGACCCGCTCGGCGTGAGCCTTGCCGATTATCTCGACCCGAGGACGGCGGCCCGCTGGGGCGGGGACCCCGGCTACCTGAAGCCGGTCTTCCGCAAGGCAAGGCTCGACGCCTGCGGGGCGCGCTATGACGAGACCCTGCGCAACAGCGAGGACTTCTATCTTGTCGCCGGGCTGCTGGCGCAGGGCGCCAGGATGCTGGTCGATCCCCGCCCGGGCTATGCCTACACGATCCGCGAAGGGTCGCTTTCCTACCGTCTGAGCGCCGAGAAGGCGCAGGCGATCCTCGCGGCGAAAGAGGCTTTCCGGGCCCGCCATGCGGCAAGCTTCGATCCGGAGACGGAGGCTGCGTCGCGGCGAAGGCTGCAACAGTGCCGGAATGCCTGCGCCTTCGCGCAGCTCGTCGAGGCCATCAAGGCGGGCCGGCCTGACCGGATGGCAGGGGTCGTCGCCGGCCGCCCGACGGCCGTGCCGCATATGGCCCGAGAACTGGCCCGCATCGCGCGCGAAAAACTGGCCGTCTGACCGTCGCGGGCCTCGCCTGGGCCGGTCCTGCCTCAGCCGAGCAGGTACAAGACGGCCGT
>CAYSED010000024.1:0-25036 GCA_964429935.1 uncultured Hyphomonadaceae bacterium
ATCCGGAAGGCGACGGGGCCTTCGAGTTCCAGCGAACGGCGAGCCGCCTGCACGAGATGCGCTCGGCCGACTATATCGCCCTTGAACGCAAAGGGCCTGCAGGCGGCGAAGAGAGGGGACCGGACGCATGACACCTGACAATCTGTCCGCCCGCGTCGCGCCCGGCTTCGAGCCGGTCATTGACACCTTTGCCGGGAACTTTGCCGAGGGCCTCGAGACCGGGGCAGGCTTTGCCGCCTGGATCGGCGACGACCTCGTCGTCGACCTGACCGGCGGCTTTGCCGACAGGGCGAACTCGCGGCCCTGGACAAAGGACACGATCGTCCCGGTCTACTCGGTCTCCAAGGGCATATCCGCCCTCGTGATCGCGCGGCTCGTTTCGGACGGCCTGATCGACTATGACACCCCGCTTGCCGACTACTGGCCGGACTTCGGCGCGCACGGAAAAGACAGGGTGACGGTCGCAGAGGCCCTCTCCCACCAGGCAGGCGTGCCCGGTTTTGCCGAACCGATCGATCCGGCGCTCTGGCTCGACCCGCCTGCCTTGTCAGCCCGGCTCGCCGAGGAACCTCCGCAATGGACCCCCGGCGCCGGCTCTGGCTATCATCCCCTGACCTGGGGCTATCTCGCCGGAGAGCTTGTCCGCCGGGTCTCGGGCCGCAGCCTCGGGACGATCCTGCAGGAGGATATCTGCGCACCGCTCGGGCTGGATTTCCGGATCGGCACCCCGGCGAGCGAGCACGAGCGGGTTGCCGAGCTGAAGCGACCGACCGCCTTTCCCGAACTTGGCGAGCTCAATGCGCACAAGCGCGCCGCCTTCCTGACCAAGTGGGCCGCGCCTGACCGGGGCGGCGCGATCTGGCGCGAGATCGAGATCCCGTCGGCGAACGGCCACGGCACGGCGGCGGCTGTCGCGCGTCTCTATGGCGCCTATGCCAATCAGGGACAGATCGGCACGACAAGACTGTTCGATGCCGATACCTATGCCGCGCTCACGCGGGAAAGGTGCCGGGGCCTGGACCGGGTCCTGCCATTCGACATGTCCTTCGGGGCGGGCATCATGCGCAATGTGACCGGCGCTTTCGGGCCGAACCCGGACACGCTCGGCCACTCCGGATGGGGCGGATCGGCGGCCTTCGGCGACCCGGACCAGCAGCTTTCCGCCGCCTATGTCATGAACCGCCAGTCCAATATCCTGCTCGGCGACCCGCGCCCCGGACGGCTGGTCGCGGCGCTGTACGGCTGTCTCTAGCCCGGCTCTGTTGCCGACATTGGCACGGCATTTGCGAAGCTTCAGGCAGAGGCTGACTCCCTCTTGCCCAAACTTCCTTGCCCCAGTCCGGCTCCCGGTCGGCTGGGGACTTTTTTAGAGAACAGGCCGGGCCCGCCGTGCCGCCCTTGCTGCGGCGATCCTGTCCGACGAGAAGAGCGCCACGGCCCCCCAGATGAAGGCGAAGGCCGCGGCGTGCCACAGGCTGAACGCTTCCCGGAAAACCAGCACGGCCAGCAGGAATTGCAGCGTCGGCCCGATATATTGCATCATTCCGATGGTCGAGAGCGTCAGCCGCCGCGCCGCCACGGCAAACAGGATCAGCGGCACGGCCGTGATCGGCCCGGCCATCAGCAGCCAGAAGACATCGCCCGGCGAGCCTGTCCCCCAGGCCTCGCCGCCCCCTGCCCCATACTGCCAGAGCCAGACGGCGGCGATCGGCAGGAGAAGGGCCGATTCGACCACGAACCCGCCCCGGCCATCGACGGCGACCTGCTTGCGGATGATCGAATAGCCGGCAAAGCTGAAGCACAGGAACAGCGCGATCAGCGGCAGGTGGCCCAGCGCAACCGCCATGATCGCAACGCCGATCCCGGCAAGGCCGACCGCGATCCACTGCGTCCGGTTCAGCCGCTCGGCAAAGAAGACCGAGCCGATCGCGACATTGACGAGCGGATTGATGTAATAGCCAAGGCTCGCTTCGAGGACACGGTCCTGCCCGACAGCCCAGATATAGACAAACCAGTTCGCCCCGATCAGCACGGCCGAGAGCATGAGCCAGCGGGCGCGCCGCCAGGTCAGCGCCGCCCGCAGTGCCGGCAACTGCCCGGCGACAAGGAGAAGCAACAGCCCGGTCGGCATCGCCCAGATGACCCGGTGGGCGAGCATCAGGTCCGGGGGAATATGCGCCATCAGCTTGAAATAAAGCGGCAGGAGGCCCCAGACGAGATAGGACACGAGCGCTGCAAGGAATCCAAGGCGGATATGGGAGGTCATGGCCGCCTCTGGATGAGATGAGTGACAGGCGCGGCAGTGCAGGCGATGCGGAGCCGACAGGATTGCCCATAGGCCCGGCCATCGGCGGAAGCAAGGCCGTTGGCATGCGCCCGACACCGGCATGTGGACAACTGAACTTCGCCGTGGCCGGACCGGACCAGCGCAGCCTATAACTGGCCCATGCCCGAGCTTCCCGAAGTCGAAACCGTCCGGCGCGGCCTCGCCCCCGTCATGGAGGGCCGCGAGATTCTGCGGGTGGAACTGCGCCGGCCGGACCTGCGCTATCCGTTCCCGGCGCGCTTTGCCGACCGGCTGACCGGCCAGACCGTGCGCCATCTCGGACGGAAGGCGAAGTTCCTCACCGCCGAGCTGTCTTCCGGCGAGGTGCTCGTCATGCATCTAGGCATGTCGGGGCGCTTTGCGATCAATGGCGGCAGCCAGGGCGCGTTCGTCCATGCGACCGGCGAGGACGCCGCCCACGACCATGTCGTCTTCCATGTCGCGGGCGGGGTCACCGTCACCTATAATGATCCGCGCCGCTTCGGCTTCATGGAGCTCTGGCCGACGAGCGGTTTTGACGCCTATCCGCGCCTGAAGTCCATCGGGCCGGAACCGCTCTCGAACGGCTTTCATGCCGATTATCTCGCCGCCGCGCTTGCCGGGAAGAAGACGCCGGTCAAGGCCGCCCTGCTCGACCAGGGCGTGATTGCCGGGCTTGGCAATATCTATGCCTGCGAGGCGCTCTTCCGGGCCGGCATCTCGCCGAAACGGCTTGCGTCCTCGATCCCCGGCGTGCGGGCCGAACGCCTCGTCCCGGCGATCAATGCGGTCATCGCCGACGCCATCGAGGCGGGCGGCTCGTCGATTTCCGACTTTTCCGCAACAGATGGCAGCCTCGGCTATTTCCAGCACCGGTTCGATGTTTATGACCGCGAGGGCAAGCCTTGCAAGACGTGCGGGAGCGAGATCAGGCGGATCGTCCAGAGCGGCCGGTCGAGCTTCTATTGCGGCACCTGCCAGAGATAGGCGTCAGGCGTCCCGCCATGCGCCCGGCGCAAGCCCTGCGAGTGTCCAGTCGCCGACCGACCAGCGGATGAGCCGCAAGGTGGGATGACCCACCGCCGCCGTCATGCGCCGGACCTGCCGGTTGCGGCCTTCGCGGATCGTCAGGCGGAGCCAGTTGTCGGGGACGGACTTGCGGTATCGCACCGGCGGATCGCGCGGCCAGAGATGGTCCGGCTCGGCCATGAGGTCCGCGTCGGCAGGCGCGGTCAGCCCGTCCTTCAGCGTCACGCCCCGGCGGAGCGCGTCAAGGGCCGCATCGTCCGGCATGCCTTCGACCTGCGCCCAATAGGTCTTTGCCGTCTTGTGCTTCGGCTCGGCAATGCGCGCCTGCAGCGCTCCGTCATCGGTGAGGACGAGCAGTCCTTCAGAATCCCGGTCGAGCCGCCCGGCCGGATAGACGCCCGGCACGGGCACGAAATCCGACAGCGTCTGCCGCGCGCTCCCGTCCATGCCCCGGTCGGTGAACTGGGAGAGGACGCCATAGGGCTTGTTGAGGAGGATGATGCGGGACATGGGGCGTCTTGGAGGGCGGGTGGGCGGGACTCCCCTCTCCCTCAAGGGAGAGGGGCAGGGGATGAGGGGATGGCACATCGCTGCGGGCTGCAATCTTTGCGTTGAAGCCCGTTCCCCTCATCCCCGACCCTTCTCCCGGCGGGAGAAGGGGGCGCCCCCTATTCCCCGAAGCTTCCGGCTGGCCCCGGAAAGACGACCGGGCTTTCCGCGCCGTCTTTCGCGACGCTGGCAACGCCGAAGAAATAATTGTCGATGACGACATTCTCGAGCGTGAACTCCGTTACGTCGCCGACATATCGGGACCGGGTCCATTGCGGCTCGGTCGTCAGGCGCCAGTAGAGGCGGTAGCCGGCGAGATTGTCCGCTGCGGGGCCTTCCGGCCGGGTCCAGCTCAGCGTCGTCGAGGGCTGGACCGCGCCGGCAATCGTCACGTTTGACGGAAAGGGCGGCGCGAGCGCCATGCCGGCGAGCGAAACGACGTTCAGCCCGGTGAGCTTCGCGGCATAGTCGAAATCGACGAACTCGATCGTGTCGCCATAATGGCGTCCGTCCTCGTTGCGCAGGTCCTGATGCTGGCGGTCATAATGTTCGTTGGTTTCCATGATGCGCACGCCCGGCATGCCGGCATCGTTGAACGGGCGATGGTGGCCGCCGCGCCCGAACCGGTCGAGCCGGTAGACCATCATCACGTCGAGATTCTCGATATAGCGGTCGGCCATGCGGTCGATATAGCGGGCGAGGTTGCGCGAGGCGCTGTCGACCTCGCCGCCGGTGAAGCGCCGGATGCGGGCTTCCTGTTCGGTTTCGACTGCCCGCGTGCCTTCAGAGAAGACCCGTGCGGTCGTGTTGTCGGTGACGCCATTGATGCCGGTAATGTTGCCGATCATGTCATTGTTGATGACGGCCTTGATGCGCCAGCCATTCGCGAGGGCATGGTCGGCAACGATCTGCCCGCCGAACAGGCCCTGCTCTTCCCCGGCCAGGCCCATATAGACGATGGTGCCCGGAAACTTGTGCTTCGAGAGGACCCGCGCCGCCTCGATGGCCCCAGCCATGCCGGAGGCATTGTCGTTGGCGCCGGGGCTGTCGGAGGTTCCGTCGAGGGCATCCGAGACGCGACTGTCTATGTCGCCGGACATGACCACCATCCGGTCCGGATCGAGCGTGCCGCGCTGGATGGCGACGACCGAGACGACTTCGACCGGCTCGGGAATGCGGTCCTCGCCGGACACCGTGGCGGACACGTACATGACCTCAAGACAGCCGCCGCACGCGGCGGAAATCTTCTCGTATTCGGCATGGATCCAGCGCCGCGCCGCGCCGATGCCGCGCGTGCCGGATTCGGTTTCGGACAGCGTGTGGCGCGTGCCGAAACCGACAAGCGTCTCGATATCGGCCTTGATCCGGTCGGCGGAGACATCCGCAGCGAGCTGGTGGAGGAGCGGCAGGTCGCCATCGGCAGGGCGCTCGGTCTCGGTGGCGGTCTGGGCGCTGGCAACAGGCGCGGCAGAGAGGGCAAGCGCGAGCGCGCTCAGGCAAGGGGACAGGTAACTGGACATGGGCTTCTTTTCCTCCGGATATCTTCCGATGGACTGTCGGGGGCTTCCGGCCCATCCGTCAAGCGCGGCTGGCAAGCCTTGCATATTCGCGCTCGGTATCGGCGATATAGTCGCGCGTGACCGGCACGGCAGTCAGTGATTTTGCGAGCTGTATCTGGAACACCATCTGGCCCATGTGGCGGAAGGCCATGGCGGCCCCGGCCAGATAGAACACCCACATGCGCCAGAAACGCTCGTCATAGAGCGCCGTGATCTCGTCTTTCTTCTCGACGCAGTTGCGGTACCAGGCCTCGCAAGTCCTTGCATAATGCAGGCGCAGGATCTCGCAATCGGTCAGCCAGAGGCCTGCCCGCTCGATTCGGGGCGTCACTTCCGACAGCGCCGGGACATAGCCGCCCGGAAAGATGTATTTCGCCATGAAACTGTCCGTCGCGCCCGGCCCGTCAGCCCGGCCGATGGAGTGCAGGAGCGCGACGCCGTCTTCGGCGAGGAGGTCCTGCACCTTGTCGAAAAAGGTCTGGTATTGCGGCAAGCCGACATGCTCGAACATGCCGACCGAGACGATCCGGTCGAACGGACCGGTGACCTCCCGATAGTCGGTAAGCTCGAAGCGGACCTTGTCCGATACGCGTGCCGCCTCGGCGCGCTGGCGGGCAATGCCGAGCTGTTCCCCGGACAGGGTCACGCCAAGTACCTCGACGCCTGCGACCTTGTGAAGATAGAGCGCGAGCCCGCCCCAGCCGCAGCCAATGTCGAGCACGCGCTGGCCGGGCTTCAAGAGGAGCTTTGCGGCAATATGGGCGAGCTTGTCGGCCTGCGCCCGGCCGAGATCGGCCTCATTGCCCGGTTGCCAGTAGGCGCAGGAATATTGCCGGTCGGCATCGAGGAAGAGGTCATAGAGCCGGTCGTTCAGGTCATAATGGTGGGCGACATTGCGCTTGGCCCGCCTGGCATGGTTGCGCCCGTCGATCCACGTCTTCCAGCGCGGCTGCTGGGTCACCTTGTGCAGCGCATTGCCGGGCACCCAGCGGAAATTATAGGTGACGAGCTTCAGGAGGTCATAGATTTCGCAGCCGTCTTCCAGTTCCAGCCGCCCGTCCATGTAGGCCTCGGCCGCGCCAAGCGCAGGGTCGCGTGCTATGCGGCCCGACGCGCCTTTTTCGGTCAGGCGGATCGCGACCCGGCCGGGCTCGCCCCGTTCGCCGGGCCCCGGCCCGAAGACATGGACCGAGCCGTCATGGTCGGTGACAGTCAGCTCGCCGGCAAGGATCGCTCGTTTCAGGAGAAGGGAGAGAAGGCGCATGGCCTCGCGTCATGCCGCGTCCGGACGGACGGGGCAAGAACACAAGTCCGCGACTAGCGATAGGTCCAGAAATGATGCAGCGCGAATGTCACGGGCGGCAGGAGAAGCGCCACGGCGGCAATACTTGCAACATCGCTGCCGCCAAGCGCGGTGGCAGCGGCGGCGATGAGCATGGAGAGGGCGATGCCGACGCATGATGTCGCAATGAATCGGGAGACGTTCCGGCCGGAGGCCGTCTGGCTGAAACTCCAGTAAGTATTGGCGAGATAGGACACCGAATTGGCGGCGAGGAAGGCCGCGCCGTTCGCGATGGCCGGGCCTGTCCCGACGCCCCAGATCAGCGCCGCCGCGACCAGGACATGGACAATTGTTGCTCCGACACCGGAGACAGCGAACCTGGCCGCCCGGGCAAGGACAGGCTGGCGGGCAGTCATCCGCTCAGGCCCGCCGCAGAATGCCGAACATGGACAGTCCGACCGGCAGGTTGGTCCGCGAAAGGACAGCCGCCTCGCTGCCGAAAACGGCGCGGAACAGCGCGTTCAGCGGGCCTGACGGTATTGCGCCGCCGGTGGATTGGCCTGACCCGGCAATCCGGTCCTTGAGGCGCGCAGCCACCGCGAGCGGCAGGAGGAAGGCGTTGAAATGCGAGAACCGGGTCAGCTTCAGGCCGGCAGCAGCGGTCTTGTCGCGAAACTCGCGGGCCGAGTATCGCCGGTGATGGTGGAGATACTCGTCGTGCGCGCTCCACATCCAGCGATAGGCCGGGACGGTGAGCAGCATCTGTCCGCCCGGCGCGAGCATGGACGAGAGGGCCTTCAGTGTCTCCTCGTCGCGGTCAATGTGCTCCAGCACGTCGAACAGGCAGATCAGGTCGAACTGCTGGCCATGATAGGGAATTTCATCCGGACAGACGCCGCGCTCGATGGCGACATCTCCGCCGGTTCGCGACCGGGCGATCTCGCGCGCCGTGTCATCCATCTCGATCGCATGGACGGTGCCGAACCGGGAGAGCATTTCAAGATTGCCGCCCGTGCCGCTGCCTACTTCGAGGATGCGGGCATTCTCCGGCAGGCCGAGGCCTTCGAGGAGCCGGGACAGGATTTTCCGGCGCGACACGAACCACCAATGGGTGTTTTCGGTTTCGGCCATTTCGAGATAGGCGTCCGGGCTCATGGTCGGTCCTCAGATTGTCGGAACAAGGTCACTCAGGCTGCGACAGCATGGCGAGCAGGTGCTCGGCCTGGCGCAGGCTGTAGGCTTCCGGGATTGGCGCGCGCATGATGAGCAGCCGGTGCCAGAGCGGACCAACAAGCGCATCTATGGCGTCCTCGATGTCCCAGTCGCGGCGGATGACCTGCTTGGCGGCAAGCTCGGCGAGCACCATGCGGAGCGGCGTACGGATCTCGGTCTTCAGCCAGTTGCGCCATTTCTCGCCGGCATCCTCGTCGTCGGCCGCCGCCAGGAGGGCCGCCCGCAGGACATAATTGCCGATGCCGGTGCGCGCGGTCGCCTCGAGCGGGGCGATGATCGAGGCGATCCGCTGGGCGGCATCCCTCGCGCCGGTCGGCTGGGCCGGAACCAGGCTGAGCGCCGCATCGAGGCAGAGCGTGCCGATGGAGGGCCACCAGCGATAGATGGTCTGCTTGGAGGCCTTCGCCCGGCGCGCGACATTGTCGACGCTGAAGCCGCGCCAGCCGCTTTCGGAGAGTTCCTCGCGCACCGCATCGAGAATCGCAGACTGGGAGGATTCGCTGCGCTTTGGACCCTGCCGGCGCTGGCGGCGCGGTTTGGCCTCTGTCTCGGGCATGGATTTCAGACCTCCTGATGCGCCCGCAGCCAGGAGGCCGGAGGGCACACGTCCACCATTGTTCAGGGTTATCTATAAGGCGAAAGCCTTACAAAAAACAGAACAGGGACAGGCGGTTTGCCCGCACTTCAGGCCGGACGGGTCAGGTGCCCCGGCCACGCTCGACGGCCTGCTGGATCAGTTCACGCGCCTTGTCGATGCCGAACCAGCCTTCGACGCGGGACCATTTGCCCGTTTCCAAATCCTTGTAATGCTTGAAGAAGTGCTCGATCTTCCGGACCAGGATGTCCGGCAGGTCGTGATAGGTGGCGATCCGGTCATAATAGGCGGTCAGCTTCGGGTGGGGGACGGCGAGTATCTTCTCGTCCTCGCCCTTGTCGTCTGTCATCATCAGGACGCCGACGGGCCTTGCCCGCACGACACAGCCCGGCACGAGCGGGCGGTTGCCGACAACCATGACATCGATCGGATCACCGTCGAGGCTCAGCGTGTGCGGCACGAAGCCGTAATTGCAGGGATAACGCATCTCCGTGTAGAGATAGCGATCGACGAACATCGCTCCCGACGACTTGTCGATCTCGTACTTGATCGGATCGCCGCCGAGCGGTACCTCGACGATGACATTGACATCGTCGGGCGGGTTCTTTCCGGCCGGAATCTTGGAAAGGTCCATGGTCGTCCTCGGCTGCGCGCTGCCCGCCCTGGGCGACAGCCGGATGGACCGGAAGGCGCTTCGGGTCAAGCTCCGATCGCTTAGCTGGGCTTGCGCGCCCGTCCGATGCCCAATAGCGTCCGGCCCGCAAGCCAGACCTTCTCCCAGGACCCCCATGACCAGTTCCCTTCCCGTGACCATTGCCGACATCCGGGCGGCTGCCGCCGTGCTGGCAGGGCAGGTCGAGAACACGCCGATGCGCCGCAGCCGGACCCTGTCGGCGATTACCGGGGCAGAGGTCTGGATCAAGTTCGAGAACATGCAGTTCACGGCATCCTTCAAGGAACGCGGCGCGCTGAACCGGCTGACCGCGCTCAGCGGGGAAGAGCGCCGCAAGGGCGTCATCGCCGTCTCCGCAGGCAACCACGCCCAGGGCGTCGCCTATCATGCGCGGCGTCTCGGCATCCCGGCAACCATCGTCATGCCCGTCACGACGCCGTTCAACAAGGTCGAGCATACCCGCGACCACGGGGCCCGCGTCCTGCTTGAAGGCAACACGTTCGACGAGGCGTCCGTTCATGCCGCAACGGTGCGGGCGCGCGACGCCCTGACCTTCATCCACCCGTTCGACGATCCCGGCATCATTGCCGGCCAGGGCACGGTCGGCCTCGAAATGCTGGAGGCGCGTCCGGACCTCGACACGATCGTCGTCCCGGTCGGCGGCGGCGGACTCATCAGCGGCATAGCCATCGCGGCCAAGGCGCTGCACCCGGACATCGAGATCATCGGCGTCGAGGCGGCCATGTATCCGAGCATGCAGGCGGCGGTGACCGGATCGAACATCGCGATCACCGGCGGCTCGACCATCGCCGAGGGTATCGCCGTCAAGCAGGCGGGGAAGATCACCGCCGGCATTGTCGGCGCGCTCGTCAAGGAGATCGTCCTCGTCGAGGAAGAGCATCTCGAACGGGCGATCACCCTCTTCGCCGATGTCGAGAAGACGATTGCCGAGGGGGCCGGAGCGGCCGGCCTTGCCGCGCTGATCGCGCATCCCTCGAAATTTTCCGGCAAGCGCGTCGGGCTCGTCCTCTGCGGGGGCAATATCGACACGCGCCTCCTCGCCTCGGTGCTGACGCGGGCGCTCGTACGGGAGAAGCGCCTGACCAATATCAGGATCGTCGGGGAAGACCGGCCGGGCCTTCTGGCCAAGGTGTCGAAGATCATAGGCGACAGCGGCGCGAACATCATGGAGGTGGCGCACAACCGGATCGCGCTCGACGTGCCGGCCAAGGGCGCCGAGTTCGACATCCTGATCGAGACGCGCGACGCGCAGCATACCCAGGAAGTCATCGACGCCCTCAGCCAGGCCGGCTATCCGCCGCGCCCGCAGGGGCGCTGAAGCTCCCTGCAAAACCGGCGGGTGACAGACACGCCTTCGCCCGCTAGACCCGCCCCAGCCCTTTCCCGAACGGAGCCCTGTTAATGTTCCCCCCGATGATCCGCAATGTCCTGACCGGCCTTGCCCTCGCCCTCGCGCTTGCCGCCTGCAACCAGAAGGATGAAGCTGTCTTGACCGATCCCTTCGCCGCGCTGACCCCGTGGGATGCCGCCCGTGACGGCACCGTGACAACCGAGAGCGGCCTGCAATACCATGTCGTGAAGAAAGCCCCGCGTGGCGCTGAGGGGCCGGGCATCAACGACCAGGTCGAAGTCCACTATGAAGGCCGCCTCGCGGCCGACGGCACGAAATTCGATTCCTCCTATGATCGCGGCAGCCCGGCCGAGTTCGGCGTGACGCAGGTCATCCCCGGCTGGACCGAGGCGCTGCAGCTCATGAAGCCCGGCGACGACTGGATGCTCTATATCCCATCGGAGCTTGCCTACGGGGCCAATCCCCGTCCGGGCGGCGCGATCCCGCCGGATGCCGACCTGATCTTCCGGGTCGAGATGCTGGACGTGATCGAGGACCCGACCCCCGGCGGCGAATACTGGGCCGCGCACACGCCGTGGAACACCGATGGCGGCGAGGTCGAGGTGACGGCGAGCGGCGTACAGTTCGTACGGCTCGCCTCCGGACCCGAGGGCGGCACCCCGCCCGGGCCGGACAGCCAGGTGATTGCCCATTATGACGGCCGCCTTGCCGACAGTGGCCGACGCTTCGACAGTTCCTATGCCCGGGGCGAACCGGCCATGTTCGGCGTCAGCCGCGTCATTCCCGGCTGGACCGAAGCCCTGCAACTGATGAGACCGGGCGACGACTGGCTCGTCTACATTCCGTCGGCGCTCGGCTACGGCCCGCGCGGCACGCCGGGCGGGCCGATCCCGCCCGACGCCAACCTCATCTTCCGCATCGACCTGCAAGCCTCGATCGACCCGGCCGCCTCCGATGCTGCCGCCTGGGAGCGCCTCGTCCCGTGGCCGGGCGGCACGGACGGGATAATGCGGACGGCAAGCGGACTTGAGTATGCCGTGATCGAAAGCGGCCCGGCGGAGGGCGCCATGCCGACGCGGGACAACTCGGTCGTCGTGTTCTATGAAGGCCGACTTGCCGCAACCGGAGAGACCTTCGACAGCGCCTATGCGCGCGGCGAACCGATCACGTTCGGCGTGACGCAGGTCATTCCAGGCTGGACAGAAGCCCTGCAGCTCATGCGCCCGGGCGACCACTGGATGATCTATCTGCCTGCAGAGCTTGCCTATGGCGCGGCCGGGCGGCCCGGGATTCCGCCTGACGCAGACCTGATCTTCGAGGTGGAGCTCGCAGCGGTCCTCTGAGGCCCGACCCCGCTCAGGCTTCCGGAATGGCCATGCCCCTGGCGACTGCCGGGCGGGATGCGATGCGGGCATGCCAGGCGAGGATGTTCGGGAACGAGGCCCCGGTCGCCTGCTCGATGCCGCCGAGCGCGGCGGCCGACCAAGGATAGATTGCCATGTCGGCGACCGTATAGTCCCCGGCGACAAAGTCCGTCTTGCCGAGCTGCGTGTCCAGCACTGTGCAGAGGCGCCTGGCCTCGCTGGCGAAGCGTTCTATGGCGGCTGGAACCTTATCCTCGCGATAGAGGGCGAAATGGGCAAACTGGCCGAGCATCGGGCCAAACCCGCCGACCTGCCACATCAGCCATTCGAGAGCCCTTGCGCGCTCACGGGTTCCGGCCGGGGCGAGGAACCGGCCGGACTTCTCGGCAAGGTAGACAAGGATCGCGCCGCTCTCGAATACGCTTGTTCCGGTATCCCGGTCGACGATGGCGGGGATCTTGTTGTTCGGGCTGATCGCCAGGAAATCCGGCTTGAACTGTTCGTTCTCGCGGATGTTCACGGCGTAGACGGCATAGGGAAGGCCCATTTCCTCGAGCGCGACGGATATTTTGCGCCCGTTCGGCGTGGTCCATGTGTAGAGGTCGATCATCGGGCGTATCCTTTGCGCTGGCGACTGGGCTTGAAGGCGGTGTCTGCCGCCACGGAATTGCCACGCTTCCCGCGACGCGCGAAGCCCGAAAATGGCGACAAGCGGTGGGGCGCGAAAAATTCGCGTCGCCAAAACCGTTCCGGCAAGGGCCGATCTGTGGTTAACTGCAGACGAGCTTCGGAATGTGGGGACGTGACGATGACGACTGCCGGGAAACTGTCGCTTTGGCTGGCTGCCTTCGCCTGTGCCTGCCTTCTTGCAGGCCCGGGCGGAAGGGCGGCGGCGCAAGACGTGCCAGACGCGTCGGATGCTGCCCCCGCTTCCAGCCCGTCCGCCGCGGCGGCTGGCGACCGGATCGAGCTGCCCTCCGGACCCATCCCGCCGGCGACTGCGGACACCGGGGACTTCCTGCGGCTTCCGGGAGGGGCCGTGCTGACAAGCCAGCCGCGGATCCTCGTGCAGATCCCGAACGAGCCCGCCCCGCCGCGCAATCGCGGGCTCACCGTGATCGACCCTGTGGTCAGCACCGGGCCGGATGAGCCCTCACGTGCCGTGCTCGGCTCCGACGCGGTCTGGCGCGATCCGGTCATCCCGGTCTGCTGGGAGCGCATGGACGCGAATTTCGCCAATGGCCGTGCGTGGACGCAGGCCGCCGTAGAGGCAAGCTGGGAAAAAGTGTCGAATGTCGACTTCACCGGATGGGGCGCGTGCGCGGAGACAAGCCGCGGCGTGCGCATCCGGGTCGCCGAGGCCGGCCCCAGTGTCGCCGAGCTTGGCCGCGCGCTCGACGGGATGCCGGGCGGCATGACGCTCAATTTCACCTTCCGCTCCTGGGGCACCGGCTGCAGCCGCAGTGACGAGGTCCGCAAATACTGCATCCGCGCCCTCGCCGTGCACGAGTTTGGTCACGCGCTCGGGCTTGCCCATGAGCACAACCGCGGCGACCGTCCGCTCTGCCAGGCCGAGCGCCAGGGTCCCCTGCCCGCTTTCTTCATGACCGCTTATGATGCCTCGTCGGTAATGAATTACTGCGCCGAAAACTGGAACAATAATGGCAACTTGTCCGCGCTCGACGTGCTGGGCATCCGTACGGTCTACGGCCCGTTCGATGCCGAAATCCCGGCAATCGTCGAGGTCGCGGCGGCGGCCGAATTCGGGAACGTCACCGCCAATGGGCAAAGGTTCGAGTTCATCACCCTCGCCCTGACCGAGCAAGACCCGGTCCAGCGCTCCTCGGTCTGGCTCTGCGATCCCGGCAAGGGGCTCGTCAACCTTGTGGTCGAGGCCCGGCTCGTGCCTGGCAAGCACGAGCTTGATGTCACGAGCACGGCCAGCGCGCGGACGATCACCGACGGGGCCTGCGCGCCCGGCGGAACGCTAGCGAGCGGCACGGCGCGGGAGACGATCTACGAGCCGGTCGCCGTGGCACGGCCGCGTGACATACCGCTCGCCGGGCTGTCCTACCCGGTCAGCCTCGATGTCGCCGCCCGCCGGGTCGTCGGCGCGACGCAGGATGTCGCAGCCTGCACTGGCTGCGCCGTGGCAGCGCAGGAAGCCGTCTTCCTCGACGGGCCCGTGCCGGACATCGAAGAAGCCGGGCTCGGCGGACAGCCGGCGCAGCCGGCGACGGTCGAGCCCCTCGCACCTGTCCCGGGCCTGCAGCCGGTCTCGGACCGCGAGATCGTGCAGTCGTCTGTCCAGGCCCTCGTCCTCGGAACGAACGCCGTCTGGCGGGACCCGGACATCCCGGTCTGCTGGGAAAGTCCCGCCTCCGGCGCGGACGAGGCCATAGCGCGGGAGTGGACCCGGTCTGCCGTGCGGGCAAGCTGGGAGAAGGTCTCGAATGTCTCGTTCGAGGGATGGGGCGTGTGCGCCACGGACGCTGGCGGCATTCGCATCCGCACCGCCGATACCGGGCCGCATGTCGCCGAGCTTGGCAGCGCCCTCGATGGCGTGCCAGGCGGGATGGTGCTCAATTTCGCCTTCGGGGCCTGGGGACGCGATTGCCAGGCCCACCGCCAGTTCTGCATACGCGCGCTTGCCGTGCACGAGTTCGGCCACGCCCTCGGCATGGCCCACGAGCACAACCGGGATGATCGCGACGCCTCGCTCTGCCAGGCCGAACCCCAGGGCCCGCTCCCGGCCTTCATCATGACGGCCTATGACCCGAACTCGGTCATGAACTATTGCGCGCCCTCCTGGAACAATAATGGCCGCCTCTCGCCCCTCGACGTGGCGGGCGTGCGCATGGTTTACGGACCCTATTCTGAGGAAATCCCCGCGCTTGCCGCCGTCAGCGGGACCGTCGCCTTCGCCATGCCCGGCGAGCGCGAAGACCAGACTTTCGAGGCGGTCTTCGCACTGGCCGGCAGCGAGGCGGAACAGGCAGAACTTATCGAACTGTGCAATGGCGACGACCTCGTCGTCGCGGTCCGGCTGACGGCATCGCTTGCCCCCGGCGCCAGCGCCGTGAGCTTTGAGGCCGAGGGCGAACTCTTCGAGGCGAGCGGCTGCGAGCGCGGCACCCGGCTTGCCGCATTCGAGCGGCATGCGGCCCTCGCCGAGCCGGGCGGCAGCGAGTTCACCGCGCCGGTCTCGTTCGGCGAGATGACAGCGACGGGATATGTGCCGCTCGCCGACATCTCGCTTTCGCCGTCGCGCGGGATAGGCGAGGCGGCGGACGCCGAGGCCTGCAGCGGCTGCGCCGCCGCGGCAAGCGAGGCCGTGTTCACGACGGGTCCGCCCCCGCCGCTGCCCGGCTTCGGCATAGGCGGGCATGCCGGAGACGTAGCGGTGCGCGAGGCCCGGTCGCCCTGGCCGGACGAGTTTGAGGTCGATTTCGAGGCCTGCGAGCGGGCGGTCACTGCCGGCCCTGACTATGGCGGCGCGGCCTGGCCTGACACGGCGATCCGCACCCTGTGCGACGGCGCCCCTGCCTCGACTGAACCGGCCGCCTGCTATGCGCAGATCATGACCAGCGGGCTCCAGTGGGGCAATGGTACTCGCTGGGTTGCGAGCAATGCGGTCAATCTCTGCCAGGGTGCCTTCGATGCGGGCGGACGCATCGCCTGTTTCTCGGACAGGCTTCGGTCCGGGCTTGCCTGGCCGGGCGCGATCGAGGCGTGCAAGTCCCTCTAGGCCCGGCCGTCATTTTGCTCTTCGGCAATCTCGCCGAACCCGTCGCGCACGAGGCTTGCGAGTGCCTCGACCGCCCTGGCCGCATCGGGCCCGGTCGCGCGCAGCTCGATCTGCGTACCCTTGTGGGCCTGCAGCATCAGGAGATCCATGATATAGGTACCGTTGGCGGTTTCGCCGTCGTGAACGACCTCTATGTCGGCATCAAACGATCCGGCGAGGCGCGCGAACTTGCCGGACGCACGGGCGTGCAGGCCGCGCTTGTTGACCATGGTCAGGCGCTCGGATGCCGTCCCCATTGGCCCAGCTCAGGCCCGTCGCTCGAGCAGTTGGGACGCGATCGAGATGTATTTCCGCCCGGCCTCGCTCGCCGCCTCCGCCGCTTCGGCGAGCGTCAGGCGGCCTCGAACTTCGGCTAGCTTGATGAGCATGGGCAGGTTGACGCCGGCAATCACCTCGATATGGCCCTTCGGCATCACTGAAATGGCGAGGTTCGAGGGCGTCCCGCCGAACATGTCCGTCAGGATGATGACACCCGAGCCGAGATCGCAGGCTTTCGCGGTCTCGATGATCTGCTCCCGGCGGGCTTCCATGTCGTCGTCGGCATCGATCGAGATGGCGCGGAAATGTTCCTGCGAGCCAACGACATGCTCGGCGGCCGCGACCAGTTCCCGGGCGAGCTTGCCGTGGCTGACGACGACGACACCGATCATGTTTCCTGCCTCATACCTGCGGTGGCCGACGATGACGCGCGATCCCCGGACTTGCAAGCCTTTCGGGAGGCTCCGGCGCAAAGGAACCGGACGACCGAAGACCAGGGCCCGTGAATTGCAGCCCGCTTGTTCACGCCAAATTGACATTCGGTCCGGCAGGATCACTTTAGGATACTGGACGGCAATATCTAGACGACACCATGGAGTCCCCAATGCTGCCTGACGGAATGAACCGGCGGCGTCAGGATGGATGCCGGAGACGGGCCGGCAGCCTGACGGCCCTTGCCGCCGTGCTCCTCCTGGGCGGCATCGCGGCGTGCGGCGGCGACAGCGCGGCTCCATCCCCGTCCCCGGCGGTGCCCGCGCCGCCGCCTCCCCCGGCTCCGCCGCCCCCGCCCGCGCCGCCGCCTCCGAGTTCCTCCTCCGTGACGATCAGCGGACAGGTCACATTCGAATCGGTCGGCGTCGGAACCGCGACTGCGCCGAACGTTCTGGACCTTGCCGACCTGACCGTGCTGCCCGCCCGCGGCGTTGTCGTGCAGGCCGTCAATGGCGCCGGCGGCATCGTCGCGACGACCGTTGCCGACACGTCCGGCAATTATGCCGTCACTGTCCCGGCCGGCACCGACGTCCGCATGCAGGCCCTCGCCAGGCTGCAGCAGACCGGATCAGCCGCGACCTGGGACATAGCCGCCCGCGACAACACGAACTCGAACGCGCAATATGTCCTCGCCGGATCGCTCGCCTCGAGCGGGACGACGAACCAGGTGCGCAACCTGAATGCGCCATCCGGCTCCAATGGGTCGAGCTATGCCGGCCCGCGCACGGCGGCTCCCTTTGCCATCCTCGACGCGATCTTCGGCGGACTGCAGGTTTTTACGGCCGCCGACCCGAACGTTGATTTCCCGTTCCTTCAGGTCTTCTGGAGCCCGCAGAACCGGCCGGTCAACGGCAATATCGCCGACGGCGAGATCGGCTCGTCGGCCTATCAGCGCATCGCGGGCGTGCCCACCGTGCGCATTCTCGGCGACACCGCGACCGACACGGACGAGTACGACGAGCATGTCGTGACCCACGAGTTCGGCCATTATTTCGAGGACCAGTTGTCGCGATCGGATTCGGTCGGCGGGGCGCACAGCCTGTCGAGCCGGCTCGATCCGCGGGTCGCCTTCGGCGAAGGCTGGGGCAATGCCCTGTCCGGCATCATGACCGCCGACCCCGTCTATCGCGACAGCGGCTTTCCCGGCGGAAACAACGGCTTTGCCTTCAGCGTCGAGCGCAACGACATCGGCACGCTGTCCGGCTCGAACGGCTGGTACGGCGAAGCCTCGATCCAGTCGGTCCTCTACGACATATTCGACAGCGCCAATGACGGGCCGGACACGATCTCGGCCGGGTTCGCGCCGATCTACAACACCTTCCGCTCGACGGCCTATATCCAGACCGATGCGCCGACATCGATCTTCTCCTTCGCAACGAACCTGCGCAACCAGCCGGGCATCAGCGGCAGTGCGCTAGATGCACTGCTCCTTTTCCAGAACATCAACGGTACCGGCCTCTTCGGCGACGGCGAGACGAATAATGGCGGCGACCCAAACTTCCTGCCGGTCGTCAAGACCCTGTCCATAGGCGGCGGGCCCCTGCGCATCTGCACTAGCGACAATCAGGGCCTTGCCAACCGGATCGGCAACCGCGTGCTCATCAGGTTCGACGTGCCGACGACGCAGACAAGGACTCTCCGGATGCAGCGCGTCTCGGGGGATGCGAACCGCGACCCGGACTTCGACATCTTCCGGCGCGGCAGTTTCTTTGCGCAGAGCGTTGCGCTTCCGGCAGAATTTGAACTGTTCGGCCCGAGGAGCTTTCCTGCCGGAACCTACATCATCGATGCCATCGACTTCATGAACGAGGATATCGAAGATGCCGACCCGCCGCTCGTCCCGGGCGACGCCTGTTTTGATTTCACGGTCCAGTAGGGAAAGGGCCTGACATGCTTGCACGAACCTTCTGTCTCGCAGCGGGCCTCGGCCTTGCGGCCTGCGGGGACCCCTCCCCGGTCGAAGCCGCCAAACTGGCACATGGCACGGCGCTGAACGGCTACCAGAAGCCCGGCGCGCAAGTGCGGATTTCCGGCGAACTGCGCGAGGCCCTCAACCCGGGCGATGCCGGGGCGATGGAGATCACCGTTCGCGAAGCCTACGAGACCGGCCGCCTGACCCTGCGTGCGACGACGTGCGAGGGCATGTCCATCCTGACGACAAACGACGCGACGAGCTTCGACATGGCCGGGACGGACACGCATGCCTGGACGGTCTATTTCGAGACCGGCGAGGAAGGCCGATTCTACGTGAATATCCTCGCCGATGTGGAAACCGGATTCGATGCCTCCTCGCGCGCCGCGGCCTTTGCAGTTACGGTCGGCAAGCCCGCCCCGGGCGGACCGGCCCTGTCCAAGGGGATGGAGCTCGGCACCGACGAGAGCGGCGAGGCAGTCATCATGATGCAGGCCGAAGAGACCATCATCGTGGAATAGGTGGCGGTTCAGCCCGCAACAAGCTGCCGCCATTCTGGCACTCCGGACAGGACAGGAGCCCCCTATTCCGGCGCTTCGCCGTTCAGGGCAAGGACTTCGCCGGAGAGGTAGAGCGAGCCGCAGATGAGGATGCGGTCCGGGCGGCTGCGGGCGGCGGCGGCGAGGGCGGCCGCGAAATGCCCATGGGCGCTCGAGCGCAGGCCGGCGGCCCCGGCGAGGGCGGCAAGGCCTGCCGGGTCTGCCCCGGCATGGCCATCGGCATTCGGGCAGGTGTGAACCTCTGTTGCAACCCCTGACAGCGCGGCGAAGAACCCGGCCGCATCCTTGCCGGCCATCATGGCGGTCACGAGCACCGTCCGGCCGGGAAGCCCGGCAAGATGGGCGGCGACGGCGCGGGCGGCATGCGGATTGTGCCCGCCATCGAGCCAGAGCTCGGCTGCGCCTGCCATGACAGTGAGCGGCCCTTGCCCAAGACGCTGGAGCCGTGCGGGCCAGACGGCGCTGGCACAGCCCTGCTGCACGGCTTGCGGCGTTATCCGGGGGTCGGCCCAGACGGCAAGCGCCTTCGCCGCAAGCGCGGCGTTCGCCCGCTGGTGGTCGCCGGGGAGCGAAAGTTGCGGCGGCAGGGCAGCCATGTCGGCAGGCGTCAGCACGGTCAGGGGCGCGCCGCGCGCGAAGGCCTCTTCGGCGATCACGCCTGACTGCACGTCGCCCTGCATGGCCGAGACGACCTGACGGCCCGGCTTGATGATCCCGGCCTTCTCCCACGCGATGCGGGAAATGTCAGTGCCGAGGAACTGCTTGTGGTCATAGTCGACCGGCGTGATGACGCTGACCGCCGGGGCATCGATCACATTGGTCGCGTCGAACCGGCCGCCGAGGCCGACCTCGAGCACGAGAAGATCTGCTGGCACTTCGCTGAAGGCCAGAAATGACGCGGCCATGGCGGCCTCGAAATGGGTGATCTCCGACGTGCCGACGGCTTGGTCCACACGGTCGAGCCAGGCGATGAGCGGGCCATCCTCGACAAGGCGTCCGGCGAGGCGGATGCGCTCGTTGAAGCGGACCAGATGCGGCGAGATGGCAACATGGACGCGGAGGCCTGCTGCCTCGGCCATGGCGCGCAGGAAAGCGCAGGTCGACCCCTTTCCGTTCGTCCCCGCAACATGGATGACCGGCGGCAGGCGGTCCTGCGGGCGGCCAAGCGTGTCGAGGAGCGCGAGGACACGCCCGAGCGACAGGTCAATGACTTTCGGGTACCGGCCCTCGAAACGGCGAAGGGCGGTCTCGACCGCGCCTTGTGTTCCGGTCAATCCTCGCCGCCCTCCTTGTCCCGGCTGACGGGGGCCCCGTCGGGAACGGGCGGACGGACATTGCCGATCGGCGCATCGGACTTGCGGCGGCGCTTCGGCAGAAGGTGGCCGATGACGCGGGCGACGACGGCTTTCAACTCGCGGCGGTCGACGACGATGTCGACGACGCCGCGCTCGCGGAGGAATTCCGAGGTCTGGAAACCGGCGGGGAGTTTCTCGCGAATGGTCTGCTCGATGACGCGCGGGCCGGCGAAGGCGATCATCGCGTCCGGCTCGGCAATGTGGACGTCGCCAAGCATGGCAAACGAGGCCATCACCCCGCCGGAGGTCGGGTCCGTCAGGATCACGACATAAGGCAGGCCCGCCTCGCGGACCTCGGTGATGGCAAGCGTCGTGCGCGGCATCTGCATGAGCGAAAGCGTGCCTTCCTGCATGCGCGCGCCGCCGGACGCCGTGGCGACGATGAAGGCCGCTTTCTTGGCGACGGCCATCTGGGCAGCGGCGACAAAGGCCTCGCCCGCGGCCATGCCGAGCGAGCCGCCCATGAAGGCGAAGTCCTGCACCAGAAGAACGGCCGGAACCCCGCCGATCTTGCCGAACGCGGCAGCCATGCAGTCATCCTGGCGAATTTCGTCGCCGCCCTGCTCGGCTTCGGCCTTGTCGCGCGTGTCGATCTTGGTCTTGGCAGCCTTGAGGCGGGCGCCATAGGGCTTGTCGTCGCGGAATTTCAGGGGGTCCTTCGGGGCCGATGGCAGGGCAATGGCTTCCCAGCGCTGGTCATCGAAGAGGAGGCGGAACCGCGTGCGCGGCGAGATGCGCATATGGGCCCCGGCAGGCGTGACCCACCAGGCGGCTTCGAGATCGGCGCGGTAGACAAGCTCGCCGGATTTCGGGCACTTGACCCAGAGATTCTCGGGCGTCTCGCGCTTGCCAAGCAGGCCCTTCAGGCCAGGCGTGCGGATATTGGACAACCAGTTCATCGGGCGTGCCTGTCCTTTCTTGCTGGCCGATTATTTCACTTTTGTGGCGGCTTTGATAGCCGTTGACAGTTCGAGGGCAAGTTTTCCCATTCCGGACACGGCCTCGGCAAGCCTTCGTGATTCGGCCGCTTGCCTGGCATGTTCCACCAAAGCCGAGCCGACGACAACCCCGTCGGCAATGCCCGCCATGGCCGCGGCCTGTTCGCCTGTGCGCACGCCGAAACCGACACAGACCGGCAGGCCGGAGACGCGGCGGGCCATCGCGACGCCGCCCGAAATGGCGGACGGATCGGCGGAGCCTGCCCCCGTGACGCCGGTGACGGCGACATAGTAGAGAAAGCCGGACGCGCCCTCGGCGACGGTTTTCATGCGCGCTTCGGTCGTTGTCGGTGTCGCGAGCCGGATGACGGCGAGGCCGTGGCCAGCATAGGCCGCGCGCAACGGGGCGTCTTCCTCGGGTGGCAGGTCAACGATGACCGTGCCGTCAATGCCCGCCTTCGCAGCGGCGGCGGCAAAGGCCTCATAGCCCATGGAATGGACGGGGTTGGCATAGCCCATGAGGATTAGCGGGGTGTCGGCATCGGTCTCGCGGAAGCGGCCGGCGAGCGCGAGCACATCGCTGAGTGTGGTTCCCGCACTGAGACTGCGCTGTCCGGCCTTCTGGATGGCCGGGCCGTCGGCCATGGGATCGGTAAAGGGCGCGCCCAGCTCGATCACGTCCGCGCCATTGTCGCGCAGGGCACACATGGCCGCGAACGAGGTCTCGAGGTCCGGGTCTCCGGCCATGAGATAGGTGACGAGCGCGGCGCGGTTCTCGTCGCGGACCTTGTCGAAACGGGCATTGATGCGGGAAACGGGCATGGCGGTTCAGGCTTTCACGGTGCTAGCGACCCATTCGGCGAAAGGCGCATGGGCGTGCGTGCAGGCAAGCCCGAGAATGGCGGGGATATCATGGGGATGTTTGGAAAGCACAAGGGCCTCGGTGCGTTCCCAACCGGTTTTCCTGACCTTGAGCCAGAGGACCCATTCGGCATCGCGCTCGATCCGGCCCTGCCAAGGATAGATCGCGCGGACCGGGCCTTCAATATTGGCGCAGGCGGCAAGACCGGCTGTGATGGCCGCCTCGGCAATCTCGGCGGCGATCGTTTCCGACGGGCAATTGACCCGGACGAGGAGGATGTCGGTCATGGGCGCAGCTCAGGTTTCAACCGGCCTGATGCCGATCTCGCGGGCAACCTCCCCCAGCCTTGCATCCAGTGTCCAGAGGCCGAGGCCGGGATCGAGAAGGAGCGAGGAGAGAAGGTGCGCATCGGTATAGCCGATACCGCGGCTGTGGAGCTTTCGCGCCTCGGTCATCATGCGGACTTCGGCCTCGCTTGCAAGCGGTGCCCGGGGCAGGTTTGCAAGGTCGGCGAGGACCGTGTCCCGGTTGCGGAGCGATCCGAGCGCAATCTCGCCGAGAACATGATCGTGCATGGCAACCTCAAGGGCCGACAGCCGCCCGGCGAGCGGATGGCCCGGCGTGCGAAAGAAGGCGATCCAGACGGACGTATCGACCAGGATCATTGCCGGGCGGGAGCGGCATCGCCTGTACGCCGACGATCAGGGGCGGAGGCTTCCGGGTCGGCCCCGCCGAGACGGGCAAGGCGGCGGGCGCTTTCGCGCTCGATCAGCGCATGCAGCGCCGCCCTCAGGAGAACCGGGCGTTCGCGGATCTCGGTGAGCTTTTCGGCGGTTTCGAGAAGGTCGTCGTCAAGCGTGACAGTTGTGCGCATGGGAACTCCTTTGCGCACTAAATTATGCATCATTTGATGCAATATCAAGTGCGGGCTTGAAAACCGTATTGGTTGGGAGGGCGGCGAGGCCTTCCAGAGATATTCAGTGAAAGTCCGCCGGCGCTGGAGGAAAACGCGTTGGCGCGGGTGATCACACCTTCACTCCGAGGGCCTTGGCGACGGAAAACACGTCCTTGTCGCCGCGGCCGCACATGTTGAGGATCATCAGCCCGTCCTTGCCGATGCCTCGGGCTACTTCGCCGACGCGGGCGAGCGCGTGGGCGGGCTCGAGCGCCGGGATGATGCCTTCAAGCCGGGTGCAGAGCTGGAAGGCTTCGAGCGCTTCATCATCGGTACAGGTCAGGTATTCAGCCCGGCCGGTATCACGAAGGAAGGCGTGTTCCGGGCCGATGCCTGGATAGTCGAGCCCGGCGGAAATGGAATGCGCGTCAATGATCTGGCCGTCCGGCGTTTGCAGGAGATAGGTCTTGTTGCCGTGCAGGATTCCGGGTTCCCCGCCATTGAGGGCGGCCGCGTGCCGGCCGGTTTCGATGCCGTGGCCGGCGGCCTCGACACCGATAAGGCGGACGCTCTCGTCGTCGATGAAGGGATGGAAGAGGCCGATGGCGTTCGAGCCGCCGCCGATGCAGGCCATGACGGCATCCGGCAAGCGCCCTTCCCGCTTCAGGACCTGTGCGCGCGCCTCGCGCCCGATGACGGACTGGAAGTCGCGCACAAGCTCCGGATAGGGATGCGGGCCGGCCGCCGTGCCGATGCAGTAGAACGTGTTGTCGACATTCGTCACCCAGTCGCGGAGGGCTTCGTTCATCGCATCCTTCAGCGTGCCGGTGCCCGAAGAAACCGGCACGATCTCGGCCCCGAGCAGGCGCATGCGGAAGACATTCGGGCTCTGGCGCTCGACATCGGTCTCGCCCATGAAGACGACGCATGGCAGGCCGAACCGGGCGCAGACCGTGGCCGTGGCAACGCCGTGCTGCCCGGCACCGGTCTCGGCGATGATGCGCGTCTTGCCCATGCGGCGCGCGAGCAGGACCTGGCCGAGGCAATTATTGATCTTGTGCGCGCCGGTATGGTTCAGCTCGTCGCGCTTGAAATAGATTTTCGCGCCGCCGAAATGATCGGTCAGCCGCTCGGCAAAATAAAGCGGGCTCGGACGGCCGACATAGTGCTCCCAGAGATCTTCCATTTCGGCAGCGAAGGCCGGGTCGCGCTTGGCGGCCCGGTACTCGGCCTCAAGCTCGAGGATGAGCGGCATCAGTGTCTCGGCGACATAGCGCCCGCCAAATTCGCCGAAACGGCCATTTGCGTCAGGCCACTGGGCCCAGGTGTTGCGCGCTTCCATTATCTGTCTTTCCTTAATCCTGTCTCCGGCGCTCCCGGTTCATCCTGATGGTTTGACAAGCTATTGTAAGCCTGCGCGGCTCGTCATGGTTCGACAAGCTCACCATGAGTCAGCCTCAAGAACAGACTCAGGGTGAGCTTGTCGAACCATGAGCGAGGCCTGTCCCGGAACTGCACCATGTTCATGCAGACCTCGCCGCGCGAATGAAGTCCCTGACGAGGGCCGCATTCTTTACCCCCCGCACGTGCTCAACGCCAGAGGACACATCGACCGCAGTGGCACCGGTCGCAGCGATTGCGGCCGCGACATTGTCCGGCGTCAGTCCGCCGGCCAGCAGCCAGTCTCCCGGGGCCTCCCAGCGCGCCAGAAGCGACCAGTCAAAGCTATGGCCGTGTCCGCCGGTCCGCGTGGCATTATGCGGCGGCAAGGCATCGAGGAGTAGCGCGTCGGCAGCGCTGTATCCGGCGGCGCGCGCGAGGTCTTCAGGACCGCCGATGCCGAGCGCTTTCCAGACCTGCAGGCCGGAGCGGGCGCGAATGTCCGCGACCCGTTCGGGGCTTTCTGCGCCATGAAGCTGAAGCACGGCGACGCCGGTCTCGCAGGCCGCGTCAATGGCGGCATCATCGGGATTGACGAGAAGCGCAACCGGGATC
>CAYSED010000024.1:25046-32183 GCA_964429935.1 uncultured Hyphomonadaceae bacterium
GTAAATCAATCACTTCCACAGAGGCCTCGCCCTCAAGTTGTTTGGCAGCTTCCTCGGCCAGTTCAATACAGTTGCCCCAGGTGACAATCGTGGCGTCGCTTCCCTCGCGGCGGATGGCGGCTTTGCCAAACGGGACCGAGGGCACCACTCCCGCCGCCACAGAAAAAGGTTGGCGAAAACGGTGCTTGGGGATCAGAAACACGGTCGGGTCCTCGGCATGCAGTGCGGTCCACATCAGCGCGGCGGCATCCTCCGGGGTGACATAGCGCGGGCTTTGCGGCACCAGCACGAAGCCGACCCAATCGGCCCCTTCCCGCACGGCGACGCGAAGGGTGTCCGGCTCTGTCAGCCCGCAGATCTTGACCTTGGCCATGGTGCCCCGTGCATAGAGCAGATGCCAGCCTGAGGCTAGCTATGGGAGATGGGCACCGCGAACAAGTCGCGGTGAAGCGCCACAGGGACGGCGCGGATCAGAGATCACTTGATGCGGGCGCGGAACTCCACGCGGAAGAACGGGTCCGGGTCGCCTGCGGCCATCGCCCCTTTCGGATTGAGGCAGACATGGGAGACGGCCGGGTCGTAGCCCGGCGCAGGCACATAGGTGCACTGGCTGAAGAGCGAGGGCTGGGTCGCCGCATTGGAGAAGGCCAGATCGGTTGCGGGCGTGAAGCTCAGTCCGGACCCGCCATTGATGAAGGCGACGACCCCCGTTTCCGGCAGGGTCGGGCCATCGACATCGCCATTGAAGAAGGTGACATCGTCCGGCACGCGGTCGATCAGCAGCATGGTGCCGTTGTCGGTTGCGCCTGCGCCGCGATTGGTAACTGTGATCTCGTAGACGACATCGTTTCCGGGTACAGCATAGTGCCCCTCGGCGAGGGGGTCGAACGTGCGCACGGTCTTCGCCGCCTCAAGCTCGGCCCCGACGGCGCAGTGGAACGCGTACTGCACACCGTCGACGAAGAGGTCGTCATTGTTCTGCGTGTCAAAACGGACATAGCGCGTTCCGCCCGCCGGGACGGTGAGGAGGATGCGTTCCAGCACGTCCTGCACGACCGAGGGAAAGGTGGCTATGCCCGCCCCGTAGGTGCCGAGCGAGGCATAGGCGGTATTGTCCGGCGAGACGAGAATGTTCGCGATCGTGTTATCGCCGTCGGCCCCGAGCAGGCCGCCGTCGCGGGCGAGCGACAGTGTGAGCTGCGAGCCCTGCGCGGCGAGCACGCCAAGGTCGAGGGTCAGGAGGTCTGTACCGTCATCGAGTTCGGCCGATGACGCATCCGGCGGCGTCGTGCCCTGGGCGGCGAGCGCGCCGAGCGCGCGCGTGGCGTTCGCGACACCGGTCTGTGCCGTGACGGCGACGGCGTTCCCGGCCTGCCCGAGGAGCGAGCGCCCCGCCGGACAGGTGGGCGCAGGCCCCGGCGGCAGGAGGTTCAGCGTATAGTCCTCGACCTCGCCGTCCACGGCCGCGCCGCGCGGGCCGAGCCCGGCCGTGCCGGACCAGCGGAAGCGCGCGAAGGTCTGGCCGGTGCCGGTCAGGACGGGCGCCGTGACCGGCAGGAGGATGGCTCCGTCGGCATCAAGGTCCTGCACATCGGCGGCGACGCGCTCGCCGAGATCGTCGAAGTCGCCGTCCCGGTTCCAGTCGATCCAGCCCTGCAGGAAGCCGCCGCTGCCGCCCTGTACCGAGACGTTCACGAGCCGTGCCTGTCCGGCAGTGAATGAGGCCGGCATGACGACCCCGTCATCGATGTCGCCCGAGGCGGTTGGCGAGTTGAAGCCGGCAGTCTCGAACGTGATCGTGTTGCCGAGCCGCCGGGTCGAGGTCTGCTGGTGATAGGGGTCGCCATAGTTTCCGGTGTTCGGGGCATCGCCATAGTCGCGGTCGAAGGTCGCCGAGACCCAGCGGATGAAAACACCGGAATCGAACTGGTTGTCACCGACATCGGCCACGGCCATCTTGATGCGATAGGTCTGCCCGCCCGTGAGACCGGAACGGCGCGCGGTCAGGAGGCTCGTAATGCCGTTATATTCGGTGACAACAGGAAACGGGCCCGGCAGAGCGACGCCGGTCTGGCAAGCGGTCGGCAGATTGGTGACGTGTCCGTTGCGGATATAGAGCGAGGACTGGGTCAGGTCGACTGTGGCACCGGACGACTGGCAACCGCGCGTGCCGATATTGATATTGTTGATGCGCACGCGGCCGCCGTTCGGCGTCAGGGCGATGTTCTCCTCGCCGGTTATGCCGGGACCGGAAATGAAGAAGGCGAACAGGTCGTTGAAGGTCGAGCCGACATAGTCCGGATATTCGTCCGAACCGAACTGGTATTCGATCTCAAGCCCGGTCGCGAGCGCACCGAGGGTGACGTCGAATTCGATGATGGCCGCATTGAACCGCGCATTGGCATCGACGGCCGTCAGGGTCGGGTCGGCAAAGGCCGTTGCCGGGCCGAGGCTCGCATTGTCGTCATTGTTCGGGCCGAACTGGTCGGCGGCCGTGCCGGTATTGAGGGCGACGCCGCGCTCGATGCGCAGGCCCGCCCCTATGATGCCGTTCGAGAAGAGGCCGTATTGCTCTGGCGCGTCGGAGCCGTTGGCGGCCGGGATGACGGGATTGGAAATCGTCAGGCCGGGGCCTGTCAGGCGGGCGGCGATGTCGGCCGCGCTCGCCGCCGGATTGTCGACCGTCGCCTGCCCGAGGGCCGGGTGGGCCATGGCAAGGACGCCCGCCGCCAGGGCAAGCGTGCGCCAGGTTCTTTTTGCGCGCCGTTTCATTCTGCCCCGTTCGCCCCCGGTGTGATCCTGCGCAACAGTCCTGCGGCAGTATCCTGGTCGAACTTTATCCTGAGCTTAACGAACGGCCCGTCGCGGCTGAATTCGGCGGCCTCGAAATCATTGTCGCGGAAACCTTTGATATTCCAGCCGACGCTCAGCCAGACATTCTTCGCCGGGGTGACGCCGACCGAGGGGCCATACTGGAAATCGGCCTCGCCGCTGTCCGAAACGAGGACCGAACCGGAGAGGCCAATGTCGAACCGCTCGGTGACATCATGGCGAACCTCGCCGCCGACGAGGTTCGTGACACTGTCGAAAGCGAGGTCGCCGAATGTCGCCTCGGCATATCGGATGCCGTGGAAGACGGCGAGCTGGGTGCGGTCGCCAAGGCGCGTGTTGAGGCCGAGATTGTTGACGAGCTTCCATTGCGTAGTGACGCCCGAGATCTCCTGGTGGCCGACATCGAAGCGGTTGAAGATGACGGCCCCCTCCCCGCGCGGACGCCAGGATGCGCCGAGCCGGGCATCGATCCTGGTCGTGTCAGCCGCCGTTTCGGCAAGGTCCCGCTCGATCCGGGCAGCGAGGGCGAATGACAGGGTCTCGCTCGCCTCGCGCGCGCCGCCGAGAATGCCAGCATAGCGCGTGCCGAGGGCGCTGTCGCGCACTTCGAGCCGGGCCGACGCGGCAGTCACCTCGCTGCGATAGCCGAGCCCGGCATGTGCGGAGGAGAAGGACTGGTCGAGCGTCAGCGGGCTTGCGGGCGCGGTTTCGAGCGGGCTGAAGGCGGCATCAGGTGTCAGGTCGAGCGGTTCGCCGCTGCCCGAAATGCGGGCGCGCCGGGCGAAGCCGAAGCCGGTCGACCAGGTTTCGCTGAGCTGGATCGTCTGGTCGACGCCGACCGTCGCGCTGAGGCGGCGGGCGCTGTCCTGGGTGATGTAATCGGTGGAGAGGCGCACGTCGGCCCCGGTCCAGGGCGTCACGGTGGCCCCGACCGTCGTATTGTTGCCGGAGGCATTCGCGCCGTCGAGGATTTCATGGCGGATGTTCAGGGTCGCCCGCGAGGAAAGAGCCTTGTCGGCCCCGAGAATGGTGCGCTGCGGGAAGACCGAGCTTTCGTCGCTGCCGCCCCCGAGCGGCTGTTCATGGGCCGCTGTCAGGGTCAGCCCGGCATCGGCGAAGGTCTTGCGCAGAGCGCTTGTCAGGAGGAAGGACTGTCGGGTCTCGTCCCCGGCTGCGTCCGGGCGCTCGAACACGTTGCGCAGGCCAAGGCTGGCGCCGAATAGGCCGCCCTCGCGGCGAACGGCGGCGTCTGCAACGGTTCGCCTGGCCCCGGTGCGCAGGACCTCCTCATGGTAGACCTCGCTGTCGATGAAATGGCGCGTTCCGGCAATTTCGGCCTCGGCCTCGGCGCGGCCGATCTCGGCGGTCGCAGCGGCCCCGACACGGCGCACGCCCCCGGTGCCCGAGGATTGCTGGCCGAGCCCGAAGCCGTCCTCCTGCTCGCGGTAATAGGCCGTGGCCGTTACAGCCTCATGAGTGTGGACAAGTTCGGCGAGGAAGGCATCGGCCGTGTCCTTGCCGGGCGCATCTTCGGGCGCATTGTCACGCACTGTTCGGGCATATTCGGCACGCAGCTCGGTCGTCTCGGCAAGGCTGACGGTCAGATCGACCCCGGCAAGCTGGCTGAGGCTTTCCGGCGAGGCCGGGTCGCCCTCCTCGCGAACATAGGTCGCGCCAGCCTCGAGACGGCCATCGAAGGCGCGGGCCGCCGCGCGGCCGCCTGCCGTGACATTGCGGTCGGTTGCCGCCGAGGTCTCATACTCGACAATGATGACATTCGGGTGGAAGCCGTTATCGACCGCGCTGACCGGGCGGCGGAAGAACAGCTCGCCGGTGTCGAAGTCGATCTCGTAATCGACATAGCGGGCAAGGGTGAGGACGTTGCGCACCTCGTCCGGTCGGAAGCGATCGCGCGTCTCGACGAAAATGGCTTCCGAATTGCGCAGGAGCGGCGCGCCAGCGAGACGGTACGGACCAGATGTGCCGTCGGCGGCAAGCTCCTCGCGCGCGAAGCCCTGGTTCGTCTCCGCAGCAAAGGCCGATACGGAGACGCTGTCGGTCTCGTAGACGGATTTCAGGCCGGACAGGCGACGCGAATAGCGGCTGAGGCGCGTGTCTTCAAGGTCTGTGTCGAAGTCGCCGAAGAGAACCTGGAACGTGTTGCGCTCGAGTTTCACGAACAGGGGATAGCGGCTTTCGGCCTCGCGGTCCTGGAAGGTTCGGTCGCCATAGAGCGTGTAGAAGGCGTTCGGATCGATATCGCCCTCGAAAAGATCGCCGTCCGCGCCGTCGCGTCCGCGCTTGCGGGCCGTATCGACCGCGAGGGTCAACAGCCAGTCGCCGCGCACGACGCCCTTGGCAAAAAAGGCAAGCCGGCCATCGCTCAGAAGGTCGTCAGCCGAACGCGTGCCCGGCCCGTCGATCTGGTCGAGCCCGAGGGCGCCGTCCGCGAGGCCGACGAGGATCCAGTCGCGCTTTTCAGGTCGCAGGAAGACATCGATCTCCTGCTGGCGGCCGGTATCGAGGCGGACGAGCAGGCGGACCCGGCCTGTCTGCAAAGTCGGCGCAAGTTCGACATGAGCAATGCCGTCCGGTCCGACCGAGACCGTAGTCACCGCCGAAAGCTCGGTGCGCACGGCGCTGTCGCGCTCGAGAATCTCGGTGACGGCCAGGGCATAGGGCGCGGCGACATCGACCTCGACCTGGCGGCCGGCATGAACCGGGCGGCCTGCGGCATCGGTGATGCGAAGCGCGATCGAGGGCAGCGTGCGCCCGTCGGCGGCAAGCTCGGACTGGTCATCGACTAGCGCTGCACGCTCGATCTTCGAGACGAACCAGATGTCCCTGGTGAGGGTTTCGCGGACCTGTCCTTCCGCGTCGAGTACGGTCGCCAGAACCGTGTTGAGGCCGGGTGCGATGTCGATGCCGCGCCAGCGGCTGATCGCGGCATGGCCAGTCGTCGCCGTATCGAGGCCGGAAAAATTGAGCGGCGGGACCGGCTGACCATTGAGAACGAGGCGGACGCGGTGGTCGTCCGGGTGCTTTATGCCGAGGTTCAGGCTTTGCGAAGCGGGCGTCAGGCTCGTGTCCGGGTAGACCCAGGCAATGTCCGTGTCCGCCGTCTGGAGCCATGCCTGGTCGAACAGGTCTTCATTGGCAACCGGCACTTCCGTGACCGGCTCGCTTTCGGCCTCGGGCACAGCAGTGCGGCGCAGGTAGAAGTTCGCCCGCCAGATCGAGCCGCCGACGGCATCGACGAATTGCGAGACCGCGCTGCCGGCAAAGCGGGTATTCTCCTCGCAGATGACCGGCTCGTAGCCGTTCGGCAGCGTGCCGCGGTCGACCTGAACAACATGCGTGCCCGGACGAATGTTCTCGAAATGATAGAGACCGTCTTCGTCGGTGACCACGTAGTCTCCGGTTTCGAGATATAGCCTGACACCGGCAACGCCCTCGCCATTGCCGATCTCGCGGGCCCAGTCCTCGTCCGGATTGCAGGCATCAGCGGCGACGCGGCCGACAAGGGTGAAGCGGGAGCGCAAGAGGTCTTCGCGGACGATGACGGCGGCCTCGGCTCGGTTCGAGAGGGGGGCGCCCGCGCTGTTGATGGCGGTCGCCGAATTGACCGCTTCGCCTAGCCCGGCGCCGGCTGTCGCGAGCGCGACATAGCGCAGTTCGGCCGTGTCGCCGGACGAAAGAAAGCCCGGACGATATGTCAGTGTGCGGCCGTCGGCTGATATCGCCGGATCGTCTGCTGGCTGACCATTGTGACGCGTCGATCCAGCCTCGTAGCGAAAGCCCTCCGGCAGTACGTCCTCAAGGATGAGCGGGGCGGCAACGGCGTCTCGGTTCTCGATGCGGATCGCGTACTCGACGAAGTCGCCAACAGCGAGGACCTGCACGCTCGCTTCCTTGAGGACGACAAGCTCACCTGCCCCGTCGAGCGGCACGTCGAAGTTCAGGGGACCTGTCGCCTCCACCAGGAACGTGCCGCCATAGGAGCCACCAATGATCGTGAACGGACCATTGGCCAGCCCGGCAAAGTCCGTCTCTTCGAAAAGCGACGGGAAGACATAACCGGCGAGCGGCAGGACGAGAAGGCTGTAGGTGCCCGGACGGACCAGCGGGAAGAGGAACTCGCCCGCACCGAGATCGTAGAGGCGGCCGCTGGCATCGATTACCGTTCCCCCTGTCTGCAGAGTCGACGGATAGGCCGAAACGCCATCAAGGCCGAACACGTCGGCCGGCTGGCCGGTCGCCGTATCGATGATCGCGACCGTTGCGCCGTCGATCAGGGCGCCCGCG
>CAYSED010000025.1:0-29514 GCA_964429935.1 uncultured Hyphomonadaceae bacterium
TGACCGAAAAGCTGCTCTACTTCGGCGGCGCGATCCATTTGGCGGGCGAAGTGAAGGCGCGCGGGGCGAACCGGCGGGCGCGATCGGACTGGATGAAGATCGAGCAGCAGCGCGGCATTTCGGTCACGTCCTCCGTCATGACGTTCGAGAAGGACGGGGTGTTCTTCAACCTGCTCGACACGCCGGGCCACGAGGATTTCAGCGAGGACACCTACCGGACGCTGACGGCAGCCGACTCGGCAGTGATGGTGCTCGATGCGGCCAAGGGCATCGAGCCGCAGACGCTGAAGCTGTTTGAAGTGTGCCGGATGCGGGACATCCCGATCCTGACCTTCATCAATAAAATGGACCGCGAGGCGCTCGACCCGTTCGCCCTGCTCGACGAGGTGGCCGACCGGCTGCAGCTCGAGACCGCGCCGCTCTACTGGCCGGCGGCGAGCGGCAACCGGTTTGGCGGCATGCTGGACCTGCGAACCGACGAGTTCCTGCCGTTTCACAGGCCGACGGCGAAGGACAATCCGCAGGCCGGGGCCTCCGAGCGCGTGGCGATGGACAAGGCCGCGCTGGCCGGGCGCATGGACGAGAGCGTCCTGGCCGAACTCGTCGAGGGGGTCGAGCTTGCGCGCATGGGGCTGCCGGAGTTCGACCGGGCGGCCTATCTCGGCGGGCACATGACGCCGGTCGTGTTCGGTTCGGCGCTGCGCCATTTCGGCGTCAACGAGCTCCTGCAGGCCCTGACGGAGTTTGCGCCCGGCCCGCGCCCGCAAAAGGCCGTGCGCAAGGGACAGGATGTCATCCTGTCGGCGGACGACCGCAACGTGTCCGGCTTCGTGTTCAAGATCCAGGCGAACATGGACCCGAACCACCGCGACCGGGTGGCCTTCCTTCGGCTCTCGTCTGGCGAGTTCAAGCGGGGCATGCGGCTGAAGACGGCAGGCGGCAAGCAGATCAACGTGCACAATCCGCTGATGTTCCTCGCGCAGGACCGGGAGATTGCCGAGACGGCCTATGCCGGCGACGTGATCGGCGTGCCGAACCATGGCCAGCTCCGGGTCGGCGACGGGCTGTCGGAGAGCGGCGAGCTGCAGTTTTCCGGCATTCCGAACTTCGCCCCGGAAATCCTGCGGCGGGCCCGCGTGAAGGACCCGATGAAGCAGAAGCACCTGAAAAAGGCGCTCGAAAGCCTCGCCGAGGAGGGCGTGACGCAGCTCTTCCGGCCGACCATCGGATCGGACCTGATCGTCGGGGCGGTCGGCTCGCTGCAGATCGACGTGATGGCCGAGCGCGTGGCCGCCGAATACGGGCTGGACGTAGACTTCGAAATCGCGCCTTATAATGTGGCGCGTTGGCTGTCGAGCGATGTGCCGGGCGCGATCGAGGCATTCATGGACCGCAACAAGGCCGCGTCAGGGACCGACCTCGACGGCGCGCCGGTCTATCTCGGCAAGAATGCCTGGGATGCGGGCTATGCCGCCGAGAAGCACCCGGACATCCGGTTCACGAAGACCAAGGAACGGTCCGCCTGACGGGGCTTCAGGGGGCGGCGCGGAGCTCGCCGGATTGTCCCCAGGCGATGATCTCGTCGACCGTCATGATGCGGATGACCCGGTTCTCGCTGGTGACGAGCGGCGGTGTCAGTTCGAGCGGACTGGCGGTTGCGCGCAGGGCCGGCGCTTCCGGAGCGGCGGCGCCATCGGCCCCGGAGAGTTCCCCGTCATCGGTCCGCTGCCAGCCCACGCTGCCTTCCTCGAAGAGATGCGGTGCAACGCCGGAGACCATCAGGGGATTGGCCTCAGGGCGGCCGAGGGTGCGCTTCAGTTCGCAGCGCGACGGCCCGAGGCCGCCGGTCTCGCGCTGGAAACTCCAGGCGAGGCAGGCATCGTCCGATCCGCACGCCATGGCGCAGGCGGCGGGATCGGCGGCGGCGACGATGCTGTAGGTGCCGCCGAAGCGGTAGGTCTGCGGCTCGTGGCTGAAGTCGTCCGCGTGCGCACCGGCGGCAAGACTGAGGGCTGCTGCGAACAGGAAAGCGTGGCGCATGGCGGAACTCCGGCTTTGAATTTCACCGAGTTTGGCAGCGGCTGGTTAAGGAAGGGTTGTGGCGTGGTCGGGGCGGGCAAGCTCATGGTTCGACTTCGCTCACCATGAGAGACGAAAAGTACAGAAAGCTCAGGCTTTCGCGGCTTCGATGCTCTCGCGCTTCTCTTCGAGGCCCAGCCATTCGGTTTCGGCGCGGTCAAGCTCGTCGCGCGCCGAGGCGAGACGCTTGCCGGACTTTGCGAACTGGTCCGGGTCCCGCGTGTAGAGCCCTGGATCGGATAGGGTTTTCTCGATCGCCGCGATTTCGTCTGCGAGGGCCGGAATCAGGGTTTCGAGCTCTTTCAGGCGGTGGGCGTCCTTGAACGTAAGCCGGGTTGCCGAAGCGGTTGAACTAGCTCCGCTCACGGACTGGTTTTTAACAGGTTTTCGTCCTTGTGCGGCAGAAACCGTGGCCTCGGATTCGTTTGCGACCTGGTTTTGGGCATCGGACCATCCGCCTGCGGTCTGGAGCCATTTCCCGTCACCGAGCGGGACGAGGCAGGAGGTCACCGTATTGTCGAGAAAGGCGCGGTCGTGGCTGACGATGAGGAGCGTGCCGGCGAACTGGTCGAGCATGTCCTCGAGGAGGTCGAGGGTCTGCATGTCGAGATCGTTCGTCGGTTCGTCGAGGACGAGGAGGTCGCACCTGCGGGCGAGGGCGACGGCAAGCGTGAGCCGGTTGCGCTCGCCGCCCGAAAGCGCACCGACGGGCTGGCGAAGCTGTTCGGGGTCGAACAGGAAATCCTTCGCATAGCCGGCGACATGGCGGGGCGCATCCTGGACCATGATGGAATCGCCACCGTTCGGGGCGAGCGTTTCCCAGATCGTGTCGGTCGCCTTCAGGGTTTCGCGAGTCTGGTCGAGATAGGTGACCTCAAGCGTCTTGGCGAGCTTGACCGAGCCGGTGTCGGGCTCGGCTTCCTTCAGCATGAGCTTCAGGAGCGTCGTCTTGCCCGCGCCGTTCGGGCCGATGATGCCGATGCGGTCTCCGCGCAGGACCCGGAGCGAGAAATTTTCGGCAATGACAAGGGGTCCGGCCAGGGTCGCGAAGGCTTTCGAGATGCCGCGCACCTCGATGATCTTGCGGCTCGCCGTGTCGGATGTTTCAGCGGACATCTGCGCGGCGCTGCGGGCATCGCCGAGCGCGCTGCGGCGGCGGGCATGTTCGGCGCGCATGTCGTTCAGGCGCTCGAGGCGGCCCATATTGCGCTTGCGGCGGGCCGTGACGCCGCGCGCGAGCCAGCGCTTCTCGTCCTTCAATTGCGTCCTGATGCGGGCGAGGGTCTTCTCTTCCTCGGCCTCGATGCCGCCGGCCCACTCGTCGAAATGGGCGTAGCCGCGCGGGCTTTTCAGGACGATGCCCTGGCGCAGCCAGAGCGTGTTGGTGGAGACGGTCTCGAGAAAGCGCCGGTCGTGGCTGACAAGGAGAACGGCCCCGCGAAACGCCTTCAGGCGCGCCTCGAGGAGATGGATCATCGGCACGTCGAGATGGTTCGTCGGCTCGTCGAGAAGCAGGACATCCGGATCGGCGGCGAAGGCGCGGGCGAGAGCGGCCCGGCGCTGCTGGCCGCCGGACAGGGTCTGCGGGCGGGCGGCCGGGTCAAGCCCCATGTCCATGAGCTCGGCTTCGGCGCGGTGGCGTTCGGTTTCAAGGTCAGTCCGCTCCCCGTCCGGGGCAGCGCCCGGATGGTCGAGGAGGAAGTCCAGAAGGGCGGCGTAGCGCGACAGGTCCGGTTCCTGCTCGACGGTGACGATGCGGGTGCCGGGCTGCCGCCAGACGGTGCCGGTGTCCGGATCGACGCGGCCATCGACGATCTTCATCAGGGTCGACTTGCCGGCCCCGTTGCGGCCGACAAGCGCGGCGCGCTCGCCCTTCGAGACGGCAAACTCGACCCCCTCGAACAGCGGCTTGCCGCCGAAGGCGAGCCGGACGCCGGACAGGGAAAGGATCGGTGGGCGGGCCATGGGCGGTCGTCTAGATCATTTTTCGCGGCATGGGAAACGGGAGATGGGCGCGGCGGTCGTGCTTCATCGCGTTGGGCCTTTCAGTTCACAGAGACAAGTTCCTTGCGCTGTCACACCGGTTCCTGTGGAAGCCGGACACAGGCGATACGGATACGAGTTGCGCAACGGCGCGCCCGCCAAGGGCTGGGTCCCAGACAAATCCTGACGGATTTTCAGGGATGACAAGTTTGACGTTGGGCGCTTGCAAGCGGCAGTGACCTGCCAGAACCGGAGCCGGCAGGCTGTCAGCGCTGCGAAGCTCTTGGCGAGGCGGCATTCAGGGCTGTGGTTTCCGACGAGCGCCGGAAAGCGCCGGCGAGGCCGCGATAGAAGGCGATGCGCTGTTCGGCGGCCTCGTTCGGGACGACGACATGCTCGGCTCCGGGAATCGGCGTCGCGGATGCGCCCTTGAGGGCGACGGCCATGACCTTGGCCCAGATGTCGGCGGGCAGGCCGCCGCCTGTGACCTTGGCCATCGGGCTGTCATCATCATTGCCGACCCAGACTCCGCCGACGAGGCCGGACGTGAAGCCGATGAACCAGGCGTCGCGGGAATCCTGCGAGGTGCCGGTCTTGCCGGCGACGGTCCAGCCGGGGATCGCGGCGCGGCTGCCGGTGCCACCCTGGACGACGCGGGCGAGCATGCCGTTCATGTCGCGGGCGAGGTTCGCTGGATACACGCGCACAGGCTCGTAAGCGGGGCGCTCATAGATGAGGCCGCCGCGCGAATCCTCGATGCGGAGGATGAGATAGGGGTCGAGCCGGTTGCCGGACTTCGCGAAGACGCCGAAGGCGCGGGTGAGCTCGTACAGGGTCACTTCCTGGCTGCCGAGGGCGATCGAGGGCAAGGCCTCCATTTCTGAAACGATCCCGAAGCTGCGGGCGAGGGCGACGATGCGTTCCTCGCCGACATCGTGGCCGACCTGCGCGGCGACCGTGTTCAGGGACTTGGCGAAGGCTTCCGAAACGGTGACCGGGCCGACATAGCCATCGGCATAGTTCTTCGGCTCCCAGTCGTCGAACCGGACCGGCGTGTCCTGGTAGACGGTGAAGGGATCGATGCCGGCCTGCAGGGCAGCGGCGAAAAGGAGCGGCTTGAAGGCCGAGCCCGGCTGGCGGCGGGCCTGCGTTGCCCGGTTGAACTGGCTCCTGCCGTAATCGACGCCGCCGATGAGGGCCGTGACCGCGCCGCCCGTTTCGATCAGGACGGCGGCCGCCTCGCTGACATCCAGATCGGCGCCTCGCGCGGCGATTTCACCGGCGATGACCTCCTGCGCGGCGGCCTGGATCTCGCGGTCGATCGTCAGGGTGATGACGAGGTCGCCGGGCGCGTCGGGCAGCATTTCGCCGATCCGCTCGGTCACGACATCGAGGACATAGCCGAATTCGGCGGCGGAGATTTCCGCCTCGGCCAGCGAAACCTCGGCGGCATAGGCCGCGTCCTTCTGGGCCTGCGAGATGAATCCGGCCTCGGCCATGCGGTTGAGGACATAGAGCTGGCGGGCCCGGGCGGCTTCGAGATTGCTGTCGAGCGCGAGGCGCGAGGGGGCCTTCGGGAGCGTGGCGAGGAGGGCAGCCTCTCCGAGGGTGAGCTCGGTCGGCGACTTGCCGAAATATTCCTCGGTCGCCGCGTCGATGCCGTAGGCACCCGAGCCGAAATAGATGCGGTTCAGATAGAGGGTGAGGATCTCGTCCTTGGACATTCGCCTCTCGAGCTGGCGGGCGAGGCGAACTTCCTGGGCCTTGCGGCGCAGGGTCTGCTTGGAATCGAGGACGAGATTCTTGACGACCTGCTGGGTGATGGTCGACGCGCCGGACACCGTGCGGCCCGTGCGCCAGTTGGCCCAGGCGGCACGGATGATGGCGGTCGTGTCGGCCCCGTCATGCTCGTAGAAGCGCTTGTCCTCGGCGGCGATGAAGGCCTGGACGACATGCGGGGAGAGGTCTGCCACCTCGATGACGCGGCCATAATGGGGCCCGCGCACGGCGATGAGGTCGCCGTCCCGGTCGCGGAACTCGTAGGCCTGCGTGCGGCCCGTGGACCAGAGGGTCTCGGTGTCCGGCAAGGCGGGCATGCCGATATAGAGGCTCTGCCAGAAGATCACGGCGGCGGCCATGGCGAGCGCCGCCGAGCCGGCAAGCCCGTAGACGCCGTAACGGACGAAGCGTCCGGGAACAGGGATCGGGCCGAGCTTGGGCATGGCTTGCTTTCAGTATCCCTGCATTAACTGCATCCGGCGAGCTTAATAGACTGACAATCGTGGCGGCGTGAAGGCGGCAGCATGGCCCGTGCCGCGCGCAGATGACGGATTGTCCTCCACGAAATAGGAATCTTTGCCTATGGCTGGCGCGGGATGATGCCGCGGCCGGGCCGCTTCAATCCGACCGGGACCGGCCTGCGGCTAAAACCGGTCCCATCGACAGGACCCTGATTGCGGCGGCGCCAGCGCGTCTCCGGGCCAGGGAGGGACGGCAGGAACCCGCAAATGAGCGAGACAACCGAGGCCGCCCGGGCCCGGATCATGAGCCTCGGGAAGGACGAGTTGCGCGATGAGATCAGACGCCTGGCAGGCCTGGAAACGAAGTCCGCTGGACGCCGGGCAGACGGATGCCCTGGTCATGGCGGAGATGCAGGAGATGCTGCTCTCGCCCTTCCTGGTGCTGGCGCGCCCGGCACAGCGGCCGGTTTTGACCCGGGACTGGCGGACATGGTTGTTCATGGGCGGACGCGGCGCGGGAAAGACGCGGGCCGGGGCTGAGTTCATGCGCTATGCCATGCTGTTCGGCGGCTATGGCCGGGCGGCCCTTGTCGGGCCGGCGCTGCACGATGTCCGCGAGGTGATGATCGAGGGCCCATCCGGCCTGCGGGCGATTGCGCCGCCGACTGAGGATCCGCCGGTCTACGAACCGTCGCGGCGGCGGCTGGTGTGGCCGAACGGAGCGGTCGCCTCGGCCTTTTCGGCCGAAGACCCGGACAGTCTTCGCGGGCCGCAGTTCGACATTGCCTGGTGCGACGAGATCGCGGTGTGGGCAAAGGGCATGGAGGTGTGGAACACGCTGCAGATGGGCCTGCGGCTCGGACCGGACCCAAGGGTGGTGGCGACGACGACGCCGCGGCCGGTCAGGCTGGTCAGGCATCTCGTGGCCGACCCGGACACGCTTGTGACGCGGTCATCGACGCTGGACAATGCGGCACATCTTGCGCCGGGCTTCCTCGACCTGATGACGCGGGCCTATGGCGGCACGCATCTCGGGCGGCAGGAACTCGAGGGCGAACTCGTCGACGACCCGCCGGGGGCCCTGTGGAAGCGGTCGGTGATTGATGCCGCCCGGGTCGACGCCGCCCCCGCGCTGGACGACACGGTCGTGGCGGTCGATCCGCCGGCGACGTCCGGACCGCGCGCCGATGCCTGCGGGATCGTGGCGGCGGGCACGGCCGGGGCGACCGGGTTCGGACGCAAGGCCTTCGTGATCGCCGATGCGTCGGCGCGCGGGCTTTCGCCGCTCGACTGGGCTTCGCGGGCGGTCGCGCTTGCCGCCGAATTGCAGGCCGGATGCATTCTCGCCGAGGCCAACCAGGGCGGCGAGATGGTGCGCCATGCGCTGGAGACGGCCGGGTGCCGGGTGCCGGTGCGGCTCGTGCGGGCGAAGGCCGGCAAGGAGGCGCGGGCCCGGCCGGTGGCGGCGCTCTACGAAAAGGGGCTCGTGGCCCATGTCGGCGTGATGAAGGCACTCGAAGACGAGATGTGCAGCTTCGGCGCGCAGGGCCCGGCCCGCTCGCCGGACCGGGTCGATGCGCTCGTCTGGGCGCTGTGGGGCCTGATGGTGGAACGCGGCGGCAGCCCGCGCGTGCGGGGGCTTGGCGGACAATGAAGCGGACAGGACGAGGGAGACAAGGCGGCATGGCGAAGATGACATGGCCCTGGATGCAGGCAGGCGAGACGAAGACGGCCCCGAGCCTGATGGTGGCGCTGTCGCAATTAGGCGCAGCGCGCTGGGGCAGTCGGGACGGCGGGGCGCTGATGCGCGACGGCTACCTGCGCAATGCGGTCGCCTACCGGTGCATCCGGATGGTGGCGGAGGCGGCGGCCTCTGTGCCGCTCGTGACGGCGCATGGCGAGGCAGGCGCCCTGCTGGCCCGCCCGATGCCTGAGGAAAGCGGGCAGGCCCTGCTGGAGGCGACCTATGTTCAGGTCCAGCTTTGCGGCAATGCCTATGTCGAGGCGGTCGTGCTCGGCGAGGAAGAGGGCATTGCCGGGCTGCAGGCGCTGCGCCCCGACCGGATGAAGGCGGAACTCGACAGCCGGGGCCGCGTGTCGGCCTGGACATATATGGTGGAGCGCCGCGCCCGGCGGATCGGCCGCGATGCCTCAGGCTGGCTGCCGGTGCTGCACCTGAAATGCTTCCATCCGGGCGACGACATATACGGGCTTGCTCCGCTCGGTGCGGCGAGGCAGGCGCTCGACCTGCACAATGCCGGGGCGGACTGGGCAAAGGCGCTGATCGACAATTCGGCCAAGCCGTCCGGAGCGCTCGTCTATGGCCGCGACGGGTCGCGGCTGACCGACGAGCAGTTCGACCGGCTGAAGGGCGAACTCGAACAGGCCCATACCGGGGCGCACAATGCGGGGCGGCCGCTCCTCCTCGAAGGCGGGCTCGACTGGAAGCCGATGAGCCTGTCGCCGGCAGAGATGGATTTCCACGAGGCGCGGGCGAGCGCGGCGCGGGAGATCGCGCTTGCGCTTGGCGTGCCGCCCCTGCTGCTCGGCCTGCCGGGCGACAATACGCATGCGAACTATCGCGAGGCGAACCTCGCCTTCTGGCGGCAGACAGTTTTGCCCCTTGTGGCCAAGACGGCCGACGCGTTCGCCAACTGGTTCGCCGGCCATTATGGCGAGGCCGTCCTGGTGCGTCCGGATGCCGGGATGGTGCCGGCGCTCGCGTCGGAACAGGACGGGCTATGGGCGCGGCTGGAGGCGGCAAGCTTTCTCTCCGTCGCCGAGAAGCGGGCGATCGCCGGCCTGCCGCCGGAGGGCTTGGCATGACGCTCGACCGGCGCATTTCGCTCGCGCTCGTGTTCGCCATCGCGGCGCAGACGGCGGGCGCGCTCGTCTGGACGGGGGCGGCAGGCGAGCGGCTGTCGGCCGTCGAGGAAGAGATGCAGTTGCGGCGCGGGGTCGCCGAGCGGCTCGCCCGGGTCGAGGCCGAACTCGAGGCCGTCCGGACGCAGCTTGACCGGATCGAGCGCAAGCTCGACGCGCGATAGGAGAGGGGCGGCCCATGCTGCTGAAGGAATTGGTGCGCCCGCTGCTGATCGAAGGCCATGCGGCCGTGTTCGGCATCGAGGACCAGTCGGGCGATGTCGTGCGGGCGGGGGCGTTCTCCCGGACGCTGCGGCGCGGGCCGCTGCCGCCGATGCTGCTGCAGCACAGGTCCGGCGCGATTGCCGGGCGGTGGGTGCGCCTCGCCGAGGACGGGCGGGGCCTGTTCGTGCGCGGGCTCGTGACGAGCGATGGCGCAATGCGCCTCGCCCGGAACGGGCTTGACGGCCTCTCCATCGGGTTCCGTCCGCTGATGTGGCGGCGGCGGGCGGGCGGCGGACGGGAGCTGACCGATGTCGAGCTTGTCGAGGTCTCGCTCGTCAGCGAGCCGATGCAGGGCGCGGCGAGGTTCAGGCTGATGACGGGCTGAGCCGCATACGGACGAAATGGCCGCTGGCGGGTGTCCCCGCTCTGCCAGGCGAGCGGCGCGCCGGCCCCCGAAGGGCGGCGATGAGGCGGGAGGAGATCGTCCTCGCGGCGCGCGGCTGGCTCGGCACGCCCTATCAGCACCAGGCGAGCCTGAAACATGTCGGGACGGACTGTCTCGGGCTGTTGCGCGGGGTGTGGCGGGAGACGGTCGGCGACGAGCCGGAACGCGCGCCGCCCTACACGCCGGACTGGGCCGAGACATTCGGCGAGGACACGCTGCTGGAGGCGGCGCGGCGGCAGCTCACCGAGATCGCGCCGGGCGCGGCGGGTCCTGGCGACGTGCTGCTGTTCCGGATGGCGACGGGGTGCCCGGCCAAGCATTGCGCGATCATCAGCCGGGCTGACCGGATCGTGCATGCCTATTGGGGCCGGGCCGTGGTCGAGACCCGGCTCGTGCCGTGGTGGACGCGGCGGATCGCGGCGGCATTTTCCTTTCCCGGGCTTGAGGACTGAACCATGGCGCAGATCATTCTTTCGGCTGCCGGACAGGCGGTTGGCTCGGCCGTGCTGCCGCAGGGTCTTGGCGCGCTCGGCGTATCGATCTCGGGGGCGGCGATAGGCGGCGCGCTGGGCGGGCTCGCAGGCCGTGTCATCGATGGCGCGGTGTTCGGGCGGACACGCGAGGGGCCGCGTCTTGAATCCCTCCGTTTGATGGAAAGCCGCGAGGGGGCCGGGATTGCCAATGTCTACGGACGCATGCGGATCGGCGGGCAGGTGATCTGGGCGGCGCGGCTGAAAGAGACGCGCAGTACGGCGAGCGCGGGCGGCAAGGGTGGTCCGCGCGTGTCGACCTATGCCTATTCGGCGAGCTTTGCTGTCGGGCTTTGCGAAGGCGAGATTGCCCGTGTTGACCGTGTCTGGGCGAATGGCGAGACCGTCGCCCTCGCCGACCTGCCGCATAGGCTCTACCGGGGCAGCGAGACGCAATTGCCGGACCCGCTGATTGAAGCGATCGAGGGCGCGGGCTGCGCACCGGCCTATCGCGGGCTTGCCTATATCGTGTTCGAGGACTTGCCGCTCGACCGGTTCGGCAACCGGTTGCCGCAATTGTCGTTCGAGGTTTACCGGACTGCCCCGGAAGCCGATGAGACAGCCTCGCTAGCGGCACTGCTCGGCGGCGTGAACCTGATCCCGGCGAGTGGCGAGTTTGTCTACGGGACCGTGCCCGTCGCAGAGCGGCTGTTCCCGGCGAGGGAGAGCACTCAGAACGCGCATAACGGGTCCGGCGTGACCGACCTGGTGCTCTCGCTCGACCAGATGGAGGCGGACCTGCCTGCCGTGAGCCGGGTGGCGCTGACGGTTGGCTGGTTCGGGACGGACCTCCGGGCAGGCCAATGCGAGATAAGGCCGGGCGTTGACCGCGAGACCAAGGACACAGTGCCTTATGACTGGCGCGCGGGCGATGTGAACCGGGCCAATGCCCGGCAGGTATCGCGCAATCCGGATGGCGGCCCGAACTATGGCGGGACGCCGGCTGACCGCTGCGTCGTCGAGGGCATTCGGGAGCTTGCGGCGCGCGGGATGGAGGTGACGGTCTCGCCATTCCTGTTCATGGATGTGCCGCCCGGAAACGGGCTCGCCGATCCCTATGGCGGTGCCGAGCAGGCGGCGTTTCCGTGGCGCGGACGGATCACGGCGAGCGATGGCACGGCGGCGGCACGGACCGAGATCGAAACGTTTCTTGGCGCGGCGGAGGCGGGCGACTTCTCGCTCGACGGCGACGAGGTCCGCTATCACGGGCCGTCCGGCGACTGGGGTTTCCGGCGGTTCATCCTGCACCATGCCTGGCTGGCAAGGCTCGCAGGCGGGGTCGGGGCGTTCCTTGTCGGGTCGGAAATGCGCGGCCTGACGCGCATCCGGGACGGGGCGGGCGCATTTCCCTTTGTCGAAGGGCTCATTGCGCTGGCGGGTGACGTGCGCACGATCGTCGGGCCGGGCACCAGGATTTCCTATGCGGCGGACTGGACCGAATATGGCGCTTATGTGCCGGGCGACGGGTCCGGCGATGTCCTGTTTCCGCTCGATGCGTTCTGGGCGGACGGCCATGTCGATTTTGTCGGCGTGGACTGGTATCCACCGGTTGGCGACTGGCGGAACGGGACCGATCATCTCGACGTGCTCGCAGGGTTTGCGGGGCCGGACGACCCGGCCTATCTCGCGGCGCAGATGCAGGGCGGCGAAGCCTATGACTGGTTCTATGCCTCGCAGGCCGACCGGGACGGGCAGGTGCGCACGCCGATCATCGACACGGCGCATGGCGAGCACTGGGTGTTCCGGCAGAAGGACCTTGCCGGCTGGTGGGCGGCGGCGCATCACGCGCGGCCGGGCGGCGTGCGGGCGGCTGCATCGACAGGCTGGGTGCCGGGGTCGAAACCGGTTCGGCTTTCCGAGATCGGCTTTCCGGCGGTCGACAAAGGCGGCAATGCGCCGAACCTGTTCTTTGACCCGAAAAGCGCCGAAAGCGCCCTGCCGCCTTATTCCAATGCTACGCGGGACGATGTGTTCCAGACGCGAGCGCTGATTGCCGCGCTCGGTTTCTGGCAGGCGCAGGCCTTTATCGAGGCGGCGCATGTCTGGGCGTGGGATGCCCGGCCCTGGCCGCTTTTTCCCGTGCGGGAGGACATCTGGTCTGACGGAGCGAACTGGGCGTTCGGCCACTGGCTGAACGGGCGGGCAGGCCTGTCCGGGCTTGGCCGCGTGATCGAGGATATCGGGCGGCGTGGCGGCGTGGAGATTGATGCGCAGGCTGTGTCGGGCGTGATCGAGGGATTTGCCTTGTCGGGCGTGTCGAGCGTGCGGGAGGCACTTGCTTCGCTGTTTGCCACCTACGGGCTCGACATGATCGAACGGGAGGCCGGGCTTGTCGTGCAGCACACGGGCGGCGGCACGATACGGGAAATCGCTGCGGCGGACTTTGCAGGCGACGGTCCGGCAAGGACGAGGCGACTGCTCGACAAGCGGCCGGGCAGGCTGCGCCTGTCTTATGTTTCCGGTACGGGCGGGTATGAACCGGCAAATGTCGAGGCGCGCGATCCGTCGGGCGACCGGGGCGTCGTGATCGATCTTGCCCTGCCCGTGCTGCTGACCGAATCGCAGGCCGACCGGATTGCGGAGCGCCTGCTCGGCGCGGCGAGCGACGGCGAGGAAGCCATGGCAGGCCTTGCGCTTTCCGGATTGGCGGTCGAGCCTGGCGACCGGGTGCGCGAAGCAGGCACCGGACGGGTCTGGCAGGTCGCAGACCTGGTCGATGCGGGAACGCTTGGCGTGCAGCTTGTTGCCGACCGGGCCGGCGAACCGCCGGTGAGGGCGACTGATCCGCCCGAAGCAAGCCCGCCGGGAGAGCGGCCTGCCGCGCCGCAAGTCATTGTCATGGACGCACCCCCCTTGCCCGGCATGCCTTCCCCAGGGGGACCGCTGGTCGCTGTGTATGGAACACCTTGGGCGAGGCCTGTGGATGTGCTGGCCGGGCCGGACGCCGCGACGCTGAGCCTGCGGGCCGAAGCTGTCGATCCTGCTGGGGTCGGACGACTGGTACAGGCCTTGGGGCCGGGGCCGCTCGGGCGGTGGGACGAGGCCGCCATTCTCGATATCGACATGCCGGGTGAGGTCCTGCCTTCGTTCAGCGAGGCAGCCGTGCTTGGCGGAGCCGGGTTGATGCTCGTTCAGGCCGATCAGGGATGGGAGCTCCTGTCTTATCAGGTGGCAGAGCTGACGGGGGCCGGGCGGTATCGGCTGCGCCGGCTGCTGCGCGGCCTGCAGGGCAGTTTGCCAACGGGTGTCGAGGCGGGGGCGGCCTGTGTTCGCGTCGATGAGCGCCTCGTCCGGGCGGCGCTGTCAGCGGATGAACAAGGGCTAGACCTTGTCTGGCAGGCGTCCGGCCGGGGCGGTGCCGGGGACGCGGTCGCCGCGACCTGGCGGGACGAGGCGGGACTGGCCTTTGCGCCGGCCCATCTTGTCCGTGCGGGCGATGCGGTGCGCTGGGTCCGCCGGGCTGCCGAGATCGGCGATGCGTGGCGCGACGAGGCCTGGCCAAATGGCGGGCGATACCGCGCCGAGCTCCTGCGCGGCGGTTCAGTCCTTGCAGGCGCGGTCGTCGAGGAGCCGGCCTGGACATTGCCTGCGGCGTGGCAGGACGGTGACACGCTGGCCGTCCGGGAGATCGGCAGGGACGGGCGGCTCGGGCGCCCGGCAAGGCTTGTGCTATAGGCATGGTTCCCTTCCGGCCCAAGTCACATTACTTCTCTGGCTTGGAAGAGGAGTGACTTGCGAGGTGAGTTCGGATCCCTATTCGGTCCTCGGCGTATCCCGTTCGGCGTCGGCCGACGAGATCAAGCGGGCGCACCGCCGGATGGTCAAGGACCTGCACCCGGACCAGCATCCGGGCGATGCCGCCAAAGCCGAGCAGTTCAAGCGCGTGCAGGCCGCCTATGACATTCTCGGCGACGGCGAGAAGCGGGCGCGGTTCGATCGCGGCGAGATCGGTGCCGACGGCCAGCCGCGCGGCTTTGGCGGCGGCTTTCCGGGCGGCTTCGGCCACCAGAACGACGCAAACGCTGGCCCGGACGCCTTCGACGATATCCTGTCCGGCCTGTTCGGCGGCACGCGGACCCGGCGCAGTGCCGGACCCCGGAAGGGCCGCGATGTGCGCTACCGGGTCGATGTGGACTTTGCCGATGCGGTGACAGGGGCGCGACGGCGGATGCGCATGTCCGACGGCCAGACGCTCGACATCGCGATTCCGGCCGGCATCGAGACCGGACAGACGCTGCGCCTGAAGTCGCAGGGCGAAGCCTCGCTCTATGGCGGCGCGCCGGGCGACGCGCTGGTCGAGGTCAACGTCATGCCGCACAGGCTGTGGCACCGGGACGGCGACGATATCCACATGCCGGTTGCCGTGCCGCTCGAAACGGCCGTGCTCGGCGGCAAGGTGTCGATCGATACGCCTTCCGGCCCGGTGAGCCTGACCGTACCCGAGGGCACCAATAGCGGCGCTGTCATGCGGCTGAAGGGCAAGGGCGTGCAGCGGACCGGCAAGCCGGGGCACCTCTATGCGCGCCTCGAGATCGTTCTGGAGGACCCGAAGGCGACGGACCTGCGCAAGTTCGTCCAGTCGCGGCGGAAGCGCTGAAGGATCCGCATGACAGGGGCCGAACTGTTCTATTCACTGGTCGTTCAGTGACAGCGGGCTAGAAGCGGGGCCATGAAGCGCAGTCTCATCATCATGGTCGTCCTGGCTGCCCTGCTCGCCCCGCCCGCCGCGGCGCAGAACTGGGGCGATTCCTTTTCGCCCGGGCAGGCCCGCGACGCCCGCCAGAGCGGCGATATCGTGCCCCTGCGCGACATCATCCGGCGGCTCGAGAACCAGCATGGCGGGCGCTATCTCGACGCCGCGCTGTTCTCGCGCCCCGGCGGCGGGTCCGAGTACCGGATCGACTGGATCACGGAGGATGGCCGCAAGGTCATGTTCGTGGTTGATGCCCAGACCGGACGTGTTATCTCCACCCGCGGAGGCTGATTTTCCCCATGCGAATCCTAGTTGTCGAAGACAATCCAGACCTGCGCCGCCAGCTTGCAGACGCGCTCTCCCAGTCGGGCTATGCCGTTGACCTGGCGGCGGACGGCGAGGATGGCCACTTTCTCGGCGATACCGAGCCCTATGACGCCGTGATCCTCGACCTCGGCCTGCCGAAGATGGACGGCGTGACCATACTCGAGCGCTGGCGCGAGGACGGCAAGAATTTCCCGGTCCTGATCCTGACGGCGCGGGACCGCTGGAGCGAGAAGGTCGCAGGCTTCGACGCCGGGGCCGACGATTACCTGACCAAGCCCTTCATCACAGAGGAATTGCTGGCGCGCCTGCGGGCGCTCCTGCGCCGGGCGACCGGGCATTCGGCGGCGGCGCTCGAATGCGGGGCCCTGCGGGTCGATACGCGCTCGGCACGCGCCACCGTCAAGGGCTCGCCGATCAAGCTGACAGCGCATGAATACCGGGTGCTCGCTTACCTGATGCACCATCAGGGCCGCGTCGTGCCGCGCACGGAACTTGTCGAGCATATCTATGACCAGGATTTCGACCGCGATTCCAACACGATCGAGGTGTTCATCGGCCGCCTGCGCAAGAAGATCGGCTCGGAGCGGATCGAGACCGAGCGCGGCCTCGGCTACCGCCTGGTGAACCCCGAGGGCGAAAGCCAGACGGTCTGACCGCCGTCAGGCCGGGCTTGACGGGCCCCTCGCCATGGACAGTCTGAGCCAATGTCGGCGTTTCGCAATGTCCTGAACCAGTCCCTCGCCCGCCGCCTCATGGTCGGGGCCGGCCTCTATGCGCTGGTTGTGCTCGCGATCATCGTTGTCGTCCTGTCGGCGGTCTACCGGTCGCAGGTCGTGACCCTGCTTGACGACGAGCTTGACCGCACGCTCGTGACGCTTGCCCGCGCGGTGGACACGGACGGACGCGGCGGCCTGCGGACGCGGGCCGAGGCGCTGCCGTCCGACCCGGTCTACCAGGCACCGCTTTCCGGACGGTACTGGGTCGTTGTCGGCTTCGATGAGGACGGCAAATATGACGCCATCCTCAATTCCAACAGCTTGTGGGACGGCGAGATCCCGTGGCCGGAGCGCAACACGGCAGAGCTTCTGGCGCGGCCCGGGACCATTTTCCGCGCCAATGGCACCGGCTCGAACGACGAACCCGTGCGCATGGTGGCGCAGGCGCTGATCCTGCCCAATCGCGAGACGCCGGTCATGCTGCTGGCGGCCTTCGACCGGTCCGAGACCGACCGGGGCGCAGAACGGTTCAGCCTGCTTCTCCTGTTTGCCATGACCCTTCTGGGTGCAGGCATCCTGTTCGCGCTCTGGCTCGGCATCCGGTCTGCGCTGAGGCCCCTGCGCCGGGTCGAGGCGGATGTCGCCGACGTCCGCGAGGGACGCCGGACGCGCCTCGAGGGAGACTATCCGTCCGAGGTGCGCCCGCTGAGCGAGGAGCTGAACAAGCTGCTCGAACACAATCGGGGTGTTGTCGAACGGGCGCGCACCCATGTCGGCAATCTTGCCCATGCCCTGAAGACGCCGCTTGCCGTCCTGATGAACGAGGCGAACGGCGACGGCCCGCTCGACGATGTTGTCCGCCGCCAGGCCGGGGCGATGCACGCCAATGTGCAGCACTACCTGAAACGCGCGCAGGCTGCGGCCCGGGCCCAGACGCTCGGCGCGCGGGCAGACCTGGCACCGGTGCTTGCCGATCTCAGCCGGTTGCTCCACAAGCTGTTTTCGAGCAAGGGCATATCGGTGACGGCCGAGGCGGCGGACGGCCTCGTCTTTCGCGGCGAGCGGCAGGACCTCGAGGAGATGATCGGAAACCTGATGGAGAACGGCTGCAAATGGGCGCGCTCGAGAGTGCACGTCTCGGTCGCAACCGATGGCGGACGCCTGATCGTGCATGTCGATGATGACGGCGACGGCCTCGAAGAGGAGGACCGCGCGGCGGCGATGCAGCGCGGCGTGCGGCTCGACGAGGCGGCCCCTGGCACCGGGCTCGGCCTGTCCATCGTCACTGAGCTCGCCGAACTGCACGAGGGCAGTTTCCATCTTGGCCGCGCGCCCGAACTCGGCGGCCTGCGCGCCACCTTGAGCCTGCCCCGGGCATGATCTTTCTCGTCTGGATCTTCGGCCTCGGCGCCATACTCGGATCGGCCATGCTCGCGCGAAGGGCGGGCTTTGGCGACCGGGCCGTGATCGCGGTCCTGCTCGCCGGGTTCTTCGCGACCGTGTCCTATATTTTCGTCGGCTCGGCCGGACTGCCGGACCAGCCCTACAGTGCCCGCATCGCCGAGATTTCGGCCCGCGACCCGACGCAGCTCAATTCCGCCGAAACGCTCGCCCGGCTCGAGCAGCTCGTGCGCCGGCAGCCGGACGACCCGCAGCCGCATTTCTTTGTCGGCGAGGTGCTGAAGGCGCAGGGACGGGACCAGGATGCGGTGAGAGCCTACCAGTCCGCGTTGAGGCGCGACGGCAATTATGTTCCGGCCCTCGTTGCGCTGGCCGACGCGCTGACGCGGCTTGCGGGCGGCGAGGTGGGCGAAACGGCGCGGCAGGCCTATGCACGGGCGGCGGCACTGGACCCGTCCGAGGTCCGGGCCGGGTTCATGGCCGGCCTCGGCGACCTTCAGGCCGGAGATGCCGCGCTCGCCCGTGCCCGCTGGGACAATATCCGCGAGAGCCTGGCCGAGACGGACCCGAAGCGGCGAATGCTGGAGGCGCTGGTTGCCGAAGCGGAGGCCGGCGCGAACCCTTGATCTGCCGTCTGCGGCATCGCGGCAGAGTGGCCAAACCGGCCAATCAGCCTATAGAGTCATGGCATGAGAGCGAGAACACAGAGATTGCGGATCGTTGGCCTCGCCGGGGCCTTGCTGGCGGCGGCGGGTGCCCTCGCCTTTGTCGGCCTGCGGGACAATGCGAACCTGTTCTACACGCCGACGCGCCTTGCCGAGCTTGGCGGGCCGCGCGAGGGGCTCGCCGGCAAGGTCGGCGGCCTCGTCGAGACCGGTTCGCTGGCCTATTCCGGCGAGACCGAGATCCGTTTCCAGGTGGTTGACGAGGCGCATTCCATCACGGTCGTCTATGGCGGTGTGACACCGGACCTCTTCAAGGAAGGCGCCGGCGTCGTCGCCGAGGGCGTTTTCAATGCCGAGGGCGTGTTCGTCGCCCGCCAGCTTCTCGCCAAGCATGACGAGACCTATGTGCCCCGCGAACTGCAGCATATGGACAGACCGGACGCATGATCGAGACGGCGCATATGGCGGCGTTCCTGGCGCTCGCGGCAAGCGTCGTCCAGACCTGGTATGGCCTGCGCGGGTTCCGGCCGATGGCGTCGCGAATGGCCTACTCGGCCTTTGCCATAATGGCGCTGTCCTTCCTGCTCCTCGCCTGGTCCTTCGTGTCCTCGGACTTTTCCGTCTCGCTAGTGGCGGCCCATTCCCACACGCTGAAGCCGCTGATCTACAAGATTGCCGGGACCTGGGGGAACCATGAGGGGTCGATGGCGCTCTGGTGCCTTGTCGCGATCGGGTTCGCGGCCGCCGGGGCCCTGTTCCTGCGCACGGGCCGCTTGCGCTTCGAAGCGCTGGCGCTCGGCGTTCAGGGCGCGGTCGCGGCCGGGTCGCTCGCTTATCTCCTCTTTGCGTCGAACCCGTTCCTGCGGCTGAACCCTGCCCCCCTGCAGGGCGCCGGGCTGAACCCGGTCCTGCAGGACCCGGCGCTCGCGATCCATCCGCCAATGCTCTATCTCGGCTATGTCGGCTTCTCGTTTGTCTTCGCGCTGGCGGCGGCCGGGCTGATTGAGGGCCGGATCGACCGGGACTGGGCGCGGGCAACGCGGCCTTTCGTGCTCGCCGCCTGGGTGCCGCTGACCTTCGGCATCGCGCTCGGCAGCTACTGGGCTTATTACGAGCTTGGCTGGGGCGGCTGGTGGTTCTGGGACCCGGTCGAGAATGCCTCGCTAATGCCGTGGCTCGTCGGCACGGCGCTCCTGCATTCCATCGTCGTGACGGAGAAGCGCGGCGGGTTTGCCGCCTGGACGGCGCTTCTTGCGGTGCTCGCCTTCTGCTTTTCGATCCTTGGGGCATTCCTCGTTCGCTCGGGCGTCCTCACCTCGGTGCACGCCTTTGCCGTCGATCCCCTGCGGGGGAGTCTTCTATTGGGCGGGCTCCTCGCCTATGGCACGGCGGCGCTCGGCCTGTTCGCCTGGCGCGCGCCCCGGCTCAAGGACGGGCCGGACTGGACGCTCGCGAGCCGAGAGGGCGCGCTGATGCTGAACAATCTCGTCCTTGCCGTGGCGACCGCGACGGTGCTGCTCGGCACGCTCTTCCCGCTGCTCGCCGAAATAACCGGCCGGCAGATGTCGGTCGGCGCGCCCTATTTCAACCTCACCTTCGCGCCCATGCTGGCGGCGCTTCTCGTCGTCCTGCCGCTCGTGCAGGACTGGAGCTGGGGCAAGGCGAACCTGCCGGGGCGCTGGCGGCTGTCGGCGATCGCTGGGGCGGCGCTCGGCGCGCTTGTCCTGCTTGCCATCTTCGTGACAGGGCTGCCTGCGGGCGCGGGAATCGGGCTCGCCATCGGGCTCTGGCTCCTCTTCGGGGCGGCGCGGGAACTGTTCCGCCGCGCGGTCCGGCCGGGCCGCGTCTTCAGCCTGCCCGCAAGGGTCTGGGGCATGACGCTCGCCCATGCCGGGCTCGGGTTGTTCGTCATCGGCGCGGTGATCGAGACAGGCGCCTCCCATGAGCGCACCATTGCCCTCGCCGAGGGCGAAAGCGCCGGGATTGCCGGGTGGACGCTGACGCTCGACGGCGTCAGGAGCGGCGAGGGGCCGAACTGGTATTCCGACCGCGCCGACCTCTCGGCCACGCGGGGCGACCGGACGGAGACCCTCGCGCCGGAAAAGCGCTACTATCCGGCAGCGCAGATGCCGACGACCGAGACGGCGATCCTCAAGTCCCTGCGCGGCGACCTCTACACGGCGCTGGGCGACCGGCGGGTGGTTGACGGGCGGGTCTTGTGGACCTTTCGGGTCTATTTCAATCCGCTGATCGACCTCGTCTTTGCCGGGGCTGTGCTCATCGGGCTCGGCGGCGCGCTCGCCATGGCCGGCCCGGGGCGGCAAGCGGTTGCGCAGGCCGGGACGGAACCGACCCGGGTTGTCAGGGCGGGCGGCGAGGCGGCGGCATGATGCGGCTCTGGCTCCTCGCCCTGCCGGTGCTGATGGCCTTCGAGACCCCGCTCGACGACCCGAAGGCCGAGACGCGGGCGCAGGCGCTGATGCAGGAGATCCGCTGTGTCGCCTGCGAGAACGAGCCGATCTCGCAAAGCGCCGCCGACATTGCCGGGGACATGCGCATCCGGGTCCGCGAAATGGTGGCAAACGGGGCAAGCGATGCCGAGGTGCGCGGCTGGTTTGCCGAGCGCTATGGCGAGTTCGTCCTCTTCCGTCCCCCGGCAGAGGGCACGTCCGGATGGCTCCTCTGGGGCCTGCCGTTCGGGTTCCTGGCGCTCGGGGCAGCCGGGCTTGCCCTCGCAAGGGCGCGGGCCGGGACGGGCGGCAGGGGCGCCGAACCTGTGCCGCCGGAGAGTTTCGATCACGCGAACGGGACCGGAAACTGACTTCACGGGTCCGCTGGCAGGGCCTATTTGCAGGCGAGCCGATGAAGGAGGACCACGCGTGACCCAGACCGTCGAATTTGCAGGCGCCGAGGGCCAGACGCTGGCCGGAAGGCTCGACCTGCCCGCCGGCATTCCCCGCGCCTTTGCCCTGTTCGCCCACTGCTTCTCCTGTTCCAAGGACATCGCGGCGGCGCGCGAGATCGCGCGGACGCTCGCCGCGCGCGGGATCGGCGTCCTCCGGTTCGACTTTACCGGGCTCGGGTCGTCGGAGGGCGACTTTGCCGACACGAATTTCTCGACGAACCTTGCCGACCTCGAGGCGGCGGCGGCCTGGCTCGCCACACATCATGGCCCGGCAAGCCTCCTCATCGGCCATTCGCTTGGCGGGGCTGCGGCCGTTGCGGTGGCAAGCCGCCTGCCGGAGGTGAAAGCCGTGGCGACGATTGGCGCGCCGTCGGACGCCGGCCACGTGATCCACAATTTCGGGCACAAGCTCGACGAGATCGAGGCGGCGGGCGAGGCGGAAGTCCTGCTCGGCGGCCGGCCCTTCCGGATCAAGAAGCAGTTCGTCGAGGACGTGTCCGGCGCGCGCGTCAAGGAGGCCGCCGCCGCGCTCGGACGGCCGCTCCTCGTGCTGCATGCGCCGCGCGACGAGATCGTCGGCATCGACAATGCGAGCGGGCTGTTCCTCAGCGCGAAGCATCCGAAGAGCTTTGTCAGCCTCGATACGGCCGACCATCTGCTGACGCGCAATGCCGACGCCCGCTATGCCGCCGATGTCATCACGGCCTGGGCGGGCCGCTACCTGCCCGAAGCGGCCGGGGAACCTGCGGAGGCCCCCGGCGGCGGCGTTCATGTCGCCGAGACGGGCAACGGGCGCTACGAGGCTCTGGTGAGGACGGGACCGCACGCCTTCCTCGCCGACGAGCCTGTTGCCGCAGGCGGCGGCGATGCCGGGCCGAACCCCTACGACCTTGTCGCCGCCGGGCTCGGGGCCTGCACGGTGATGACCCTGCGCATGTATGCCGAGCGCAAGGGCTGGCCGGTCACGCGCCTCGCGGCCCGCATCTCGCATGCCAAGGACTATGCCGAGGATTGCGAAAACTGCGAACAGGACCGCAGAATCGACATTTTCGAGCGCGAGATATCGATTGGCGGCGATTTGACCGGCGAACAGCGCGCGCGCATGATCGAGATTGCCGACAAGTGCCCGGTTCACCGGACCCTCGAAGGCAAGGCCCATGTGCGCACCCGGATTGCCCCAGCATGACCATGTTTCCGCCCCTTCCCTAAATGCATTTTAATGACCAAATGGGCTGTGGCAGGTTTAAGTAGAAACAAGGCGCTACAAGACATGCGCCGAAAGACGGAGTTAGAGAGATACCGATGAAGAGTTTCGGCAGACTGGGACAGACGATCACCGCCATGCTGGTCGGGGGAGCCGCTGTCGGGGCTTTTGCATTCGTGCCGCAATGGGGGCCGTCCGCAGGCGCCGATCCGATCACGATCGAGGCGCCGCGCGGCGCGCCGATCAGCTTTGCCGACCTGATCGAACAGGTCAGCCCGGCCGTCGTCAGCGTCAATGTGCGCGGCGAGCAGCCGGTGGCCGGTTCCAACAATCTGGAAGAGTTTCTCGAGCGCTTTCGCGGCGTGCCGGATGTCGATGATTTCCTGCGCCAGCGGGAACAGGACGAGGAAGAGAACGGACCGGCGACCCGCGAGACGCGCGGACAGGGTTCCGGCTTCTTCATCTCGCCGGACGGCTATGTCGTCACCAACAATCACGTCATCGCCGGGGCAACCGATATCCAGGTCGTGCTGAATGATGGCCGTGAGATCGATGCCGAACTGGTCGGGACCGATCTCGAAACCGATCTGGCCGTCCTGAAGGTCACCAGCAGCGAGGACTTCGACTATGTCGAGTTCGACAGCACCAAGTCGCTGCGGGTCGGCGACTGGGTGGTGGCGGTCGGCAATCCGTTCGGGCTCGGCGGCACGGCGACGGCCGGCATCGTTTCGGCCCTCCAGCGCGACATCGGCGGCAATCGCAACCCGTATACCGACTATCTGCAGATCGACGCCTCGATCAACCGGGGCAATTCGGGCGGGCCGACCTTCAATCTCAGCGGCCAGGTCATCGGCGTGAACACGCTGATCCTGTCGCCGACGGGCGGCTCGGTCGGCATCGGCCTTGCCGTGCCGTCGGACCTCGCGGTCACCGTCACCGAAGCCCTGATACGCGACGGGCGCGTCTCGCGCGGCTGGCTCGGCGTGTCGATCCAGGACTTCACGCCGGAATTTGCCGAATCGCTTGGCCTCGAAGGCGTCAAGGGCGGTCTCGTTGCAAACGTCGTCCGGGGCGGGCCGGCGGCCACGTCCGGCATCGAGCGCGGCGACATCATCATCGAGATCAATGGCGACACGGTCACCGATGCCTCCTCCGTCACCCGGAAGGTCGGCGCGCTGCTGGCCGGGTCCGAGAACCGCTTTGTCGTGATGCGCGACGGCGAGCGCGAGATCGTCAACGTCACGGTTGGCGAGCGGCCCGAGAATCCGAATGCCGCGACGCCCGTGCCCGGCGAGTCCGGCAGCCCGGATGTCGAGGATGACGAAGCCGGACCGCTCGGCGTGTCCCTGAAGCCGATTGACGACGAGACGCGCGCCGCGCTCGGGCTCGGTTCCGACGAGAAGGGCCTTCTCGTCACCGGCGTCGAACCCGGCAGCGCCTTTGTCGAGGCCAATATCGGCGAGGGCGATGTCCTGCTCGAAGTCAATGGCCAGCCAGTCGGCTCCATCGGCGACTATGCCAATGCCATCGAGGCAGCCCGGCGCAGCGGCAAGGAACGCGTTCTCGTCGCGGTTTCCTCCGGCGGCCAGACCGGTTTCGGCACCATCGATATCAGCGAAGGCGACTAGGCCCGGCCCATGACGCCCCTGCCGCCCCGACAGGCTGCAGGTTCAGGGAGCGCCGGGGGGCGACAGTTTGAGGAGCGCGGCCCATGCGGGTTCTGATAATCGAGGATGACCGGGAAATGGCGGCCTTCGTCGCCAAGGTCCTGAAGGAAACCGGACATGTCGTCGATGTCGCCCATCGCGGCGATTCCGGGCTCACCCTCGCCCGGGCCGGGGATTTCGATGCCCTCGTCATCGATCGCATGCTGCCGGAAAAGGACGGGCTGACCCTCGTCAAGGAATACCGCGAAGGCGGCGGGCAGGCTCCGGTCCTGTTCCTGTCGGCGCTCGGCGAGGTCGACCACCGCGTCGAGGGCCTGAAAGCTGGCGGCGACGACTATCTCGGCAAGCCGTTCGCGCCGAGCGAACTGGCCGCCCGGGTCGAGGCGCTCGGCCGTCGGCAGGTGTCCGAAGCGCCGGTCACCTGCCTGAAGGCGGGCGACCTCGAAATGGACCTCCTCGCCCGGCGCGTTACGCGCGCCGGCAAGAAGATCGATCTCCAGCCGCGCGAGTTCCGCCTGCTCGAATACCTGATGCGCCATGCCGGACAGGTCGTGACCCGCACCATGCTGCTTGAAAAGGTCTGGGATTATCACTTCGACCCCCAGACCAATGTCATCGATGTTCACATCTCCCGTCTGCGCGGCAAGATCGACAAGGACTTCGGAGAGGTCCTGCTTCACACGGTGCGCGGCGCGGGCTATCGCCTTCAGGCATGAACTTCCGCCTGCCGACACTCGTTCGGACGACCACATTCAAGCTCGCGATCATCCACTCGGCCCTGTTTGCCGTGTTCCTGGTCGGCCTCCTCGTCTTTCTCTACGTCTCGACGGTCGTGTACCTGCGGGGAGAGGCGAGCGCGAGCCTCGATGCCGAGATCATCGAGCTGACTCAGGCGCACCGCCAGGGCGGGCTCGTGCGCCTGAACCAGTCCGTGCTCGAACGCAGTTCGGTGCCCGGATCGCGCCAGTTCATCTATCTCCTGCTCGATGACGAGGGCCGCAAGATTTCCGGCGACCTGTCGGGCCTGCCGGGCGGCATACCGCTCGAGGGCCAGGGCCGCGTTGTCTTCAACATCGACTATCCGGGAGCCGACGGGACGGTCGAGACCCGGGCCGCCGAGGGCCGGGCCTCCACGCTGTCGGACGGGGCGGTCATCTTCGTCGCCTATGATGTCGACGAGTTTGTCGGCATCATTCCCCGCATCACGCAGGTCGTCTGGACTGCGGCGCCCATCGGGCTCCTGATGTCGCTGATCGGCGGCGTCATCATTTCCCGCTCGGCGGCGCAGCGGGCCGAGGAGCTTGCCAAGACGGCCGAGGGCGTGATGGCGGGCGACTTTTCCCGGCGCGCCCCGGTCGTCGGTTCGGGCGACGAGTTCGACCGGCTTGCCGAGCACCTCAACGCCATGCTCGCCCGAATCGAACAGCTCATGCTCGCGTCCCGGCATGTCGGCGATTCCATTGCGCATGACCTGCGCTCGCCGCTGACCCGCCTGCGCAACAGGCTGGAAACGAGCATCGCCCGCGAGATGACTGCGCAGGAGGCCGAGGAAACCCTCTCGTTGACGCTCGCCGAGGTGGACCGGGTGCTCGCGACCTTCAATGCCATCCAGCGCCTGTCCCGCCTCGAGGCGGGCGAAGGCGGCAAGGTCGAAAAGACCGACGTCGGCCAGATCGCCACCGAGCTCGCCGAGCTTTATCAGCCGGTCTTCGAGGAGGCGGGCCTCGGCTTCAATGCCGCCATCGGCCGGAACCTCGTCATCATGGGCGACCGCGACCTGATCGCGCAGGCCGTCGCCAACCTCATCGACAATGCGCTGAAATATACCCCGCCCCCCGGCCATGTCCGGTTCGAGGTGGCGCGCGGGCGCGAAGGCGCCGTCGTGCTGAAAGTCGTCGATACCGGGCCCGGCATACCGGAAGCCGACCGGGCCCGTGTCGTGCAGCGCTTCGTGCGGCTTGAGGCGAGCCGGTCGGAGGAAGGGTCGGGGCTCGGCCTCTCGCTCGTCGAGGCGGTTGCCGACGTGCATCACGGGGCCTTCACGCTGGAAGACGGCGGCGGCCCTCCGGACAGGCCGGGCCTCAGCGCGACCCTGCGGCTGCCAAGGGGATGAACGGGGCGGCCGGTCTCCTGCTGCCGCGCCCGCTTGCCGGCGAGCCTGTTGCAGCGCTGGAAACCGGGGCCCGTTCCGCGCCCTATCTCGCCCGGCTCCTTGCCCGCGAGGAGGCGACTGCGACGGACCTTGCCGGGGCCGGGCCGGACGCCGTCCTGCAGCGCATCCTCGACGGTCTCGCCCGCCTGTCCGGAGCGGCGGGCGAAGCGGAGGCCATGACCGGCCTGCGCCATGCCAAGCGGCAGGCGCATCTCGTCATCTCGGCGGCCGACCTTTGCGGCATCTGGCCGCTCGCCGAAGTGACCGGTGCGATGACGCGGTTTGCCGATGCGGCGGCGGCCTGCGCACTTGCCGTGGCGGCGCGGACGCTCGGCCATCCCGCGGACGGGCTCTTCCTCGTGGCGCTCGGCAAGATGGGGGCGCACGAGCTCAATTATTCGAGCGATATAGACATTGCCGCCTTCTATGATCCGGACATTTTCGATGCCGGGTTGCGGGGCGCGGCGGATGCGGCCTCGCGCATCGTCAGGCTGATGACGCGCCTGCTGGAGGAGCCGACCGGGGACGGCTATGTCCTGCGCACCGACCTGCGCCTGCGGCCTGACCCGCGCTCGACACCGGTCGCGGTCTCGACCCGCATGGCGGGCCAGTATTACGAGACGCTCGGCCAGAACTGGGAGCGCATGGTCTGGATCAAGGCGCGCCCGTTCGCCGGGGACCTTGCGGCCGCCGCGCGCTTTCTGGGCGCGATGCGCCCCTTCGTCTGGCGCCAGCATCTCGACTATTGGGCGATTGCCGACATTCGCGCGATCAAGGCGATGATAAATGCGACCGCCGCGAGGGCCGATCTCGATGCGCCCCATGCCGACGTCAAGCTCGGGCCGGGGGGCATCCGCGAGATCGAGTTCTTCGCGCAGACCCAGCAGCTCATCCTTGGCGGGCGGGATCCGTCCCTGCGCGAGCGGAGCACCGAGGGGGCCCTGCAGGCGCTTGTCGCGGCAGGCCATGTCAAGGCGGAGGTCGCCGAACGCCTCAAGGCAGCTTACGGCGTCCTGCGCGCTGTCGAGCACCGCGCGCAGATGCGCCTCGACGAGCAGACCCATGTCCTGCCGAAAGACGACGCGAAGCGCCTCGAGATTGCCCGGCTGTCCGGGCTCGATGATCTCGGCGCGTTCGACAGAATCCTGCGCGAAGTCCGCTCGGACGTGCATGCGATCTATCTCGACCTCTTCGGCCACGAGGCGCGGGAGGCCTCGGCAGCGGAGACAGGAAATCTCGTCTTCACGGGCGTCGACGATGATCCGGGAACCGTGGCGACCCTTGCCGCGATGGGGTTCCGGGAAACTTCGGCGACCATCGACGCGATCCGCAACTGGCATCGCGGCTACCTGCCCGCCACGCGAACGGTTCGGGGCCGGGAGATCCTGACTGCCCTCCTGCCGCGCCTGCTGGCGGACATGGGGACAACCGGCGAGGCGGACGAGGCGTTCCGGCGCTTTTCGTCCTTCATGGAGGGCCTGCCGTCGGGCGTGCAGACCTTGTCCATGCTGCTCGCCGAGCCGAACCTGCGGCGCGATCTCGTCGCGACGCTCGCGCTCGCCCCGCGCCTCGCCCGGACGCTTGGCCGCCGCCCGCACCTGATCGAGGCGCTCCTGCAGCCCGACCAGGCCTCGCCGCTGGATGCAGGACCGGACCAGCCGTTTGGCGACGCGCTCGACTCGGCCCGGCGGCATGTGCGCGACCGGGCCTTCCTGATCGGGCACGACCTGCTCCACGGACGGATCGCCGCGCGGGACGCCGCCTTTGCCTATTCCGATCTTGCCGACCGCACCGTTGCGGCCATGGCCGCCGCCGCCGAGACCGAGACAGGCCGCCGCTTCGGCCCGCCGCCCGGCGCGTGGTCGGTCGTCGCGCTCGGCAAGCTGGGCGGCCGGGCGATGACGGCGAGCTCGGACCTCGATCTGATGGTGCTCTACGAATCCGGCGCGGACGGCGATGCCGGAGCCTGGTTCACCCGCTTCACGCAGCGGCTCATCACGGCCCTGTCAGCCGAAACGGCGGAAGGCAGTCTCTATGAAGTGGATATGCGCCTTCGGCCGTCCGGACGCGCAGGGCCGGTCGCGGTGAGCCTCGAAAGCTTCGCGCGCTACCATCGGGAGGATGCGTGGACCTGGGAACACATGGCGCTGACCCGCCTGCGGCCAGTCGCCGGGCGCGGCGCGCTTGGAGACAAAGTCCAGGCGCTCGCCTGCACCCTCATGGCGGACGCGCCGCGGCGTGACACGCTGACGGGCGACATCAGGGACATGCGCGAACGGCTCGCCCGCGAGAAGCCTGGCGAGGGCCTGTGGGACCTGAAAACGGGGGCGGGCGGGCTCGTCGACATGGAATTCATCGTCCAGCGCGAGCTTCTCATGGCCAAGGGACCGCGCGAGCCGCTGCCGGTGCTCAGCGATGCCGTGAACTGGCTGCTCGGCCACGGCCGCCTAAACGGCAACGATGCCGGGACCCTGCTCAATGCCAATCGCATCCTGTCGAGCCTGCAACAGATCCAGCGCCTTGCCCTGACAGGACATGTCGATCCGGAGACCGTCTCGTCAGGCCTGAAGGACCGGCTCGCCCGGGCGATCGGCGTTGCGGACTTCGCGGCCACGGAAGAGGCGCTGCGCAAATCGAAAGCGGCGGTTCTTGACCTGCGGCAGGCCCGGATCGGCGTGGTCGAGGGCGACCTGTCAGCCTTTTGACTTGTGGGCGAGGCGGCCGGCATTCGCTTCCCAGTTCTGCCCGTCGAACGGATTGACCGTGACATCGAGGGCCTGCCAGCCGTCGAGGCATCGCCAGGTGACGGCTACGCCATCCGGGTTCGAGCGGGGAATGTAGAAACTTTTCACGCCGCAGACCGAGCAGAAGAGGTGTCGCGCCGCGCCGGAATTGAAGCGGTATTCGGTGAGCTTGTCGTCGCCTTGCTCGAGGCGGAAGCGCGAGCCCGGCACGATGACATGGATATTGCCGGACATGGCGCAGATCGAGCAGTTGCAGTCTTCGGCCTCGAAGGCGTCCGGCAGGTCGACGGAAAACCGGACCGCGCCGCAATGGCAGCCTCCGGAGCGGGGGTGGAGCGTCACACCCATCAGGCAGCGATCTCTGTCATCAGTCCGGCCTTGGCGGCCAGCTTGTCGAATGACATGACCGTCTTGCATCCTGCTCGCCTTGCCCGGTTGGCAATGAGGATGTCGGCAAAATCTGCTTTTCCCGTCGCATAAGTCTCCAGCAGGGAAAAGAGAGTTGCATCGTCGGATTCAAATTCAAAGACGGTGTTGACGAAAAGCTGCATCAGAGCGTTGAAAATATCGCTGCGGGCAAGCCTGTAGGTACTACTCAATACCCAGACTGTCTCGGCAAGGACGATATCGGGCAGGAAAAGCGGGTTGCCTGTGCCTGAATTCGCCTTCACCCATT
>CAYSED010000025.1:29524-31763 GCA_964429935.1 uncultured Hyphomonadaceae bacterium
GGCAGATGTCGTCTGCTCATCATGATCCCCGATCAGGAGACGCACGACCACATTCGTATCGAGTGCTATCAACGGATGGATCGCTCATAGCTTGCAACAGCACCGGCAATGATGCCCTCGTTCAGGTCGGAAATCGAGGCAGGCGTGCCAATCCGCGGCTTGAGGATGCCGATGATGGCTTCCAGATTGTTTCGCCTAACGATGATCGACAGGGTGCCGTCCGCGTTTTCGATGAAAACGAGCTTCTGGCCTTCCTTGAGGTCGTACTTGTCCCGGAGGGCCTTGGGCAGGGTCACCTGCCCCTTTGACGTGATCGTGGCTTCCATGTGTTTCTCCTTACTTTTTCCTACAGTAAGGAAGTGAATTTGGCAATTCGCTGCAACGCCAAAAGGGCATCAGACATCGTAATAGAACCGGCTGACTTCCGACTGCCATTTTGAGAAAACGGCTCGCACGCCTTTGTTGTCAGACGAGAAGTCGTCCTCGAAAGCATGGACGAACGTACCGGTAACGCCATTGTCGAACACGCCTCCCTCGATGTCGCGTTCGCGCCAGATCAGCAGGGGCAAACCGAGGGCAAAAAGGATGCCCGCTTCGAGATGGTTCCACGGGGTCGGGTATGATCGGTTCGGAAGGTTCGCCCGGCCAAAGCGCTGGACGTCGCTTGCCCTTTCCTGGGAGAAACCAAGGATGAGACCCCCGGCACAGTGCTTTGCGATGGCGCGCACTTCTTTGAGGGGAAAGTCCAGCGGATAGTCGGACGAACCGAGCGTTCGCGGTTCGAGCGACAGTTCTTCGAGCATCTGTTCGATGCTGGCCAGTTTGGCCATTTGAAGCTCGTCGAGCCTCGTTGGCCGGGAGAGAAAGACCGGTATTCGCATCGCTCAGCCCGCCATCTCCTCCAGCGCGTCGAGCATGGCGACGGCGCTGTCGGCGATGACCGTGCCCGGCGGGAAGATGGCAGCCGCCCCGGCGGCTTTCAGGGCGTCGAAGTCCTGGGGCGGGATGACGCCGCCGACCATGATCTGCATCCGGGTCGCGCCTTCATTGCCGAGGGCCCGGCGCAGTTCCGGCACGAGCGTCAGGTGTCCGGCGGCAAGGGATGATGCGGCGACAATGTCCGCTCCGGCGGCGAGGGCGTCGGCGGCGGCTTCTTCGGGGGTCTGGAAGAGCGGGCCGATCACGACATCCCAGCCAAGGTCCATGAGGCCCGAGGCGACGACTTTCTGGCCGCGGTCGTGGCCGTCCTGGCCCATCTTGGCGATGTAGATTTTCGGCTTGCGGCCTTTTCGGGCCTCGAAATGCTTCGCCCGTTCGAGCGCCGCCCCGCCCTTGTCGGTCCTTGCCATGCCCTCGCCATAGACGCCCCGGATGGAGCGGATCACGGCTTTATGGCGGCCGCTGGCGGCTTCGACGGCGTCGGAGATTTCCCCGACCGTCGCCATGGAACGGGCGGCCTCGACGGCCAGCGCGAGGAGATTGCCCCTGCCGGTCTTCGCCGCATCGGCCAGTGCCGCGAGCGCAGTCTCGACCTTGCTCTGGTCCCGTTCGGCGCGCAGGCGTTTCAGCTTGTCGAGCTGCAGGGCGCGGACGGCCGCATTGTCGACTTTGAGCACGGGCACGTCCTCGCGGGTGTCGAGCGGAAACTTGTTGACGCCGACCACGGTCTGCTCGCCGCTGTCTATGCGCGCCTGCGTCCGCGCGGCGGCTTCCTCGATGCGCAGTTTCGGCAGGCCTTCCTCGATTGCGGCGGCCATGCCGCCCATGGCTTCGACTTCCGCGATGTGTTGCATCGCGCGTTTGGCGAGGTCATGGGTCAGCCGCTCGACATAATAGGACCCGCCCCAGGGGTCGATGGTCTGGCAGGCGCCAGCCTCGTGCTGGAGGAGGAGCTGCGTATTGCGCGCGATGCGGGCCGAAAAATCAGTCGGCAAGGCAAGCGCCTCGTCGAAACTGTTCGTGTGCAGGCTCTGGGTCTGTCCGCCGGTTGCCGCGATGGCTTCGAGGCAGGTGCGGATGACATTGTTGTAGACGTCCTGTGCAGTGAGCGACCAGCCGGACGTCTGCGAGTGGGTGCGCAGCGAGAGCGACTTGTCAGACTTGGGGTCGAACTGCCGGACAAGCTGCGCCCAGAGAAGGCGCGCGGCGCGGAGCTTTGCGACCTCCATGAACGTGTTCATGCCGATGGCCCAGAAGAAGGAGAGGCGCGGCGCGAACCGGTCGATGTCGAGGCCCGCAG
>CAYSED010000026.1:0-31362 GCA_964429935.1 uncultured Hyphomonadaceae bacterium
GATTACATGGAAGCCTATGGCAAGGGCGGCCTGCGCTCGCTTGGCTGGAACAGCCTGAAAAACCTCGCCGCGCTCTACTGGTACACCGTCGAATTCGGCCTGATCCAGACGCCACAGGGCCAGCGCATCTACGGGGCGGGCATCGTGTCCTCGCGCACTGAAAGCATATTCGCGCTCGAGGCCCCCTCGCCAAACCGGATCGGGTTCGAGCTTGAGCGCGTCATGGCAACCGACTACCGGATCGACGATTTCCAGCAGACCTATTTCGTGATTGACAGCTATGAGCAGCTTTTCGACGCGACCGTGAAGCGCGACTTCGCGCCGATCTATGACCGGCTGAAAGGGCAGTTCGCCCACAAGCCGGGCGACGTGATCGAAGCCGACCGCGTCGTGCGCAAGGGCACGCAAACCTATTTCGAGGCTGGCGGGCGTTTCGCGAAGGCTTAGAGCCCTTCGAGGCCGAGAATTCCGAGAATGGCCTCTCGCGCCCTGCGGCACTCGTCCGCCAGTGCGGGGTTAGCGAGGTCGCCCGGCGCAAGGCTCTCCCGATAATGATGCGAGACCGCGTCCTGCAACTGGTCAATCCGGCTGTCAGTCAGGAACACGCCCGGATGGGCCGCCGCGATCTCAGCATCGGTCATCACGACCCTCAGCCGCAGGCAGGCCGGTCCGCCGCCATTGCGCATGGACTGGCGCACATCGACATAGTCGACCCGGCCAATCGGTCCATTGCCGACAACGAGCTGCTCGCAATAGGTCCTCGTCGTCGCCATGTCCCGCGTCTCTGTCGGCGCAACCAGGACAAGGCGGTCCTCGCCCGGCATCTGGAGAAGTTGCGAGTTGAAGAGATAGGCCTTGATCGCGTCGCCAATCGGCACCTCCGATGACGGCACCATGACAGGCTTCAGCTCGAACAGGCCCTGCGCAGCGGCGCGAAGCGCGTCCAGTGTCCGGTCCATATCCTCGAAAGCGAGTTCGTGGAAGAACAGCGTCCCGAGCGTCCCGACACAGACAACATCATTGTGGAACGCTCCGGCATCGATGGCGGCGGCGGACTGGCGGGCAAAAACTGTCCGCCCAGGCAAAAGCCTGTGCGATCTTGCAACCGATTGGCTGGCCAACAGGGTCTGGCGGGCCGGAAACCGGGTCTTTGCATCATGTCCTTCCCGTCCGTAGACGAACAGTTCGACACCGGGGGCGCCATGCTCGGCGCAAAGCCGGACATGATTGGCCGCGCCTTCGTCAGAGAAATCGCCGTGCATCGGCAAGGCATCGTGGACGACAAAACGCGCCCCGTCCCGGAAGATTGCCCGCAAGGCTGCCGCCGTATCCGGATGCTCGATAGACCGGTGGAGCATGGTCGAGAGGTTGGCCGGTGTCAGGTGCAGCCGTCCGTCCCGCGTGTCGGCAGACGGGGAGACCGTCGCGGCATTGGCGGTCCACATGGCGCTCGCAGACCAGGCGGCTTTCAGGATCGCCGGAGCCTGGCGCGCGGCGGCGGCAATGGCCCCGTCGGGGTGCGCCTCGAAGCCAGCCTGGCGCAAGAGCCGGGCATCCGGGCGCGGCAGAGGCGGCAGGACGCCCTGGACAAGGCCCGCGCGCAGCATGGTCCGCATCTTTTCAAGGCCCTGCAGCGCCGCTTCGCGCGGGCGCGAAACGTCTCCGGCATTGCTCGCGCTCGCAAGATTGCCGTCCGACAGGCCGCCATAATTATGGCTCGGGCCGATCAGGCCGTCGAAATTCACTTCGCGCGCGGCGGTCATTTCGGGAACCCTTCCGCACTCAGTCTCGTCGCGCTCGGCGAGACCTGGCTTGCCTGCGGCCAGGCCGAATAGTCGGCCGCATAATACGCACCCGGACGATGGTTTCCGGACGCGCCCGGGCCGCCGAAGGGCAGCGAGCCGCTAGCCCCGGCTGTCGGCCGGTTCCGGTTGAGAATGCCCGCACGCATGGTGAGCTGTGCTTCGGCCCAGAGATCATCGTCATCGCTGACAAGCCCCCCGGCGAGGCCATACCGGGTTGCGTTGGCAACCGTCATGGCTTCGTCGAATGTCTGTACACGAATGACCTGCAGGAGCGGCCCGAACAGTTCCTCGTCCGGAATGTTCCTCGCATCGGTCACATCAATCACCCCGGCACTGACGAAGCCCTGCCCGCGCTCCAGCCGGTCGAGCGGACGGACGATGCGCCCGCCCTGCCCGACGAGCATGGTCTGGAAGTCGACCGCCGCTTCAGCCGCGCCCGCCGAGACGAGCGGGCCCATGAACATGCCGGGCTCGTCCCAGGCACCGATCTTCAGCCCCTCGGCTCGCGCAACGATCGCATCGATTACGGCCCGTCCAAAGTCAGTATCCGGAACGATCAGCCGCCGGGCACAGGAACATCTCTGGCCGGTGGTCAGGTAAGCCGATTGCGCCGCCACGTCTGCCGCTGCCTCGACATCGGACGCGTCCCAGACGACCAGCGGATTATTGCCGCCCATTTCAAGCGCGAGAATGATCTCCGGCCGCCCGGCAAAATGCTTGTGGAAATAGTGCCCCGTCTTGCTGGAGCCCGTGAACAGAAGCCCGTCAAGGCCGGCGTCCAGCAGCGCCGCCCCAGTCTCCCGCCCCCCGTGCACGACAGTCAGGCAACCGCGCGGCAGACCGGCTTCCTCGAATGCCTCGACCATGAGCGCGGCGACACCTGGCGCAAGCTCCGACGGTTTGAACACGCACGTATTCCCGGCAAGAAGCGCCGGGACGATATGCCCGTTCGGCAGGTGGCCCGGAAAATTGAACGGTCCGAACACCGCCATCACGCCGTGGGGCCTGTGGCGCAAGACCAGTTCGCCAAACGGCGCATCACTACGGCTGGTCCCGGCCCGCTCGGCCTGCGCCTTTACCGAAATGGCGATCTTGCCGACCATGGTCGCCGCCTCGCCCGCCGCATCCCAGGCAATCTTGCCCATGTCGCGGCTGATCGTGCGGGCGATTGCATCCTTGCGGGCCAGCAGGCCGTCGGCATAGGCGGTGAGAATGGCCGTGCGCGCTTCCTGTGGCCGCCTCGACCAGTCGCGAAACGCCGCGCGAGCATCGGCGACCGCTGCGCTCACCTGTGCAGCGCTAGCCGCATTGCCCTGCCAGACCATCTCGCCGGTGGCCGGGCACTCGTTCGAGAATGCCTCGCCCTGCCCTGCCTGCCAGCCGCCCGCCAGAAAGACATCCCGTCCCGTCATGGCTTCACCCAGACCCTAGCCTTTCCTCCGGGCTTCAGGCCCAGCGTTTCAAGATCGTCGCGCGCGATGACCAGTTCGCCATCCGGTCGAGGTGTCCCGGCAAGGATCGCGCAGCGAAAGTCCGCGAAATCATCGTTCGAGATCAGCCCGGTTACCGAAGCATCAGGCTCTCCCGCAGATACGCGGACGAGGCGGCTTTCGCGAATGGTCCGGATGTTCCGCCGCATCGTCGCCATCATCGGCCCGCCATCGAATATGTCCACCGTCCGCTCGAACCGGAAGCCTTCCCATTCGAGCAGCTTCATCGCTCCGACGCCCTGGGCATGGCACCGGCCGATTACCTCGCGCGCCGCCGGCGGCAGGAGATCGACATAAATCGGGTATTTCGGCATCAGGTCGAGAATGAACTGGTTATTCGACACAGCGCTGAGATAGTCCGCCTCCTGGAAGCTCATGCGGAAGAAATGCCGCCCGAGACAGTCCCAAAAGGGCGTGTTGCCGTCGGCATCAACGACGCCGCGCAGTTCCGCCAGCACCATCTCGCCGAACCGGGCCTCGTCGGCCGCCATCAGCATGTAGCGTGATTGTGCGGCAAGCCGCCCGGCCCCGCCGCCGCGATGGGCCTCTTTCAGAAACAGCGTGCCGACCTCGGTATAACCGACAAACTCGTTTGTCAGGACAAGCGCGTCCATGTCGAAGCGCTTGTCGGCAACATGGCTCGACTGTGCGAGGGTGATGATGCGGTAATTGAAGAAGGGTTCGTGTATGCCCGTCCCGGACTTCACGGCCGAGCAGCCGGCAATGGTGCCGGTCGCGACCTCCTCCATCATCATCAGGTACTTGCCGTATTGCGGCTCGGCGATCGTGCCCGCAAAGGCGCGCTCGGAGAGGGTGAGCCGCTCGCGCAGCAACGGCTCATCGACCGGCAGGCTCGTAAAACCCGGACCCGAAAGGTGCGCAAGCTCCATCAGGGCCTCGAAATCGCCTGAACGCGCCGGCCGCATGACATAGCGGATCATGGCATCAGGGCCTTGATCTTCGCCGCATTGATGCGCCCGTCGCAGAGCCGGTTTAGAAGCAGCGCCGACAGCGCGCCCCGCGTGGCAAAGCTTGCCGTATCGACAAATTCCTCGGCCGAATGAATGCGCCCGCCGAGCACGCCGAGCGTGTCCACGTTCGGAACTCCGGCGGCAAAGATATTGTTGCCCTCGCAGACCCCGCCCGTGTCGATGAACTCGAGATCGAGGCCGATGGCACGGCCTGTCCCGCGAACGGCATCGAAGAGTGCCTGCTGGGCCGCATTGCGCGGCTTTGGCGGCCGGTAGAACCCGCCATGCCGGTGGGCGCTGATCCCGTCGCGCTCAGCGGCCCGGGCGACCAGCCTGTCGATTTCCGCATTTGTCCAGGCCGCAGCCTCGGCGTCAGGCGCGCGGGCACCGAAGCGAACGATGGCAAGGTCAGGCACGATATTGACTGCTGCCCCGCCGTCGATCTTGCCGGTATTGACCGTGACGCCCTCGCGCCGACCGTTCAGGCCTTCGAGGCCGACGACGAGTTCGGCGGCGGCGGCGATCGCGCTGCGCCCTTCCTCATGAGCCCGGCCGGCATGAGCGGCACGCCCGCGCAGGACAACATCGTATACGGCCGAACCCTTTCGCCCGCCGCTCATGGCACCGGTCTCCATGCAGGGTTCATAGGTCATGCCGATCAGAGCCCCGGAGGACGCCGCCTCGCGCAGAGCCCCCGCACTCGCGAAATTGCCGATCTCCTCGTCCGGCGTGATGACGATCCTGTAGCCGAGGCGGTCCCTGAACGGACCGGCCTCGAAAGCCTTCAGCGCCTCGAGCATGAGGCAGAGCCCGCCTTTCATGTCGGCCAGGCCCGGCCCGTTCAGCTTGCCGCCGCCAAGATCCGTCACTGTGTCGAAGCCGGAGTCTTCCGGGAACACCGTGTCATAGTGGCCGCTCATGACGACCTGAACCGGCGCATCGGGTCGTGCCGAAACCCTGAGGATCGGACCGGTCTCCATCAATTCGGTCTCGCCGGTCCGCCCGACCTGCTCGACGGGCTCGGTCGCGTCGAGCCTGACCTCGGCATGAAGCTCGCTGAACGCATCGGCAAGGCGCGGGGCGAGCGCCTTCAGTCCGCGTGCATTGGTACTGCCGGTATTGACCTGCGACCAGGCAACCGTTCTGGCGACCATGGCCGTGACTGCGTCCTTCAGTCGTTCGACGGCGACCGCGTCATCCCCCGTCAGGTCATGCAATTGGATCATGCGCCCTCTTTAGGCCCGCCGAGCCTGACAGTGCAAGGCCAGGCAGGGTCCTCTCCCGCTTGCCTGACAAAAAAGGCCCGGCATCGCTGCCGGGCCTTTTGATTCTGGTTTCGCCTGCCTTAGCGGACGAAGATCGTGACTTCCGAACGGCGGTTCAGCGGTTCGCGAACGCCATCGCGCGTGGCTTTGGCAAGCTCTGTCTCGCCGCGACCATCGGTCGTGATGATCGAGGCATCGATGCCGCGCGAGGTGAGCGCATCCCGAACAACCGATGCACGGCTCGCGGAGAGCCGCTGGTTATACGCCGAGGCACCCGAAGAGTCGGTGTGGCCAACGATCGTCACCGAGCCAGTCGAGCAGTCAGCGCGCTGCGCAATGTTCGAGACAGCCTCGTCAATGACAGCCGAAGCTGCGCTGGTGAGGTCCGAACCATCCCACTCGAAGTAAACCACGAATTGCTGGTTAAGCGTCGAGCAGGCAGCCGCCTGGGCATCAACCGGGGCCACCGGAGGAGGTGGCGGCGGCGGCGGCGGCGGAGGGGGCGGCGGCGGCGGAGGCGGGGGCGGCGGTGGCGGCGGCGGGGGTGGCGGCGGAGTAACGCCGAACCGGTAGCGCAGGCCTGCGGTTACGGTGTGGTCGACATAATCGCCAACATAGGCAACAGGACCGCCGGTTGCGTTGCGGCCCGTGAAGTCGAGATCGTCAACATGGAAATATTTGTAGCCGAGATCGAGTGTCAGGTTTTCCGTCAAGCCAACGCCAACGCCAAGCAGGCCCTGATAGGCAAAGCTCGTGTCCGAGTCGCTGAAGCCGTTGACGGCAAATTCTAGATCCGTGCCCGTGTCTCCGGACAGGTTGCTGGCGATGCCCTTGAGCTGTGCAATGCCGACGCCGCCGCCGATATAGGGACGGAAGATATCACCCGTGGGCAGGTCATAGAGCAGGTTCGCCATGACGTCCCAGACCTGAACTTCACCATTCGGCGATGAGTTGATAGCGGTGCCGGGGAGCGTCGGTATGCCGTTCGACGCCGTATCGACATCGGTATCGCCAGCGCGGTAGCCAAAAGTCGTCTCCAGGCGGAAATTATTCCCGAATTCGTAACCGGTGCCGACCTGGCCGCCGAAATTATTGTCTACGTTGGAATCGCCAGCAAGCGAGCCAAGCGAAATTTCCGCTGCATCGTGGTCGAGAGTTCCCGCCACTGAATACTGAACGTCCGCACGGACGTACCAGCCCTCATCAGCGGATGCTGTCACGCCTGCCGACACGAATGCGGCCGCTGCGGAAGCGCACAATAGAGTTTTCTTCATACCCATCCCCTTTTGTGTGCCGACTCAACACCATTGTCGACCGGCCGAAGGATTAAAGACTGCACGAACATCATGCATCTTGACACTTCACTAAAGGCTTTTCCGCGCCTTGGCGAGACCGTGTCGGGCCCTAGTGACAGTTAATCCGGCACTTTTTTGCCGGGCCGCGTCGTAATTGCAACAGGTTGGCCGCTCCGGAGGCCATATCGTCGCCCGGGCAACCGCCCTCTGGCAATTCCCGTTTCAAAGCAGGGCCATCCCGCAATCTTCGGTGAGGCCTTCCCGCTGGCAGGCGAAATCACAACCGCCCGGCGGCGTCCTTTATCGCGCGGCGTATGCTCATGTACGTCGCGCAGCGGCAGAGGTTGCCGCTCATCGCGTCGTCGATGGCGGCATCGTCCGGGGCCTGATTCGTCTCGAGGAGCGCAATCGCGCTCATGATCTGGCCGGACTGGCAGTATCCGCACTGCGGCACGTCGCTCGCCTCCCAAGCTGCGCGAATGGCGTCGGCAGCAGGCCCCTCCTTGCCCTCGATCGTCGTGATCGGCAGGCCCTCGAGCGAGTCGTGCGGCGTGATGCACGACCGCACGGGCGAGCCGTCCACATGCACCGTGCAGGCCCCGCACTGCGCGACGCCGCAGCCGAACTTGGTTCCGGTCATGCCAAGATGGTCGCGCATGACCCAGAGGAGCGGCGTGCCCTCGGCCGCACTGATCTCGCGCGCCTCGCCATTAATGTTCAGCGTGATCGCCATACTGGTCGCTCCTGTCCCTTAGGTGTCTTGCACAGCATTGCGGTTCAGCCGGTCGCTGCGCGCGCCGAGGATCGGCAGCCTGCGGACCCGCATGCCCGTTGCAGCATATATGGCATTGGCAAGCGCCGGCGCGGCCGGAGGCGTGCCCGGCTCGCCGACCCCGGCCGGCAGCGCATCCGACTCGACAATCTCGACTTCAAAGGCGCGCGGGGCTTCGGCCATCCGCATCAGGCGCCAGTCCGGGAAATTGGCCTGGACGATCGCCCCGTTCTTCGCGCTTATCTCGCCATAGAGCGCGTTCGACAAGCCGTAGATCGTGCCGCCTTCCATCTGCGCCCGCACGTGCCGGGGATTGATGACCGTCCCGGCATCGACGGCAAGCCAGACCCCGGGAATGGCGATCCGGCCGTCCGCATCCACGGCGACCTCAACGACCGTCGCCACATAGGAGAGGAACGAGCGGTGCACCGCGATGCCGAGCCCATGGCCCTGCGGGAGGCTCCGGCCCCAGCCGGCCATGGCGGCGGCGCGCTCGGCCACATGGGTCAGCCTGCCGGTCTCGATCGGGTAGAGATCGAGCGGCGCATCATAATTGGCGTAGGCTGCGCCCTCGGCATTCGGATCGATGGTGCGCGCAGGACCGATCATTTCGATGAGATAGTCCTTCGGGTCGCGCCCGGTTGCGGCAGCGAGTTCCGCAATGAAGCTCTGCACGGCAAAGACATGGTAGACGTTCGACACCGAGCGAAGCCATCCGATCCGGACATGGCCGGGCGCATCCCCGGACTCGATCCTGAGATTCGGCACGCTCAGCGGGTTGTCCGTCGCCCCGAGCCCCATTTCTCCGTCTGTCGGCGTCGCCACGCCATCGGCAAAGGTCGAGGCGATTGGCGGAAAGACGGTGCGGTGCAGGAAGGCGGTGCAGTTTCCGTCCGCGTCGAGCCCGGCTTCCAGCCTTTGCGCGCTGACCGAATGGTAGAAGCCGTGGCGAACCTCGTCTTCGCGGGTCCATGTCAGCTTGACCGGCTTGCCGACGTCCCTGGCGACAAGGGCGGCCTCGACCACGAAATCCGGCTTCGACTTGCGTCCGAAAGCCCCGCCAAGCCAGGTCGCGTGAACCGTGATGTTCTCGGCCGGCATGCCGAGAACTCCGGCGAGTGTATCGCGGGTCGTCTGCGGATCCTGCACGCAGGCCCAGCATTCGAGCGTGTCGCCGGTCCATTCGGCCGTCGCGCTAGGCGGCTCCATGGGCGACTGGCTGAGGTGGGCGGCATAATATTCGGATACGATGCGCTGGTCGGCCGAGAGAAGCGCGGCATCGACATCGCCGCGCGCCCTCCGCACGGAACCCGGGGCCCGCGCCGTCTCGCGCATGGCCGCTTCGTAGGACTGCGAATCATATCCGGCATTCGGCCCGTCGGCCCATGTCACGTCGAGGGCGTTGCGTCCCTGGATCGCTGCCCAGGTATCGCTCGCGACCACGGCAACGCCGCCGAGTGCCTGAAACGCTGCCGGCGGGGTTGCATCCGGCAACCTGACGGTCTGGAGGACACCCGGCACCTTCAGGGCGGCCGCATCGTTTACCGCGCCTGTCTTGCCGAAAACCTGCGGCGGGCGGGCAATCACGGCATAGACCATGCCTGGCCGCCGGACATCGATGCCGAAGGTGCCCTTCCCGCGCACGAGCAGCGGCACGGTCAGCGAAGAGACGTCCTTGCCGATGTAGCGCCAGTCTTCGCGGGCCTTGAGCGCGATGTCGGCCTCGGCCGGGACCTGCAGGCGGCCGGCCGCTTCGGCAAGGTCGCCATAGGACAGGCGCCGCCCGCTCGCGGCATGCACAGCAAAGCCGGGCTCGGTCGAGACCGTAGTCTTTTCGACGCCCCACTCGGCAGCGGCAGCGGTTTTCAGCATGTCCCGCATGGCGGCGCCGGCAACGCGCAGGCGGTGGAAATTGTAGCGCACGGAACGCGAGCCGTCCGTGTTCTGGTCGCCATATCTCTGGTGGCCGAGGGCCTGGACGATCTCGACTTGCTTCCAGTCCGCATCAAGCTCGTCAGCGACGATCTGCGCCATCGATGTCCAGACCTGCTGGCCCATCTCGGACCGGTGGCAGGTGATCTTGACAGCCCCGGACGGTTCAATGGCAATCCAGAGCGAAGGCGTCGCATCCCCGCCGCGAACTTCGGTCAGCGGACTGGGACCGGCCGGCACCTCGGCGATCTCCCCGCCAGGCGAGCACGCGGCAAGCGACACGCCGACGACAAAAAGGCTCGACCCGGCAAGGAAGCCGCGCCGGCTGAGATTCTCGAAGCGCGGCATGCCCGCAAGCTGGCGGGCCTTGCCCGGGACGACGTCCAGTTGCCTCAAGAACATCCTGCGCACTCCCCATGTCTCAGACTTCCAGCTTAACCAATTCGGCGGGCGAGGCAAACGGTTGCCGGGAAGTATTTCGGCGCCGACGGGCAGGCCGGATGACCCGGCGTCCCCCTTGACGATGCGGGGCCGCAGCCGGAAACCTGCCGGAACAACAGCCTGAGGATGTTCCCCGATGACCTATGCGCCATTCGATCTTGCCGGGAAAACCGTCCTCGTCACAGGCGGCAACCGGGGCATCGGGCTCGGCATGGCGGAGGCCCTCGCCGCCTCGAATGCCAATATCGCCGTTTGGGGACGGACAAAGGAGGCCAATGCGGCAGCGGTCGAACGCCTGAACAGGCTCGGCACCGGCCGGGCCGAGGGCTGGGCCGTCGATGTCTCGGACGAAGCCGCAGTGATCCGGGCCATGGCCGAGACGGACGAGGCCTTCGGGCGCATAGACGGCTGCTTTGCCAATGCCGGGGTCGGGCGCGGCGCGAACTCCTTCTCGGAGATGACGACCGAGACCTGGCGCTACAACATGTCGATCAACATGGAGGGCGCGTTCTGGACGCTCCGCGAGGCGGTCAGGTCAATGGTCAGGCGGGCACAGGCGGGCGATCCCGGCGGGTCCCTCGTCGGCGTCGCCTCGCTTGCCGCCATCGAGGGTGCCGGACGCAATCAGGCCTATGCGGCGACCAAGGGCGGACTGATCTCCATGCTCCGCTCCATCGCTGTCGAGCACGCCCGCTACGGCATCCGGGCGAACGCCATCCTGCCCGGCTGGATCGCGACCGACATGACGCAGGCTGCGCAGGGCTCGGACGTGTTCACGACCAAGGTCATCTCGCGCGTGCCCGCGCGGCGCTGGGGCGAACCGGCCGACTTTGGCGGCATCGCGGTCTATCTCGCCTCGGATGCCTCCGCCTATCATTCCGGCGACACGTTCGTTGTCGATGGCGGCTACGCAATCTTCTGAGTCCCCGGCACCGAATCAGAACGGCCGCGCTCCAACTGGTAAGCGCGGCCGCCTGCTTGTCCTTCAGGACGCCAGCCTAGCTCGGCTGTTCGTCGGTCGTGGCTTCCTCGACAGTCTCCGCGGTGTCTTCTGCGAGGTCTTCTGCAGCATCGACGGCCGTGTCCATGGCATCGCCAGCGGCATCGGCAGCTTCAGCACCGGCTTCCGCCGCTTCCGCGCCGGCAGCCTCGATGGCCTCGACAGCCGCAGGTTCAACAGCCGCAGCCGTTTCGGCAGCCGCATTGTCCACGGTCTCCGCGGCTTCGGAAACCGTTTCGCTGACCGTTTCGGACGTTGTCTCGGTACCGCCACAGGCTGCAAGCGCGAGCGCAGCGAAACCGGCCAATAGATATGTTTTCATAGGAACTTCCCTCAGTCTTCTTGTCTGACCCGGCAGGAACAAGGCCTGTCCGGCTTTGCAAATTGCCCGACTCCACTGGCAATCGGCGGCAAGAGGACACGAAACCGGCATTGACTCAATGTCATTGTGCACATGCCGGACCCGTCGCCCGCCGGGTGCCTGACAATCGGTCACTCTACCAGTCCGGGCGTTCGGCGTCTTCCGGCAGGGCCGCCATGTCGCCGACCATGTCGCCGTCGAGCGCGAGGGCTGCCTCCGCTTCGGACGCCATTTCCGCTTCGGTGACAATCTCGGCTTCGGTATCCCCTTCGGCTGCGAACATCTGGGGTTCGCCGGGTTCCGGATCGCCTATCAGCACCATCGGATCGGCGGTCTCGGACATCTCGGCGGGGGTTTCGGCCTCCGGCTCGGGCGCGCTTTCCTGCGCCAGGGCGAGCCCTGCTGCCAGCGCGGCGGCGAGCACCGCTCCAGTGAAGACCTTGGTCATGACGCGTCTCCTCCGTTTGACGCACGCGGCCCGCAATGCGCACAACCGACAATTCTTAATGAAACCTTTCAATGACGCCAAAAATGCGGCGAGTCGAGAGGTGCCCCTTGCGGCCTGCCCTGCCATGCAAGCCGCTTGCCTTGACGCAGCGTCGCCTGTCTACGGCTTTTCGTGCTATCATCGCAGGACACGGGAGCCGACCGCCATGGGACTGACCACGCCGCTGTGCGAATTGCTGAACATCGAACATCCGATCATGCTCGCGGGCATGGGCGGGGTATCCTATGCCCAAGTTTGCGCTGCCATGTGCGAGGCAGGCGGCTACGGCGTCCTCGGCATGGCCGGAACATCGCCCGATTTCATCGCCGGGCAGATGGCACGGGTGCGGGAACTGACTGACCGGCCCTTCGGGGTTGATCTCCTCGCCGCGCAGCCCGAAAGCCTCGAGGCCTCGGTCGATGTCATCATCAAGGGCGGCGCCGACAGTTTCGTGGCCGGGCTCGGCGTGCCGATGCCGATCATGGACAAGCTGCGCAAGGCGGGCATCAAGGTCATGGTCGTCGGCGGCGCTGTCAAGCATGCGATCAAGGCCGAACAGGCAGGGTGCGACGCGGTGATCCTTCAAGGCGGCGAGGGCGGCGGGCATACCGGCCTTGTCGGGACAATGCCGCTTGTCGCCCAGGCCGTCGAGGCCGTGAACATTCCGGTCATCGCAGCCGGCGGCATCTATGACGGGCGGGGCCTTACCGCTGCCCTTGCCCTCGGCGCCGTCGGGGTCTGGATGGGAACGCGCTTCATCGCGTCGGAAGAAGCCCATGCCGCCATGAGCTACAAGGAGGCGGTTGTCGGGGCGGGCGATACCGACACGACCCGCACGCGCTGCTATTCCGGCAAGCCGATGCGCTGCCGGACCAATGACTATATTCTCGACTGGGAAAGCCGCCCGCAGGACATAAAGCCCTTCCCGTTCCAGGCGATGCACTCGGTCCAGACAGACGTGATCGGTGGCATTGGCGGGGTGACGGACGAGTCGAGGCTGGACCCCGCCAAATCCTGTTTCGCGATGGGACAATCGGCAGGCGGGGTGCGGGACGTATTGCCTGTCCGCGACATAGTCGGGAACATCATGCGAGAGGCGGAAGCGGCGATCGAAGGCCTCTCGCGCCTCAGGTCGCGGGTCGACGCCTAGGTCGGAGGGCTTGCCCGTGGACGCGCCACAACCCTGCACCGCTGATGCCGCCGACCGGGAGCGCCTGATCGACATCATCGTGCTCGGCTTTGCCGCCGACCCGATTGCGCGATGGGTCTGGAAGGAAGCCCCGGACTATCTCGCCTTGATGCCGGATTTCGCCAATGCCTTTGGCGGGCGGGCCTTCGAGCTTGGCACGGCCTATCATGACGGCCGGTTCCAGGCGGCGGCTTTCTGGCTGCCGCCTGGCGTCGAGCCGGATGAGACGGGGATGAATGCCGTTGTCGAGCGAACGCTCGCATCGCGTCCGGAGTTCAGCGAGGACCTCGCCGGCCTGTTCGAGGGCATGGCCGCCTACCATCCGGCAGAACCGCACTGGTACCTGCCCATGATCGCGGCCGATCCGCGCGCGACCGGACAGGGCCTCGGCGCCGCGCTGATGAAGCACGCGCTCGCCCGCTGCGATGAGGACGGGCTGCCCGCCTATCTGGAAAGCTCCAATCCGCGCAATATTTCACTCTATGAGCGCCACGGCTTCGAGGCGATCGGCGAGATCCGGTCCGGGTCATCCCCGGTCATGACGCCGATGTACCGCAAGGCGCGCTGAAAGCGCTCAGCCAAACGCCGCTTTCGGCACGACATTGTTCAGGGGCTCGCCCGCAAGGAACCGGTCGAGATTGGCGAGGAACCTCGCATCCGTCCGCCTCGCTGCGCTCAGGGTTTCGGCCGATGTGTGCGCGGTCAGGGTGACGCCCGGATGCGACCAGATCGGGCTGTTGCCCGGCAGCGGCTCGGTGCGGACAACATCGAGCGAGGCATGACCGGGCGTTCCGGCCTTGAGCCCGGCGAGCAGCGCCTCCTCATCGACAAGCGCGCCGCGTCCGACATTCACGAAGAGCGCGCCCGGTTTCATCGCCTTGAAGAAGGCGGCATCGGCCATGTTCCCGGTCTCAGGCGTCAGCGGGCAGCAGAGAAGCACGGCATCTGCCTCGCCGATCACTTTGTGTATCTCTCCCGCGGCGACCATCCGGTCGGCATCGGGATCGGCACCCGGGGTGCGGCGCACGCCCGTCACGCTGGCACCGAGCGCGCGCAGTCGCCGCGCGGTCTCGCGCCCGATATGTCCGAAGCCGACAACAAGCCAGTGCGTATCGGAAATCTCGCGGAAGGGCAGCCGCTGCCAGCGTGCCTCGGCCTGCGCGGCACGTCGCTCAGATCCATTCTGGAACCAGTCGAGCCCGGCCCAGAGCACCCATTCGGCGATTGCTTCGGACTGTTCGTGGGAGCTTGTATAGACCCCGGCCTTCGCGCCGATCGCCTGCAGGACCGGATGCTCGGTCCCGGCAGCGCTCGCCTGGAACCATTTGAGATCCGGCGCGTTCAGCACGGCGCCCATGAACTTCGCAACTTGCGGGCCGAAGAACGCGTCGGGCGTCGCATAGACAAGGTCTGCCGCGACGGGTTCGGGCACGACATCTCCGCTGGCCGTCCGAAAAACGCCATCATCGTGCAACACGACAGGGCGCACCGCTGCCGAGCGGGTCTTGAGCTCGGTTTCGAGCCGCGCGAAAGTTGCTTCATGCACAAGCAAGTCAAGCATCTCGGGTGTTCCGTCCTTATCGCCCTGGCGATTGCCGAAGGTGCCAGCGCCCAGGAAGACCTTCCGCCGCGTGACCAGGCCTATATCGCCAACCTGATCGACCTCTCGGCAGCCATTGGCGGGGCGCATGCGATCCGCGTTGTCTGCAACGGGTCGGACGACCAGTACTGGCGCCTCTATATGCAGCAATTGCTCGGACTGGAAGCCCCGGTCCGGGGCGGACTTCGGTCTGGCATGGTCGACGGCTTCAATTCCGGCTATGCGCAGGAAACCTCCCGCCGCAACCGCTGCGATGCGAGCGCAGCAGATGCCGAAGCGCTTTACGCCGAAGAAGGCGCACGCCTTTCGGACGCACTTGCCGCGCACTATTTCCCGAAGCGGAACTAGATACGCGCCCGTCGAAACCTAGCGCTCGTCAAAAGCAGGTGGCGAGGCCGTAATCGGACCCGTCAGGTAGATGCCGGAATGATAACCGGTCGGTGTCAGGTCAAAGGCCCGAACCCGGGTATCGCCCTTATGAGTGGCGGAGAGTTTCAGCGGGCCCGTAACAAGGTCTCCGTCGCCCAGACTTGCCGTCACATAGGCCTCGCCCGGACCATAGGCCATGTTGAGGGCGATGACAGGCCGGGCGGTCACCTCGCTCGCGAGGGAGCCCCCGGTTCGTCCCGAACCCGGCGGATTGAGAACGACGTGATAGCCGCCGGCGAACAGGAGGACGGCTCCGTCAAACCCAGCCATATTGCGATCCACTTCCCGGGCCATGACGGCGGAGCGGGTTAGAGCCTGATCTGCCGGCAAGGCCGGGTCGTGATCAAACGCGAAGACCGAAATATCTGCGCCGAACGAACGCCAGAGGGCGATGCCTTCCAGCAAGCGGTAGACCGCCTCGCTGCTTCGCCCGTCATGACTGTCCCACATGGCTGGAGCGGCGGCATAGACCGCTTCGGGGTCGAGCGGGTATCTCAGCGCACCGTCGAGCGCGGCACTCTGTGGCCACTCCGCCTCAATGCCAAACCTGACCGGAATATCCGCCGCAACAAGTTCGCAAAGCAGACTGCCAATCGCGCCCGGCGATTCATTTGTGCCGTGCATCTCGCCGAACATGACGACATGCGATTGCGCGAGTTTGGCAACCGCCTCCCAGCCTTCATAGGCGTGGCAGCCGCTCGACACATCAGTGCCCTCCATTTGGGCCTCAGCCTGCAGGTAGAAAGCAAGAATTATGGCGGAGGCGCATATGGAGCGAAGCATGAGCCGCTTGCCTAGCCCGGCACGAGCGCTGCGACCAGACGTGGGCCTTTCGCGGCCATCGCGCGCGCAAGTGCCGCGTCGAAGCCCTCGGCGGTTGTTGCCAGCTCTGCCGGGACGCCCTGGGCCTCGGCGAGTTTCACCCAGTCGATTTCCGGGCCATCGAGGCTGAGCATGCCTCGCGAGGCCGGGCCGGGATTGCCCGCGCCGGTGCGGTAGAGCTCGATATTGAGGATGCGGTAGGAGTGGTTTACGAAGACCACGGTGACGACATCCGCCTGTTCCCGCGCCATGCTCCAGAGGGCCTGGTTCGTGTACATGCCTGCGCCGTCTCCGGAGAGGCAGAGCACCTTGCGGTCCGGCGCGGCAATGGCGGCCCCGAGCGCCAGCGGCATGCCCATCCCGATGGCCCCGCCGGTCAGCATCAGCCAGTCATGCGGGCGCGCGGTGGCGGTCGGCAGGAAAGCGGCAAGCGAGCCCGTGACGCCGTCATCGGCGACGATGGCATTTTCCGGCAGGTGGCGGGCAATGCTTGCCCCGACCGTGCCGGGATTTAGCTCGCCTGCTGGCGCATCCGGCAAGGCGAGTGCGGGGGCTGGGGCAAGTTCTTTGGCCCCTAAAGCATCGGCGAGGGCGGCGACGAGAGCGGCGGAATCATGGTCGGCGGCGCCAAGGCTCAAGGTGCGGCATCCTTCCGGCACGAGCAGGCCCGGCTTGTCCGGATAGGCAAAGAAGGCAACTGGCGCATCGGTGCCAGCCAGCAGGAGGAGATCGACGCCTTCAAGCTGGGCAAGCGCCATCTCGCCAAAGTATTGCAGGCGGTCCGGCGCGTAGCGTCCGGCCCCCCGCGCCTGGCGCGGCACGAATGTGTCTGTCAGGACGAGCATTCCGGCTGCCGCTAATCGGGCGAGCCCGTCAAGGCCTGCCTCATGCAAGGCCCGGCCATTGACGAGGATTGCAGGCTTCGCAGCAGATTTCAGCGCCGCGGCTACCGCGTCGATCCGGGCTGCCTCCGGTCGCCGCAGCGACGGCGGCGACATCAGGGGCGCGATCGGGCCGCCCCTCGTCCAGGCACTGTCAGCCGGCAGGATAAGGGCAATCGGACCGGGGGCCGGACCGAAGCTTGCCGCATAGGCTTCGGCCGCGAGCCGTCCTGCATCGCCCGCCGTTTCGACAGATTTCACCCAGTGACAGTTCGGAGCGACGAGGCTGACAATGTCGGACGCGAGCGGCGCGTCATGGCGGCGATGACCTGTCGCGTGGTCGCCGATGACGTTGATCATCGGGCTGCGGGCGCGCCTCGCATTGTGCACGTTCGCGCCGCCGTTCTGGTAGCCGGGTCCGAGATGCAGGAGCGTCATGGCGGGCGTGCCGGCGATGCGGGCAAACCCGTCTGCCGCACCGGTCGCGACGCCCTCGAACAGGCAGAGCACCGAGCGGATGCGCGGCTCGCGGTCGAACGCCGTGACGAGGTGCATTTCCGACGTGCCGGGATTGGCAAAGCAGGCCGTCACGCCATGGTCGGCGAGGGTCGAGACGAGCGCTTCCGCTCCCGTCAGTCCGGTAGCCGCAGAATCAGCCATGTGCCTTGCCTCCCATGCGCGGGCCGGGCCGGTTCAGGCCGCCGGCTCCAGTGTTTCGTTGAACCGGACAGGCTTGCCGCCGCCGCGTTGCGTGATCTCGCCGTCGCGCATGACAAAGCGCCCGCGAATGATCGTCGCGACCGGCCAGCCCTTGGCCTCGAAGCCCTCGAACGGGGTCCAGCCGCATTTCGATTTTGACCAGTCTGCCGTGATGGTCTGGCGCCGCTTCAGGTCAACGACCGTGAAATCGGCATCATAGCCCTCGGCAAGCCGCCCCTTGGCGGCGATACCGAAGACACGCTGCGGCCCGGCGCTGGTCAGCTCGACGAACCGCCGGAGCGACAGCCTGCCATCGGCAACATGGGTCAGCATGACCGGCACGAGCGTCTGCACACCAGGCATGCCGGACGGGCTCGCCGGATAGGGCCGCGCCTTTTCCTCCTTGGTGTGCGGAGCATGGTCGGAGCCGAGCACATCGACGATCCCGGCATTGACCGCGCGCCAGAGCGCCTCCCGGTGACGGGCCTCGCGGATCGGCGGGTTCATCTGGGCATAGCCTTTCAGGCGCTCATAGGCTTCCGGCGCTGCGAGGGTCAGGTGCTGGGGCAGGCATTCGACGCTCGCGACGTCTTTCGCCTCCTTGAGCATGGCCAGCTCTTCCTCGGTCGTGATGTGCAGGACATGGATGCGCTTGCCGACGCCCCGCGCAATGCGGATGAGCCGCCGTGTCGAGGACACGGCCGTTTCGACATCCCGCACGACCGGATGGCTCGACCAGTCGCCGGTAACGGCCAGAGCGCGGCGCTCGGCGAGGCGAAACTCGTCCTCGGAATGGAAGGCCGCCCGGCGCTTGATCGCCCGCAGGACTGCTTCGACGCCCGCATCATCATGCACAAGCAGAGACCCGGTCGATGCCCCCATGAAGACCTTGACGCCGCAACAGCCTGGCATCTGTTCCATTTCGGCGAGGAGCGGCGGGTTGTTATGCGTCGCCCCGGCATAGAAGGCATGATCAACATCCATGCGGCCTTTGGCGCGGGCGAGCTTGTCGGAAAGAAGGTCAGGCGTCGTCGTCGATGGATCGGTGTTCGGCATTTCAAACACGGCAGTCACGCCGCCGAGCGCGGCAGAGCGGGCACCGGACTCGAGGTCTTCCTTGTATTCGAGGCCCGGCTCGCGGAAATGGACCTGGCTGTCGATCACACCCGGCAGGATGTGCAGGCCGGCCGCGTCATAGGTATCGCCTGCGCTCGCCGACCCAAGGTCGCCAATGGCGGCGATCTTGCCATCCCGCACGCCAATGTCGCCCGGACCTTCCTCGCCCGGGGTCACGAGAATGGCACCTTTGAGGATGAGATCGAACGTCGCCATGCCGAGTGTGCGTCCGCCATTGTCAGGCCACTGTCAATATGGCTGCCGGTCCGGCCGTGGTCTTGCATTGGCGGCCGCGGCGAAGTAGCTCAATTGTGAAACAGGTCGGCTGAACAAGTAATGCCGGGACGTAAACGGCCTGTGACGCGTGGGGAACGCTGATAATGAAGCCGACTGATCGAAGACCCGAACCGGGCATCCGGACCCGGCTCCTGCGCGCGCCGCTCCTCGCGACAAGCCTCGCTGCCGGAATGGCGTGGACAGCCTTTGGCGAGCCCGCCGGGCCTGCTCAGGACACCTCCATTGCGGCTGAAGGCGAACAGGAACCGGATGCTGTCCAGGAAGAGATCATCGTTGAGGGAACAACCCTCAAGGCGGCAACGCTCGGGCGTGTCCTCACACCCATCCTTGAAACGCCGCAAGCCGTCACGACGATTACCCGCGAAGACCTCCTTGCGCGCGGCACGTCCAATCTCAATGACGCCCTGCGTGCCGTGCCCGGGATCAGCCTCGGGGCTGGCGAGACGAGCTTTCAGGGCAATAATGCGATCCTGCGCGGCTTCACGACCCGCAATGACCAGTTTCTCGATAATATCCGCGACTTCGGCTATTATTTCCGCGACACATTCAATGACGAGTCCGTCGAGGTCTACAAGGGCCCGTCGTCCATCCTGTTCGGGCGGGGGTCAACCGGCGGCGTCATCCACCGGGTCAGCAAGGCACCGCTCGATGAAGCGGCCTTCACGGCGCGGCTGACAGGCGGGCTTGACGAAACGGCACGCGCCGAGGCCGATCTCAATGCCGCTAGCGATCTTGCTGGCGGCTCGGCCTTCCGGCTCAACGCCGTGGCACACCGCTCCGGCATCGAGGACCGTGACGTGGCCGAGTTCCGCCGCTGGGGCTTTGCCCCGACACTGGCACTCGGCCTTGCGGGCCCGACACGCCTGACACTCAGCTATTACCATCAGGAAGAAGACAACGTTCCCGACTACGGCATCCCTTGGTTTCCGGGAACGCCGGACGCGCCGGGCGCGCCGGCTGCGGTCGACCGGTCCAATTTCTACGGCTTCGCGAACGACTTCTTCGACAGCAATGTCGATATCGGCTCGGCCCGTCTCGAACACACCGTCAACCCGAACCTTACCCTGCGTTCGCAGTTCCGCTACTCTGCAAACGACCGGGCCTTCCGCTATGGCGAGGCGATCATCGCGGCTGGCACGCCGCCGGACACCCCGCTCGCCGATATCACGGTCTCGCGCAACCTGTTCGAGGGCTTCTCGACCGACACGTTCGCACAGAACCAGACGGACGCGGTCATAACCGCAAAACTCGGGGCCTCGAGCCACAAGCTCATCACGGGCTTCGAGATTGGCCGCGAACAGTCCAAACCGACCTATATCACCAATTTCAACGTGCCCGGTACCTCGCTCGTCGATCCGACCAGCCCGGTCTATGAGAGCCCGGACCAGTTTGTCCGGCTGAATGCCGACGGACAAGCTGACAGCATAGGGCTTTATGCCATCGACGCTATCGAGTTCGGCGACCGCTGGCGCGCCGTCGTCGGCATTCGCTGGGACAGGTTCGAGGCAGACTATACCAGCACCGGCTTCAACCCGGACGGATCGGTCAATGCCGTCACAGTGGTTGACCGCGTCGACAAGGAATTCAGCTATCGCGGCGCGCTGATCTTCAAGGCGACCGAAACGATCAGCCTCTACGGGGCCTATGGCACATCGTTCAACCCGTCGGGCGAAGGGATCGAATCCTTCATTTCAGCCGGGCGCAGCGTCTCGCAGGCGAATATCAATCTCGACCCGGAAACGAGCCGGAGCGCCGAGATTGGTGCCAAGCTGGCCTTGTTCGACAATGCCGGCCTGCTGACGGCCTCGCTGTTCCGGATCGAGAAGGACAATGTCCGCGTGCCGGATCCTGACACGCCCGGCTTCAATACGCTCGGCGGCGAGCAGCGCGTTGACGGCTTCGAGGTGGAATTCAACGGACGGCCTGTGCCGCAATGGCGCCTGCAGGCCGGCTACACATTTCTCGACAGCCAGACGACAAGTTCCGCGCCGAATGGTCCCCTCGTTGGCGAGGCGCTCACCATCACGCCGCGCCACATGGCGACATTCAGCAGCTGGTATGATGTCTCGAACCGGTTCTCGGCCGGGGTCACGGCGGTCGGCAATACCAAGCGCCTCGGGCAGAATACGGCCCGGTCCTTCCTTGAAGCGCCCGGCTTCGTCATTGTCGATCTTGGCGCGCAGGTTGTCTTGTCAGACACCGTCTCGCTCCGCATCAATATCAACAATGTCTTCGACAAGCTCTATTTCGACCAGCTTCACCCGGTCCACGTGCTCCCGGGAGCCGGACGGACGGCTCTGGCAACGTTGACCTTTTCCTTCTAGCCTCGGCACGTCATGCAACCGGGAGCAGGCCATGCTTCATATTCCCTCCGTCCTGCCGGCGGACAAGGTTCACGCCTTGCGGCAACACCTGCTCGCCGCAAACTGGCAGGACGGGCGGGCAACCGCCGGGCACATGTCAGCGGCCGTCAAAAAAAACCGCCAGCTTGCCGAGGATGATCCGGCCGGGCTCGATGCGGCCGCCGAAATCCTCGCTGCCCTGTCGCGCAGCCCGGCCTTCGCCTCGGCAGCCCTGGCCGCACGCATCTCCCCGCCGCTGTTCAACCGCTACGAGACCGGAGAAGGCTACGGAGACCATATCGACGGAGCGCTCAGGCCACATGGCAACGGAATGCTGCGGACGGACCTCGCGGCTACGCTGTTCCTGTCTGCCCCTGAAGAGTACGAAGGCGGCGAGCTTGTCGTCCGGGGCCTTGAGGGCGAACATGCCGTCAAGCTGCCGGCCGGTGACCTGTTTCTCTATCCGTCGTCAAGCATCCACCATGTGGCACCAATCCGCTCCGGCCAGCGCCTCGCGAGCTTCTTCTGGATCGAGAGTCTCGTCCGCCGCCACGAGGACCGCAGCCTTCTCTGCGAACTGGACCAGTCGATCCATGCCCTGAAGGAGTACGACAGGGATGATGTCAGGCTCGCCCTGACCGGCATATATCATAATCTCCTGAGGCGGTGGGCGCGAGATTGAGCCTCAGCGATCGCCGGGGCGGTCCCGGCTGCGGGGGCGATTGGCGCGCCTTGAATAGCGCTCTGCGAGTTGCGCGCGCGCGGCGGGGTCGGCGGCGGCGAGGGTTTCGGCAAGGTCGGTCTGGATCGCAAGGCGCAGGGCGGCATCCGCCGCGTTGAGGCGCGCGAAGGCTTCCTTGGCAGCTTCCGGGTCGTAAGGGTCGGCCAGAAGGGCGTCCGACACGGCCAGTTGGGCCTCGCGCAGGATATCGCGCTCTTCGGCCGATTGTCGCCACGAACGCGCTAGCCGTGTCCGTACGGCACGGCGGTCTTCGGGGGAGGCCTCCCGCAGGAGGGTGCGGGCAGTTTCGCGCTCGGGACTGCCCGCCGCAGGCTCCCCGGCCGGCGGGCGGAGGACAAGCCCGCCGAACAGCCCGACAAGGACGAGGTTCAGGGCAACCGACACGCCCGCAATCCATAAAAAAGTCCTGTTTCCGCGAGGCTCGCTCATTGCCCGAACTCCTGGTCAAGCTCGGTCAGGCCAGTATCAAGGAAGGCATAGACGAGGGCAGTATCGGCATCGCTCGCGGGGGCCGGGAGGTTCACCGGAGCGAAATAGCCGGTCACGAGGCCGAGGCTGAGGCAGGCGAGCGCACCCCCGGCGAGCCAGCCCCGCCACGGGGCAAACACGCGGTCGCGAGCGCCCGATCGGGCCGGATCGGCCTTGCGAAGCGGCGCGGCGGCAATGACCCGCTCAACCAGGCCTGCCGGCAGCGCGGCAAGCGGCGCGCATTCAAGGGCAAGATCGATGGCGCGGGCCTCATCGAGTGCGGCGGCAAAGCGGTCCGGCGCGGCTTCGATCCGGGCCAAGGCACCTGCACGCTCGCCTTCCGGCCACCGGACCGGGCTCGCGCCATAGGCGGCGATGAGGCCTAGGATGCGGGCGTCGCTCACGGGGTTCGTCATCGCTCATAGTCCTTGCCGAGGGGGCCTCTTGCCAGACTGTCGCGCAGGGCCCGGCGACCCCGCGCCAGCAGACTTTCAACGGCCTCCGGCGATATGTCCATCATGCCCGCCGCCTCGCGGTTGGAATAGCCCTCGAGCGTGCAGAGGAGGATGGCCTCGCGCTGGCGCTCCGGAAGCTCGTCGAGGGCCTTGTTAAGTGCGCTCGAACGCTGGCGTGCGTCGAGCACGGCCATAGGCGACGGGGCCGGGTCGGCCATGTCCGGCGGCTCGGCCATGAAAGTTTCGCGCCGCTTGCGCAACCGGTCCCGGCATAGGTTGAGCGTAACCGTGTGCAGCCAGGTCGAGAACTTCGCCTCCCCCCGCCAGCCCGGCAGGGCCTTCCACGCGCGCAGAAAGGTTTCCTGGACCATGTCTTCGGCCTCCTCGCTTGATCGCAGCATGCGAAAGGCGAGCGCATGGAGGGGTCCGGCATGGCGGACAACCAGCGCGCGGATGGCCGCCGGGTCCCCGGTCGCGGCGCGGGCGATCTGGTCCTGTTCACGGGCGGTCTCCATGCAAGCAGGGGAACGCGAGGCCGGGGCCGGGCGCAAGCCCGAAATCAGGCCCTGCGCCGGTGCCGGCGCCAGACGCCCCCCTTGTCCTGTTACCTGCCGTCGCGATGGCGCCAGCCCCGGCGTCCACCGCCCCGGGCATCCCTCGCCGCTTCCAACTCGTCGGCCGAGATCGCGCCGTCACCATCGGCGTCGAGCCGCTCGAACATTCGGTCGCCGCGGGCCGAAAATTCCTCGACACTCACCGTGCCGTTGCCATCGGTGTCGAGGCGGGCATACATTTTTTCCCGGCGCTCGGCGGCCTTGGCTTCGCGATAGGCTTCCATTTCCTCGAATGTCGCCGCGCCGTCGCCATTGGCGTCGATCTCGGCAAAGCGTTCGATTTTCGGCGCATCAAGTTCGGCCGCGCTGAGCGCACCGTCATTGTCGGTATCCAGGGCCTGAAGGCGGTCGCCGCGAGGGCCCTGGGGGCCGCCATCACGCTGGGCCAGGGCTGTTCCGGCAAGACCGGCGACGAGCGCTGTGCCGAGAAGCCCGATCACGAGGGGTCGGTTGAGTTTCATGGGGCATGTCCTTTCTATCGGGTTGTACGACATGTTTGACGGGCGGGCCGGCAAAACCCGTCGCACCCGGCACATTTTTTCTGCACCGGGCGGCCTGAACGCGACCCGAACGGCCGCTTCCCTCGCCTTCACCGCATTTGCGCCTTTCCCTTGCCATCGCAATCTCTTTATAGGTCCGTCATGGACAAGCTCATTCTGACGGGCAATGGCCCGCTTTCAGGCACGATTGCGATTTCCGGCGCGAAGAATTCAGCTCTCAAGCTGATGGCAGCGAGCCTGCTGACGGCCGAGCCGCTGGTGCTGACCAATATGCCGAACCTCGCCGACACGCGCTTCCTGTCGCAACTGCTGTCATCGCTCGGGGTCGAGGTCTACTGGCCGAAAGGGTCCGGCGAGTGCCACCTGAACGCCGCCGAGCTGACTTCGACGATCGCGCCTTATGACCAGGTGCGGAAGATGCGGGCCAGCTTCAATGTCCTCGGCCCGCTTCTCGCCCGGGTCGGCCATGCCACAGTCTCGCTGCCAGGCGGCTGCGCGATCGGCGCGCGGCCGGTCGACCTGCACCTGAAGGCCTTCGAGGCCATGGGCGCGGACCTCGTGATCGAGGAGGGCTATGTCAAGGCTGCCGCTATTCGGGGTCTTAAAGGTGCCCATGTCGTGTTTCCGTTCCCGTCCGTCGGGGCGACCGAGCACGCGATGCTCGCCGCGACGCTCGCGCGGGGCGAAACCGTTCTCGAGAATGCCGCGCGCGAACCGGAAATCACCGACCTGGCCGACTGCCTGAACGCGATGGGCGCGAAGATCGAAGGCGCAGGCACCTCCGTGATCCGGATCACCGGCGTTGCCAGCCTGAAGGGCGCAACCTATCCCGTCATGCCGGACCGGATCGAGGCCGGCACCTATGCCATGGCTGCCGCAGCGGCCGGCGGCGAAGTGACGCTCTCGGGCGCCCCGGTCGAGGCGCTCGGCGCCATGATCGACCTGATGCGGCAGGCAGGGGTGACCGTGACGGCCCATGGCAAGCACCGTCTCGCCATCGCGCGCAATGGCACACGGCTGAAAGCCGTCAGCGTGGATACCCAGCCCCATCCCGGCTTCCCGACGGACCTGCAGGCCCAGTTCATGGCCCTGATGGCGACCGCCGACGGGACATCGGTCATCCGCGAGAACATATTCGAGAACAGGTTCATGCACGCCCCGGAACTCGCCCGGCTCGGGGCTGACATCACGGTTCGCGGCAAGGAGGCGATCGTGAAAGGTGTGCCGCAACTTAAGGGTGCACCGGTCATGGCTACGGACCTGCGGGCCTCCGTCTCCCTCGTCATTGCCGGGCTCGTCGCCCATGGCGAAACCCAGGTGAACCGCATATATCACCTCGACCGGGGCTTTGAGCGCCTTGAACAGAAACTGTCGGCATGCGGGGCCAATGTGCGCCGGGTTGCCACGGAAGAGGCGTGAGGCCAAGCTCCCGCCGTCAATGCAAAAGGCTGGCTGACATGGCTGACGCGAAACCGCTGCGACTGATGGCAGAGGATGCCGAGGACCTGAAACTGGTCTCGGCAGCGCTTCAGGATTCCGTCGCTAAGGCGGGCGGGTTCCGCTACCAGGCCCGCAAGCGGCGCTTCTCCCTCGAACTCAACCGGTTTCGCTGGGAAGACGAGGCACGTGGGGAAAGGCCGTCGCGGACACGGGCCATTCTCGGCATTGACGGGGTCCGGCGCATCCGGTCGCGCGGACTGACGCGGTCGGACCCGGAACTGGTCATCTCGCTCCTCGCCATCGCCTTCGAACCGGGCGAAGCCGCGCCGGAAGGCACCATAAGACTGACCTTTGCGGGCGACGGGGAAATAGAACTTGCCGTTGAGTGCCTTGATATCACATTGCTGGATTCCGGCACGGTATGGCCCGCCAAGAGCGTGCCCGGCCATTCGCCGCGCCAGCGAGGATAAGCCATGGCCAGACGCTTCAACACGGTCAGCAACGGTTTCGATGCCGGGTTCGCCGCCTTTCTCGCCGAGCCGCGCGGCAAGGCCGAGGACCTCTCCGGCTCGGTGCGGGCGATCATTGAGGATGTCCGGTTGCGAGGCGGTGCGGCGGTGGCCGATTATACGGCGCGGTTCGACCGGCTGGCGATCGATCCGGTCCTGCTGACATCAGACAATATCGACTTGCACGTTCTCGCCGACCAGTGCCCGGATGACCTGCGCGAAGCCATCGACTTCGCCCACAAGCGGATCGCCGTCTACCACGACCAGCAACGTCCGAAGGACTATGCCTATACCGACGACGAGGGCGTGACGCTCGGCTGGCAATGGGGTCCGCTCGACAGTGTCGGGGTCTATGTGCCGGGCGGCCGGGCGAGCTATCCGAGCTCAGTGCTGATGAATGTCGTCCCGGCAAGGATCGCCGGGGTCAAGCGCGTCGTCATGGTGGCCCCGGCCCCGAACGGCGAACTTGCGCCTGCGGTGGCCTATGCGGCCATCAAGGCGGGCGTGGACGAATACTATCCTGTCGGCGGGGCGCAGGCCGTGGCGGCTCTCGCTCACGGAGCCGGGAGGCTCGCAGCGGTCGACAAGATCGTCGGGCCCGGCAATGCCTGGGTTGCCGAAGCCAAGCGCCAGGTGTTCGGCCATGTCGGGATCGACACGATTGCCGGCCCTTCCGAGATCTGCGTCATCGCCGATGCCGACAATGACCCGGACTGGATCGCCGCCGACCTGCTCAGCCAGGCCGAGCATGATCCGTCCTCGCAATCCATCCTGATCGCGCTCGACGACGGTTTCGCCAACGCCGTCGAGAAGGCGGTGCACAACCAGTTGAAGTCGCTCGCCACGCGGGAGACGGCCGCGCAGGCATGGGCCGATCATGGCGCGATCATCGTCGCAGACACGCTGGAACGTGCGGTTGACGTCTCCAACCGCATCGCGCCGGAACATCTCGAGCTTGCCGTGGCCGATCCGCAGGGCGCGCTGTCGCTGGTGCGCCATGCCGGGGCGGTCTTCCTCGGGCGCTGGCTGCCGGAAGCGCTGGGCGACTATGTCACGGGGTCGAACCATGTTCTCCCGACCTCGCGGGCGGCACGCTTTTCCTCCGGGCTTGGCCTCCACGATTTCCTGAAGCGCACCTCGATCCAGGGCGCAGGTCCTGCAGGGTTCGCGGCGCTTGCCGGAGCGGCGATCCGGCTTGGCGAGGCTGAAGGCCTGCCCGCGCATGTTAATTCGATTGCGGTTCGCACGAACCTTCGCAACCCGGAAAGGACCGATGGCTGACGACCGGCTCATCTCCGTCGATATCGACCAGGCAAGCCTCGGGGCGCACGGGCCCGATGCCGAGCATGAACGTCGCGTCGCCATATTCGACCTGCTGGAAGCCAACAGTTTCGCCCTCATAGGCCACGAGGCGGGCGGTCCCTACCGGCTCGGCCTCTCCGAAGCGGACCGCAAGCTCGTCTTCGAGATACGCGACGAGTCCGGCGAACCGGTGCACACCTATATCTTCTCGCTGTCGCCCTTTCGCGGCGTGATCCGCGACTATTTCATGATCTGCGAGAGCTATCACGACGCCATACGCGTCTCCTCGCCGATGCAGATCGAGGCGATCGACATGGCGAGGCGCGGCATCCATAATGAAGGATCGGAACTCCTGCGCGAACGCCTGCAGGACAAGATCGCGCTCGACATCAACACGTCCCGCCGGCTGTTCACGCTGATCTGTGCCCTGCACTCGGGAATGAAAGGGCCGACACCCTGACAGCTATTGCCTTGCCTGAATCCCTTGAGGGGGGTACCTAGCGGCCCATATCGGGGCGGCGGGTGCGTCAGCCCGCCGGTGCCACAGGAGGGCCAATGGCCAAAGAAGAACTGCTCGAGTTCAACGGAACCGTCGTTGAGCTGCTGCCGAACGCGACGTTTCGCGTGAAGCTCGAAAACGACCACGAGATCATCGCCCACACGTCCGGCAAGATGCGCAAGAACCGCATCAGCGTGCTGACAGGCGACAAGGTCCTCATCGAGATGACGCCTTACGACCTCTCCAAGGGTCGCATCACCTTCCGGTTCAAATAGGGCCCGTGCGGCGCTGATGGCTGGCCGCCCGAAACTGGTTCTCGCTAGCGCAAGTCCGCGACGCCTCGCCCTTCTCGCCCAGATCGGCATCACGCCGGACGAGACGCTGCCCTCCGACATTGACGAGACGCCGCTCGCGGGTGAAGCGCCGCGCGCGCTCGCCTTGCGCCTTGCCGTCTTGAAGGCCGGGGCCTGCAAGACTGCGGACGCCTTCGTGATATCCGCGGACACCGTCGTCGCGCTCGGCAGCCGCATCCTGCCAAAGGCCACGAGCAGCGAGGAGGTGGCAACCTGCCTTGCGCTCCTCTCCGGCCGGTCCCACCAGGTCATTACCGGACTTGCAGTGCGCGCTCCGGATGGCCGCCTCGCGTTCCGCACAGTCCTGACACGGGTTGTCTTCAAGCGGCTCACGTCGGCAGAGATCGCGGCCTATGTCGCCACGGGGGAACCGATCGGGAAAGCGGGGGGCTACGCCATCCAGGGCCATGCCGGAGCCTTCGTAAAACGGCTGAACGGCAGCTACAGCGCCGTGGTCGGCCTGCCGCTACATGAGACGCGCGCCCTGCTTGAAGGGCTCGGCTGGGGTCCCTGATCTCCCCTATTCCTCGCCGGGCTGCTGCATGGCCGCGTCGGCCTCGTCCACGGCGAGCTGTGCCCGACGCATCAGGATGTCCGGGCTCGCCGTTTCCCAGCCGTCGATTTCGCGGGCGCGCTCGATGTCCTCGATGGCGTCTTCGATACTGCGGATCTGGCCGATCAGCGTTTCCTCGTCGGTCTCGCCGCCCTCGACGAGGTCCTCAAGCCGACGGATCTCGTCCTCGAGGGCCCGGACGAGCCGGCGTTCTGTTGCGCGCCGCTCGAAGTCGTCGGTTCGCCGGCCGCGGCGGCGCTCGGAATCGCCATAGACCCCCTCGCGCAGGTCGTATTCGACGGCCTGCTGGACCGGCGTGGACTGCAGGACCCTGCCGATGTCCTGAAGCAGCGGATTGCCGCGCTTCAGTTCGACGATGTCGACATAGAGATTGAACGGGAACTGGTCGCCCTCACCGCTTTCGGGCGGGGCGTTCATCCAGGCCGTCACGAGGCCTTTGGTCTCCGCTTCGCCAAGCACGCGGCCGCCCTCGACCCCCGGCAACTGGAAGGCGGCTATCGCGAATGCGCCGCCCGGTATGGCTTCCGGAATGCCGAACTCGTCCAGCGCGACAATCCGGGCCGAGGCCGGCGCGCCGAGTTCGAGGGAAATGACGAGATCGCGCGACAGCTCGCCGCCCGCCCGCTCGAACCGGTTGACCTCGAGATGGCGCAGCTCGCCGCGAAAGAAAGCCGACCGGTCTGGCGCGGGCACCAGCTCGATCAGGGCGTAGAGGGCCGGCCTGCTGGTCAGCCCGAGATGGCCATAGGCCGGATTGCCGGGATCAGGGCGCGGGCCGGGCTCGAAGCCGCTGCGCACGACATGCACGCACTTGATGAACCGGTTCATGTTGCGCGTGCTCGGGCCATCGGGCGCGCCAGCCTCTTCGTCCTCGAACGGAAAGCCGACCCCAGCCGCATCGGCTGGCGGCTCGTAGAAGAAATCGCTCGCGAGACCCATCGAGGCATCGAGGTCAGGCTGGCCTAGTTCCTCGATGTAGCGACCGAAGGAGCCGAACACGGCGCCGCCAACGCCCACGGCGATCTCGCCAATTGTCGAATAGGGATCGAGCGCGCCAGCGCCCTCTTGCGGCAGGCAGGTGTCGTCGAGAAAGACCCGCGTGTCCGATCCGAGGCCGTCCAGCGCCGCTTCCCCGCCCGTGACGCTCGTCGAGGCGCAGGCGGACAGCGCCATGCAGAGCGCCGAGAGGCTGATTGTCCTGACCTGCATCCCGGAAAGTCCCCTTCTCAAGGCCGAACGTCCGCCAGAAACGGCAATCCCGTCAAGTCATTCGCTGCATCGGCGCTGGCCCTGCGATATTTCCCCTTTGCCTTCCCGGCCGTTCCCGCCCAATCAGGAGAAGATGGCGATCAAGGCAATCTGGGTGAATGAATCGGCCATCGGCGAGAGCTGGGCGCTCGCCGTGGACGAGGTCGGCCGTCCGGTGCGTCAGCTCTGGCAGCGCTGGAGCGACACACATGCCCGGTTCGGCGAGACGACCAGTGCGCGCATTGTCGCCCTCGCCCCGAAACAAGGCGGCGCTTTCCTCGAGCTTGAAGGCGGCGAAGCGGCCTTTCTCGCGGCAAAGGAAACCGGCGGGATCGCCGAAGGCGCGCGGCTCAACGTTACGGTGCTCGCCGAAGCCCGGCGCGGCAAGCTCGCCCGGGTCGTTTCCGGCCGGGCTCCCGGAGAGACATCCCTCCTCGAACGGTGGATGGCCAGCCTGCCGGGCGGCAGCGGGTCGCCCGCTAGCAACCCGCCGCCGGACCTGTGGTCCGGGGCACTAGCCCTTGCCGCCGAGCCGGTTGTTCCGCTGCCGGGCGGCGGACGCCTGCAGGTCGTGCCGACGCCTGCGCTCGTCGCCGTTGACGTCGACACGGCCGGACGGGTTGACGAGGGTCGGGCAAGCGCCCGGGCGCTCGCCATCAATCTCGATGCCGCGCACACCCTTGCCCGCGTCATTGCCTTTCGCGATCTCGGCGGGCTTGTCGTGCTCGACTGTATCGGCCCGCTTAGCCGAGAGGGCGGCGCGAAGGTCCGCACCGCCTTCCTCGACACGTTCCGGTCCCTGTCTGTGCGCCGGGTCCAGTGCCTTGCGCCGTCACCTTTCGGACTTATGGAGATCAGCCTCGCCTGGCAGGCAGCCCCGCTTCACGAGCGCCTTGTCGGTGCGGACGGCAGGCCGGTGCCCGAAAGCATTCTCCTTGAGGGCCTGCGCGCGCTTGCACGGGAGGCGGAAGCCTGTCCGGCAGACCGCCTCCGGCTATCGCTGCCGGAGGATGCCCTGGCACTGGTGCGGGCCAGTTCGGGACGGTATGAGAAGGCCCTTGCAGCAAAATATGGCGCGCGGCTGGCGATTGCACCCGCACCACGCGGCAGGTTGGAGGTGACACGGACGTGAAGAAGGCGAAATGCCCTATCTGCGGGACGAACGAGGCTGTTGCCCGGTTCCGCCCGTTCTGCTCGCGTCGCTGCGCGGATGTCGATCTCTCGCGCTGGCTCAAAGGGGCCTATGCGATCCCCGGCGGCCCTGCCGAGGATGCCGCAGAGACCCCCGGTCTGCGCGACGATGACGGCGCGGGACAGGCCTGAAAACGCGGATGGACAAGGCCACCCTCGCGCCCTATAGAACCCGTTCTTCGGAAGGCCCCGCCCAGTGATTGCCCGGGTAGCTCAGGGGTAGAGCAGCGGATTGAAAATCCGCGTGTCGGTGGTTCAAATCCGCCCCCGGGC